>NZ_KV797595.1:0-212164 GCF_001809405.1 Corynebacterium sp. HMSC055A01 | reverse complement strand
GAACTCGACGACTACGCACAACAACAAGCCAAAGCCGAAGCCGAAACCCAGACCAACACCGACAGCGGCGAGGACATCCCCTTCTAAAACCTGAGTCGTCGAATCAAACGACGACGATGACGAAGAACAGGGGGCCTAGCCCTCGTCGAATCAAACGACGACACCACACTCCAAACAACCGAAAGGACAAGAAACCAAGAACACACCCACCGTCGAAAAGAACGACGACTGTATCACTCAGCCCTAGTCAGGTCTCCCCTGCTGCAGGCAGGGCCGCCGGCGTGGTTTCGTCATGCTCGTTTATATGGGGCGAATGCAGATCTACATTGCTTCAGTACCTGTCGATGACGTTGCTCGCGCGCACGACTTCTATGTCAATACGCTCGGCTTTCGAGTCAAGGTCGATGTGACCCACGGAGACTTTCGATGGCTCACGGTGACCAATGCTGAAGGTCAGGGAAATACGGAGCTCCTCCTCGAGCCAAAGGCCCACCCGGCGTCCAAGGACTACGCAGCAGCGCTCAAGGCCGATGGCATTCCTGCCACCCAGTTCTTGTCCGCAGACGTGGAGAAGGAATATAGGGAACTCACTGAAAAGGGCGTGGATTTCACTATGGAGCCCACCGACGTCGGCCCCTCTATCATCGCTGTCTTCGACGACACTGTAGGAAACCTCATCCAACTTGTACAGCTTAAGAGATAGCGAAATTGTCGCGCCCAGTTTCTTTCCGCTTCCATCGTCGCAATCATCACCGCTGTATGTATCATGCCGCTGGGCGGATGCGCGGATCGCGGCGCGGATACTTTGCCGGCGCCGCTGGTCAGCACGATTCCGTCGAGCACAGGCACCGCCGATGCACCGCAGCAGTCCAGTGACACGCAGGCACCTCCTTCCCGGCAGGTAGCCAATGCCGCTGCTTTTAAGGAAGCGCTTTTCTCAATCTGGGAATCGAAGGTACCCCGTGGCCTTCCACTCCCCAGCTTGAAGAAAAATATATGAAGCCGGGAAATACTCCTGGTGCCGGCGTGGTGAGTGAAGTCGTATACACCACCTCATTCGAGGCACAATCCCAACTGGTCATTGGCCTGAAAAAGAAGACGCCGTACTCGGTGACTTTCCTTGAGCACCCTAAGCGCTTGGTACTCGACTTCCAAGAATAGCGGCCGCGGCAACGCTAAGGGCCCTGCCTCAGCTACTTAAGAGCTGGGTGGCAGGGCCCTCGTCCTAGTCGTTCCTAGGTGATCTGAGGATTAGTCCTCCTCAACCGGAACCAGGGAAATCTTGCCGCGGTTATCAATGTCCGCGATTTCAACCTGGATCTTGTCACCAACGTTGACGACGTCCTCGACCTTTTCGATGCGCTCGTCGCCGCCCAGCTTCGAGATGTGCACCAGGCCGTCACGGCCCGGGGTCAGGGAGACGAAGGCACCAAAGGCCACGGTCTTAACCACGGTGCCAAGGAAACGCTCGCCCACCTTGGGTAGCTGCGGGTTAGCGATGCCATTTACTCGCTCAATAGCTGCCTCAGCGGCTTCGCCGGTAGCGGCAGAGATATACACCGTGCCGTCTTCCTCAATGGAGACATCGGCACCGGTCTCCTCGGTGATGGCGTTGATGGTCTTGCCCTTCGGACCAATGAGCTCACCAATCTTGTTCACCGGAATGGTCACAGAGGTAATGCGCGGAGCCAGGCCAGACATCTCATCAGGGCCTTCGATGACCTCAGCCATGGTGTCAAGGATAGCGGCACGGGCGTCGCGGGCTTGCTCGAGGGCGTCGGCAAGCACGTGCGAAGGAATGCCGTCCAATTTGGTATCCAGCTGCAGTGCAGTGATGAACTCGGAGGTGCCGGCGACCTTGAAGTCCATATCGCCGAAAGCGTCCTCAGCGCCGAGAATATCGGTGAGCGCCACGAACTTTTCCTTGCCATTCACCTCACCGGAAACAAGACCCATGGCGATACCTGCCACCGGTGCCTTCAGCGGAACGCCCGCGTTGTAGAGGGACAGGGTGGATGCACAGACGGACCCCATGGAGGTGGAACCGTTGGAGCCGAGGGCCTCAGAAACCTGGCGGATGGCATAAGGGAAATCCTCGCGGGACGGGATAACCGGCAGCAAGGCACGCTCAGCCAGAGCACCGTGGCCGATTTCGCGGCGCTTCGGGGAGCCCACACGGCCGGTCTCACCGGTGGAATACGGCGGGAAGTTGTAGTGGTGCATGTAGCGCTTGGACTCCACTGGGGTCAGGGAGTCGATCTGCTGTTCCATCTTGAGCATGTCCAGGGTGGTCACACCCAGAATCTGGGTCTCACCGCGCTCAAAGAGGGAGGAACCATGGGCGCGCGGAACGAGATCGACCTCAACGCCGAGGTCACGGATATCGGTGACGCCGCGGCCATCGATGCGGAATCCTTCAGTGAGGATCTTGTTGCGGACGATGGCCTTCATCACGGCATTGAATGCATTGCGGATCTGCTTGGAGGCATCAGCCTCATCGAGGTCATCAAAGTCCTCGATGAGCTGTGCCTCAACCTGCTCCATGTAGTCATTGGTAGCATCGTCGCGGTCCTGCTTGCCCGGGATGGTAAGCAGCTTCTCCAGCTTCTTGGAGGCAGCCTTTTCGACAGCAGCGTAGACATCATCCCCATAGGCCGGGAAGAGCGGGAATTCCTGGGTTTCCTTGGCGGCGCGCTCGGCCAGGCCTGCCTGCGCTTCGCACAGGGTCTTAATGAAAGGCTTGGCAGCCTCAAGGCCCTCAGCCACGGTGGATTCCTGCGGAGCCGGAGCACCTTCCTTGATGCGCTCGGCCACGTTCACGCCGGCGCCCGCCTCCACCATCATGATGGCAACGTCGTCCTTGCGGCCCTTCTTCACGATGCGGCCGGCAACGACCATCTCGAAGAGAGCACGCTCGTGCTGCTCGTTGTTCGGGAAGGCCACCCACTGTCCCTTCGGGTGCTTGTCATCGGCAATCAGCGCCATGCGCACGCCACCCACCGGGCCAGAAACCGGCAGACCGGAGAGCTGAGTGGAGGCAGAAGCACCGTTGATGGCAACGACGTCGTAGTACTCCTCCGGGTCCATGGAGAGGACCGTGACAACGACCTGAACCTCGTTGCGCAAACCCTTCACGAAGGTCGGACGCAGCGGGCGGTCGATGAGGCGGCAGGCCAGGATAGCTTCGGTGGAAGGACGGCCCTCGCGGCGGAAGAAGGAGCCCGGGATCTTACCCGCGGCGTACATGCGCTCTTCCACATCCACGGTCAGCGGGAAGAAGTCGAAGCCCTCACGCGGCTGGTTGGAAGCGGTGGTCGTGGACAGCAGCATGGTGTCCTCGTCCAGGTAGGTGGTCACGGAGCCACCAGCCTGTCGGGCAAGCTGGCCCGTCTCAAAACGGATAGTACGGGTGCCGAAATCGCCGTTATCCAGGGTGGCGATGGCCTCGGTAATGCCGTAGTCCTCGTCGATTGCGAACTCGACGGAGTTGTTCGTTTGATTCTTAGCGTTCTTAGCGCTCATGTATGAAACTCTCCTTGGAGCTGTCATGGCGATCTTCGGTGCCGCCTCTTCTTCGATGTTTTCTGACAACGCCCAAGGATTTTAGCAGAAGGGACAAGAAAACCCCCGCACACTTGGTGCGGGGGCTAAAAGTCGAGCGCTTAGCGGCGCAGACCCAGGCGAGAAATCAGATCGCGGTAACGGTCAACGTCGTTAGCGGCCAGGTACTTCAGCAAGCCACGACGGCGACCAACCATGAGCAGCAGACCACGACGGGAGTGGTGATCATGCTTGTGATCCTTGAGGTGCTCGGTCAGGTTGTTGATGCGGGAAGTCAGCAGCGCAACCTGTGCCTCCGGGGAACCGGTGTCGGTCTCGTGCAGGCCGTACTCCTTGAGGATTTCAGCCTTCTTCTCGGTGCTCAAAGCCATGGAAAAATCTCCTATTGTATTTCAGTCCACATGAAATGTTGCGCCTGAAAGGCGCTGCCCGTGACTACTGTGGACCGCAGTCAGCAAGCCGAAGTAGAAGTATAGAGGCTGCCCAGCTTCGACATCAAATCCTCGACGAAGCGCGCGTCGTCGACAGCAACGGCCACGCGGGTGGTGGGATTGTTTAGGCGCTCAGGGTCACCGATGGTGCGTCCGTTCTCCTCACACCGCAGATTGAGGTCGAGGCATGTGACCAGCGAAAGATCCGCTGCCACTGCCACCGCCAAGGGATCGTGGAGCCCACAACCGCCGAGGTGCGGAGACGTCGTTTTGTAGGCGCGGATGTAGTAGTCCACGATGTCCGCGTAGATCCGGCCCGTCCGCGTGCCTCGCCACTGCTTCGTATGCTCCCTGGTGAGCAACGTGCGCAACGTGACGTCGAGCCCCACCATAGTGAGGTTCTGTGCATGGCGAAAGACATAGTCCGTGGCTTGGGGATCTTGGAAGACGTTGGCCTCGGCATAAGGAGTGACGTTTCCGGGCACGGTTAGCGCGCCGCCCATCATCACGATGCGGGCGTTGCGGGCAAAGTCCGGGTCCTCGCGCATGGCGGCTGCAATGCTTGTCGACGGCCCCGTCGGCACTATCACCAAGTCCTCGCCATGTTCGCGGACCGAACGGACAAAAAAGCCCACCGCATCCTCGTAGGCTTTGCGCCGCGGCGGAGGCAAGAGAACCTCGCCGAGGCCATTGCGTCCATGAATGAACGCCGAAATGGGAGCCACGCTAAAGCCCGGCCGCGTCGGGCCGGAAAAGACAGGGACGTCCGAGGCGTCGAGAAGCTCGAGCAACGCCAGCGAGTTGCGCACTCCCAAGGCCACCGGCACGTTGCCATAGGTGCCGGTGACCCCGATCAGCTCGAGGTCAGGGTGCGCAACGGCATAGGCGAGCGCGAGGGCGTCGTCGATTCCTGTGTCGAGGTCGAGGATGATCTTCATTTAGGCCTCACGGGCAAGAATCTCACGAACTCGGGCGACGTCGCGCTCCATAGCCGCTAGGAGCTCCTCAACGGAGTTGAATTTCTCCATGTCGCGCACGTGATCGACAAAATGCACGGTGGCCTCGTGGCCGTAGAGGTCGGCGTCGCGGTCCAGCACGAAGGACTCCACAGAGCGCTCCTCATCGCCGAAGGTGGGGTTTGTGCCCACCGAAATGGCCGCTGGATAAGGAACACCGGGCTCCATGTCTCCTTCCAAAGGGGCGCCGGTGGGCTCGACCACGAACCAGCCCGCATAGACGCCATCGGCTGGGATAGCGACGGATTCCGGGAAGTACTGGTTGGCGGTCGGGAAACCGAGTTCCTTTCCGCCGCGTCCTGCACCGCGCACGACGGGCCCAGTCACCGTGAAATGACGCCCCAGCGCCCAGTTCGCGCGCGCGATATCGCCCTTGGCAAGAGCGGCGCGGATGTTGGTGGAGCAGACGCGCTCGCCGTCGTCGTCAAGCAAGGGCACGATGTCAACGCCGAAGCCGAGCTCGGCTCCGAATTCCGCCAGCGCCTCCGCCGTACCAGCCGCGCCCGCGCCAAAGGTGAAATTCTCCCCCACCACGACGTGTTCCGCATGCAAGCGCCCCACAAGGAGGTCCGTCACGTACTCGCGCGGCTCGACGCCCCGGAGCTCCTCAGTGAAATCGATGACGAGCACGGCCTCGATGCCCATTTCTTCCGCCAGTTGCATGCGGCGCTCAAAAGTAATGACGGACAACGGCGCGCGCTCCGGAAGGAACACCGAAACTGGGTGCGGATCGAAGGTCACCATGACCGCACTATGACCGTGTTCGCGCGCGTGCTCGACGGCCTTCGTCACGAGCTGCTGGTGGCCGCGGTGCAGGCCGTCGAAGACGCCAATTGTCACCGACGTCGGACCGAGGTCATCGGGGATGCTATCGATTCCGTACCAAATATCCACGGGCACCATGCTATCCCACAGCAGACGGTGCCCTAGACTGCAGGGCATGACTGATCCGCTCGAACGTTCTGGCCTCGTGGTCGTCGACAAGCCCGCCGGCATGACCTCGCACGATGTCGTGGGAAAACTGCGGCGCTTCTTCCACACCCGCAAGGTGGGGCACGCAGGCACGCTAGATCCCATGGCCACGGGGGTGCTCGTCGTTGGCATTGAGCGCGGCACGAAATTCCTCGCCCACATGGTGGCCTCCACCAAGGCCTACGAGGCCACGATTCGCCTCGGCATGGCGACCCACACCGACGACGCGGAGGGGGAAACCACGTGGGGTAAACCGGCAACCGCTGTGGAAAGTTCAGCTATTGCGCAGGAAGTTGATGCCTTGACCGGCGATATTATGCAGCGTCCGGCAGCGGTGTCCGCGATCAAAATCGATGGCAAGCGTGCCCACGAACGGGTGCGGGCGGGCGAAGAGGTTGAGATTCCAGCTCGCCCGGTCACAGTCAGCCGCTTCGATATCCTCGATACGCGGCGCACCGGAGAGTTCATTGATCTGGACGTGTCGGTGGCCTGTTCTTCGGGCACCTACATCCGCTCGCTGGCTCGGGATTTGGGGGAAGCGCTCGGCGTCGGCGGGCATCTCACCGCGCTGCGCCGCACGGAGGTAGGGCCTTTTACGCTTGACGACGCCCTCCCCCTCGACGCCCTCGAGACCTCCCCGAGGCTGTCCTTGAGCCTCGACGAGGCGCTCGCTCGTAGCTATCCGGTCTTGGAGGTCACCGATGACGAGGCTCAGGCCTTGGCCATGGGTAAGTGGCTGGAGCCGCGTGGGTTGAAAGGCACCTACGCGGCCGTCGATCCGCAGGGCCGATCCGTCGCCCTAATCAAAGAGAAGGGCAAGCGCCTGGCCACGGTTTTTGTCGCTCGCCCCTCCACTCTTTAGTTCTCAAAGTTGAGCGCCGGGACGGCGGCAGAGACGATGACATAGCCGTCCCGAATGATCCAGTGGCCGGTAATGAACGGCACCGGGGTCGGTCGCGCTAGGAGGTAGGAGACTAAAGTTCCGTCGAGGCGCAAGTCAATTTCGGCCTGATCGAAATCGAGCCACCGCCGCGTCATGGGGAACCACGTCTTGTAGGTGGCTTCCTTCGCACAAAACAACAGGCGGTCCGGGCAGGAGATGCCCGCCGCGCGGAGGCGGGACAACTGCGGCATCTCCCCTGGCCGGGCGATCATCGTCAACACGTGTTCCGGCAAGGGCTCCGCTGGCTCGGCGTCGAGTCCCATCGAGCGCACGTGTGTGGTGGGCGCTGCCACCGCTGCGCGCAACCCCTCGGTGTGCGTCATCGATCCCGTGTAGCCTTCCGGCCACAGCGGCATGCCCCGCTCACCGCGCAGAATAGGTTCCTCGCCGGTGTAATTAAGCTCCTTCAGCGCGCGGTGAGCGCACCAGCGGGCATCCCCAAATTCCGACTTGCGAACGTCCACGGCCTGCGAGACCACAGCGCGCTCCTCAGGGGATAGGTGATGGAAATTGAGGAGATTAGTCATCGACTCATCCGTGCGCACGTAGCAGTAGCGCGCAGACTCTGGGAAGAGGGAAGGCTCAAGCATGCTCGGCCCTCCCCGTCGTCTCATCGATGGTGAGCACCGGATACGGCCACTGCTGGAGGCCACCGTGTGCCTGCCATTCACGCGGATACCCTAGCGAAACCTCGATGTGGTCCACACCGTCGATATTGGCTCGGTTTGGCATGTGAAGATGCCCATAGACCACGGCTTTGGCGTTGTAGCGCCGCGGCCACGAACGCGTGTGGCGGGTACCGCACCACAAGGCCACTTCGGGCCAGCGCAAGTAGAGGGTCGGCTCCTGGACCAATGGCCAGTGATTGATGAGGACGGTCTCCCCTTCCACCCGGGACAGGCGCTTAATTGAATAGGCCAGCCGGTCCCAGCACCAAGCACGCACATCGACGAAGGGGGCAATGGCGAATTCATCGGTCATGACGATTTGCTTTTGCTTTGCGCTCGCAAGCTCTTGTTCGACCGTGGTCCCCGGCGGGCGAAAGCTGTAATCGTACAGCGTAAACAGCGGGACGACGGTCACCCCTCCGAAGACCGGATAAGGATCCTCTGGGGTAATCACGCCGATCTCACGGCAGCCTTCAACAAGCCGGTCGTATTTTGCGCGCCCCTTAAATGCGTCCTGTCCCCGAGAAAACAGCTCATGGTTGCCGGGCACCCAAATGACGGTGGCATAGCGGTTCTTCAGCCGCGCCAAGGTGTTGATCACTAGGTCAATGCGCTCGGCGACGTCCCCTGCGACGATCAACCAGTCATGGGGATTCGGCGGTACGAGTTCATCGATGCGCTCACCGTTGACTCGCACCGCCGCGTGGAGATCGGAGACGGCCCACAGAGTGGTCATAATGCCTCCTTCACACGAACATTCCCTCTACTTCTACCACAGGCTTAGACCCGCGCCCACCGCATCGAGCGAAAGCGCCAGACGACGCCTACCATGCGGATGAAGATGAACGCGGCGATCCCGCCCCATACTCCGCTAAGCCCGGTGCCAAGAGCAAAAGCCAACCAGACGCCGGGAAGGAAGCCTAGAAGTACCGCCGCCAAGGTCAGCGTGCGAAGAAAAGCTGCATCCCCAGCGCCGAGGAGAACGCCGTCCAAGGCGAAGCCCACCCCGCCGATGATGACGAGGAAAGTCATAACCCACCAAGGTCCGGAGATCACCTCGAGGACTTCCGGGCTCGTGGTGAAGATCCGCGGGATGATCCCGGAACCAAGCGCAAGAATCACAGCAAGTCCAAGGGAGAAGGACGTCGAATAGAGCGTCACCTTAGTACCCACCGTGCGGGCGTAGCGCGCTGAGCCTGCACCCAGTGCCGCGCCGGTCAAGGCCTGGGCGGCAATTGCCAGTGAATCCAGCACAAGGGACAAGAAGTTCCACAACTGCATCAAGATTTGATGCGCGGCCAGTTGTGCGGTTCCGATGCGCGAAGCCACAGCTGCTGCGGATAAAAAGGCCACTTGGAAACTCAACGAGCGCACAATGAGATCGCGCCCCAGCACGAGCTGCCGGCGTACGACGCGCCAGCGGACTTCCCACGAGCCGGTATGTTCGCGGCGCAGTTCCCTGAGAAAGAATGCCGCGATGATTCCCATCCCCAGCACCGTGGCTAAGGCTGACCCCTGCAGCCCCCACAAGTGCACGAAAATAGGCACTGCACTAGCGCCAGGGATCATGCCGGCAAGTGTGAAATACAAGGGCTTGCGGGTGTCTTGTACCCCTCGCATCCAACCGTTACCAGCCATCGTGATGAGGGTAAAGGGAATCGCGATGGCGGCGATGCGCAGCCACTGTGCGGTTCCCTTCGCCGTTTCGGGGTTGCCGGTCAACCAGGAGGCAAAGCCCCCGGCGAAGAGCCACATAAGGACCGCTAGGACCAGGCCGACGCCAACCGCAACCCACGTGGCCTGAACGCCTTCGGCTACAGCTTCCTCACGTTTGCCTGCGCCGAACAAACGCGAAGCACGCGCGGTTGTGCCATAGGACAAGAAGGTCAGCTGGGTAGTGACCACCGAATGGATCGTGGCCGCAGCCCCCAGCGAGGCCAGATCCTGCGCGCCCAACCGTCCCACTACCGCGGTGTCCAGAAGCAAATACAGCGGCATGGCCGCTAAGACACCCAAAGCGGGCACGGCAAGGCGGAAGACTTCCGCCGCAGAAACCTTGACGGGTTGCTCGCAAGCCATTTAAGACAACACACCTACCAGCTGCGCAATAACCTCCTCAGGCGTGCCGTGCGCGGTATAGCCGGCGGCTGGAATATGGCCTCCTCCGCCAAAGGTGAGGGCCACCTCGGCACAGTTCACTGCTGAGGAGCGCAAAGACACCGCCCACACTTCAGGGGCCTGTTCCTTGAACACAACCCCGATGTCTGTGCCTTTCAGGGCGCGGACATAGTCGACGAAGGACTCGATCGCGGAATCTGCGTGCGTACTGACTTCCTCATGCGGCACGAAGAGGACAGCGAGGCGGTGCTCTCCCGCTGCTTCGATCCTGAGGCCCGAGAGGACGCGACCAATCATCTGCAGGTCATCGGCGGTGCTGGCATCCATAAGATCCAACGCGATCTGCTTGGTATCAAGCCCATAGAGCATCAGGCGCGCGGCAATATCGTGCATCGCTGGGCGGCCCCACCGGAAGTTACCTGTGTCGGTCACTAGCCCGGCGTACAGACAGTGCGCGATGACGCGATCAATCTGAATGGACAGCCTATCTAAGATATCGAGCAACACCACCGTGGTGGACTCACATACCGGATCCACAACATTGATCGCACCAAAGCCATCGTTAGAAGCGTGGTGATCGATGCACAGGACGCGCCCAACGGCCGCCATCTCCTCAATGTCCCGTGCTACCGACCCAGTCCGGTCGATCGATCCGCAGTCCACAGTGACATAAAGGTCATAGCCCTGCGGGAGCTCATCCACCAACTCGATTTCATCCACGGTGGGAATGGAAAACAGGTTGGCGGAAATGTCTCGGCGCTGGCCAATCACGGTGCGGGTCTGCTTACCGCGCTGACGAAGCGCCAAGGTGAGGGCGGCCGCAGAGCCAACGGCGTCGGCGTCGGGGCGCAAGTGGGTAATGATGCAAATGCTGCTGGCCTGGACCAGCGCATCAACTGCGGCTTCGTAGTTGGTTCGTGACACTTAGTCTTCTTCCTCATCCGAGGTCTTATACGGGTTCGCATCCCCAGCCGGCTTCGCGCCTTCCTTCAGCTTGGCCAGTTCTGCATCGCGTGCACGTGCGCGTGCAAGCACATCCTCCATGTGAGCGGAGGCTTCAGGGACGGTATCGAGCTCAAAAGACAAGGTCGGGGTAAAGCGAACGGACAGCTCATCACCCACGATCTTGCGCAATTGGCCCTTGGCCCTCGCAAGAGCTTCGGCCGCCTGGTCAAAATTCGGCTCGGAATCAATATCCGTTCCGCGCACCGTGTAATACACGGTGGCATCATGCAGGTCACCCGTAACGCGGGCATCTGTGATGGTAACCAGTTCAAGGCGGCGATCCTTAATCTGGCGTTCAATCGCACTCGCAACGATTGTCTGAATGCGCTTAGCCATGCGTGCGGCGCGTGCGTGATCAACCATGGTGAAGCTCCTTTGCGTACGGTTGCTGGCAACTAGTCTAGGATACCGATTCGCCGCCGTTCGGCCGAAACGAGTAAAGCCCAGCCAGAATCTCTCCTGGCTGGGCTTTAGTACTGAGCTCTGTTACTGAGTGAAGAACTCAGGTGCGGCTAGTCGCGCGGGACCTCGACTTCTTCAAAGGCCTGAATGATATCGCCTACCTGGATATCCGGGTAGGACAGAACCATACCGCACTCATATCCGGCGTTAATCTCGTTGGCGTCATCCTTCTCGTGGCGCAGGGACTCGATCTTGGCATCGGAGGTAATGACGTTTCCGTCGCGCACGAGGCGCACCTTGCCGTTGCGCTTGACCTTGCCCTCGGTGACCATACAACCGGCAATGGTGCCGACCGCGGAGGACTTGAACAGCGCGCGGATCTCCGCTGCACCGGTGTCGCGCTCCTCGTAGATGGGCTTGAGCATGCCCTTCAGCGCTGCCTCGACCTCTTCGATAGCACGGTAAATCACCGTGTAGTAGCGGATATCAACGCCCTCGGCGTTGGCTTCCTCGGTTGCCTTACCCTCAGCGCGAACGTTGAAGGCAATGATGACGGCGTCGGAGGCCGCAGCCAAAGTGACGTTGGTCTGCGTCACCGCACCAACACCACGGTCGATGATGTTGAGCTGTACCTCGTCGTCGACCTCGATATCCAAGAGGGCGTCTTCCAGTGCCTCGACGGAACCGGCGTTGTCGCCCTTGAGGATGAGGTTGAGCGTCGAGGTTTCCTTGAGCACGGCATCCAGATCCTCGAGGGAGACGCGCTTGCGCGCCTTCGCCTGCAGTGCGGAACGCTTCCGAGCATCGCGCTGTGCGGCAATCTGGCGAGCCACGCGGTCGTCCTCAACAACCAAGAGGTTATCGCCGGCACCTGGTACGCCATTGAGACCCTGCACCTGGACCGGGCGGGACGGACCGGCTTCTTCCACATCGTTACCGAATTCGTCGAGCATACGACGCACGCGGCCATGGGCATCGCCGACCACGATGGAATCACCGATGCGCAGCGTACCGCGCTGGATGATGACCGTAGCCACCGGGCCTCGACCGCGGTCGAGGTGAGCCTCGATCGCAGAACCCTGCGCGTCCATGTCCGGGTTAGCGGTGAGCTCTAGGGAAGCATCCGCGGTCAGGATGACAGCCTCGAGCAGGTCGTCGATGTTGATGTTGTTCTTCGCAGAAATATCCACGAACATCGTGTCGCCGCCGTACTCCTCCGGAACAAGTCCGTACTCAGTGAGCTGACCACGGATCTTGTCCGGGGAAGCTTCCGGCTTATCAATCTTGTTGACCGCGACGACCACAGGGATATCCGCTGCCTTCGCGTGGTTGATTGCCTCGATGGTCTGCGGCATAACGCCGTCATCAGCAGCAACCACCAGGATGGCCAAGTCGGTGGACTTAGCACCGCGGGCACGCATGGCGGTAAACGCCTCGTGACCCGGGGTATCCAGGAAGGTGATGGTTCGCGGACCGTCTTCAACGTCCACCGTGGTTTGGTAGGCGCCGATGCCCTGCGTAATGCCGCCGGCCTCGCCCGCACCTTCGTTGGTCTTACGGATGGTATCCAGAAGGCGGGTCTTACCGTGGTCAACGTGACCCATCACGGTCACGACTGGCGGGCGCTTCTCAAGGGCTTCTTCGCCGCCCTCGTCCTCACCAAATTGCAGGTCGAAGGATTCGAGCAGCTCGCGGTCCTCATCCTCAGGGGAGACAACCTGGACCTCGTAATTGATCTCCGAGCCCAAGAGCTGCAGGGTGTCCTCAGATACGGAGGCCGTAGCGGTCACCATCTCACCGAGGTTGAAGAGCGCCTGCACCAATGCTGCGGGATCCGCACCAATCTTCTCGGCGAAGTCAGCCAGGGAAGCACCGCGGCGAAGGCGAACAACCTTACCGCCGCCGTCAGGCAAGCGTACGCCGCCTACCTCATGCTTCTGCTGCTCTTCAAACTCATGGCGCTTCTGACGCTTCGACTTCTTACCGCGACGCGGTGCGCCACCGGGACGTCCGAATGCACCAGCGGTGCCACCGCGGCGTCCGCCGCGTCCACCACGGAAACCTCCGTGGCCTGGACCGCCATGGCCTGGGCCACCACCGCGGCCGCCACGACCGCGACCGCCACCGCCGCTACCTGCGGCCTTCGACGGCATACTGGCCGGATTCGGATGCGAAGGCATCATCGCTGGCGAAGGACGACGTCCACCACGGTTGCCATCGCCCTGCGGGCGTGCGCCGCCCTTACCGCCGCGGTTATCTCCAGGCTTGCCGCCAGAGCGCTGACCCTTGCTTCCGCCCGGGCGCGGCCCTGGGCTGGGTCGATCGCTGGAGCTACCCGTGGAGAACGGGTTATTGGCCACGCGGCGGGTACCGCCAGGCTTCGGCATGGAACGCGGGGTAACTGCGCGTTCGCCGCCCTTGCGCTGTGCTCCGGGCTTGGGAGCGCCACCCGGCTTCGGGGCACCGCCCGGCTTGGGAGCGGCACCCGGCTTGGGGGCGCCGCTCTGTGTCGGAGCAGCACCTGGCTTCGGGGCACCACCCGGCTTGGGGCCAGGCTTTGGCGTGGCTGCTGGCTTCTTTTCCGCCGGCTTCTTCTCTGCAGTCTTCTTGGCAGCAGATTTCTTGGCAGCGGAAGCAGGGGTAGCTGCAGACGCGTTCTTGTCTGCGGGCTTGTCGTTGCCACCCTTTGCTTCATAGTGTGCGCGCATCTTCTTGATCACCGGCGGTTCGATGGTCGAGGATGCGGTCTTGACGAACTCGCCTTGTTCCTTCAGCGTGGCGAGCAGTTCCTTGCTGGTTACACCGAGCTGCTTTGCCAACTCGTGTACACGTAGCTTTCCGGGCACTTGTCTCCTCTTTAATCTTTCTAGGAGCCAAGGCCGCGGAACACGGCTTGACCCCTAGTTAATGGCTATGGACTTTCATCGCTGATGCTGCTTCATCGTTGTGCGCTCATCAGTGTTCGGTCTTCCTTTTTAACTCTGGGTCGCACGGACGCTTGCCCGCCGACTGCACCTGCTGCTGAGCAGCGAGGTACTCACGTACGTGACCTGTGTCCACGTCTGTGGACAATCGGAGCGCGCGCCTGAAGGCACGGGTTCGCTCCGCCAGCTCTACTGCTTCCAGATCCGGTATAATCCACGCTCCCCTACCGGGAAGGCGGCGGCCTGGATCCGGAACAACACGGCGTCCTGAAGGATCGTCCCTATCGGCGACCACCCTGAGCAGTTCCGTGTCGGGATGCTTTTGACGCGTAGCAATACACGTGCGGAGCCGCTGTCCTTGAGACATCCAACTCCTTACGTCGTATCGCCACTATTCCTGCGCCACAGCATTCCTGCATGTGGGCCGTTGTCTACTCTACGCGAAAACGGGCCAAACCTTTAATCCCACCGCAGGCCCGTCGGAAAGCTAATCGCGAGCGGCATCAGAGTGAATATCAATCTTCCATCCAGTCAGGCGCGCCGCGAGGCGGGCATTCTGGCCTTCCTTACCGATTGCGAGCGAGAGCTGGTAATCCGGCACAGTCACCTTGGCCACTTGCGCCTCCGAGTCGAGGATTTCTACGCGCACGACCTTTGACGGAGCAAGAGCGTTGCCCACATAGACGGCAGGGTCTTCGTTGAAATCGATGATGTCAATCTTCTCACCACCAAGTTCACGCATCACGTTGCTCACGCGCGAACCCTTCGGGCCGATGCACGCGCCCTTGGCATTGAGCCCCTTAACGTGACCGCGCACGGATACCTTCGAGCGGTGGCCAGCCTCGCGGGCAATAGCAATGAGCTCAACCGAGCCATCAGCAACCTCTGGGACCTCCAGCTCGAACAGGCCACGCACCAGCTCAGGGTGAGTGCGCGACAACGTGATCTGCACCTTGGCTCCGGTGCGGTTCACGCCCACGACGTAGGCCTTAACGCGGTCGCCATGCTCGAGCTTCTCCCCCGGCAGCTGCTCGGCGGGCAGCAGGAAAGCATCCTGCGAGTCGTGTTCGGTACCCAGCTGCACCACGACGACGCCGCGCTTGTTCGCGTGAATATCGCGCTGGACGACGCCCGACACAACCGTTCCGGTGAGCTCCGAATAGGAATCGTAGGTTCGTTCCGCCTCATTCTCGCGCAGCTTACGCAGGATGGCATCGCGGACCGCCTGCGCGCCGATGCGCCCAAAGTTGTCGGGAGTGTCGTCGTATTCACTGATGACCTCTCCAGTCTCCGGATCACTCTCGGTCACGACGACGGTGACAGCACCGCTATCGGCGTCGATGTCGACGCGAGACTTCGTACCTTCCGCCTTGGTCTCGGCTGACTCGGCACGGTGATCCAGGTAGGAATACAAAAGGGCACCCGCAATCGCTTCGAGCAGGTCCTTTACCGGGACGCCGCGCTCGCGCTGAATCGTGCGAAGTGCCTCTAGGTCAATATTCACTTGTTAGTCCTCTCGGGTTGCCGAGTTCTGCTCGGCGAAGTCGAACGTCTGCTGTGCCGCCTCCAGCTCCATGGCTGAAGGTTGGGCAAATTCAATTTCTACCACTGCGCGGCTTAGATTTTCCAATCGCTCAACCTGATAGCGCACCTCCTTTTTCACAGTGGTGATGAGCGCCACGGATTCTTCATCCTCGGACAGCGCTCCGATACGGGCGACGCGGGTCGTGCCAGGTTCCTCGGTGAGCACGTAGCCCACGAGCCTCCCTTGGTTGCGGCGCCAGTGGCGCGGGGCACTCAGCGGAAAGTCCACCCCCGGCGTCGACACCTCCAGGGTGTAACCCGCGCCAAAGTTGAGGGTGCCCGCCTCTTCCTGTGCATCAAAGAGCGCCGAAATCTCCTGCGAGAGCTCCTCAATGAGATCGGAACTTGGGCGTTCGTCACCGTCAACACGGATGATGACCTGAGATTTCTTTCCTGCACGAGTGGTCTTCACGTCCTCGATGTCGAGGCCGCGCGCGGCGGCGACAGGCTGCAGGATTTCGGTTAGTTGCGCGGGTGTTGGGAATGCCATGCGCTCTAGACTAGGACACCCGGGTAGGGTCTATCGCGTGAACCGCCGAGTAGTTGTGCCCACCCTCTTAGTCTGCGCCGCCCCCTGGCTGGGCGGCTGCCAAGCCACCGACGCGATCGTGGATTATTTTGGCCCCCATGCAGACCCTACGTTGACCTCTCTGGCTCACGATGCCAGCGCCGACGCCCACGCACTGCAGAAACTCGATCCCGATGCCGCGTCCCTGCGCGCGCAGCACGCAGACGAGCTTTACTCCGAAATTGAGCGCCTCTGCGGCCGCGACGAGGAAGGACACGTTCCGCGCTCCTGCGAAGTGAATCGTGAGGGTGAAGCACACGAGGCCACCGATGCGGCTGCCGTGCTTGCCGCAGCTTCTTCATCGACTGAGGAGCAGCTTGACGCGGTCTCCCCGGAATCTCGGCCCTTGCTCGTCGCCCAAGCCATCGCAATGGAGGCCCGCTCCACCGATGAACCGGGCGCTGTGCCGGAGCTGACGGAGGGTGACGCTGACCTCGCCACCGAACTCTTGGACTGGGAATACCAGCAGGTGTATGCCTTGGACTTTGCTCGTTCCTATGTCACACCTGACGTCGAAGAGCTGGTTGATGAGCGCCTCGCTCTGCACGAGAGCCGCGTCCTCGCACTCCAAGAAGCAGTAGCCAAAATCGGACCAGTGCCACAGCCCGCAGCGGCCTACACCTCGTCCTCCGGTGAGCTGCCCGTAGACGCCGCCTCAGCGCGCGCGTTCCTTGACGACGTCGCGCATAGTGACACGGTGACATGGGCCTCCGCCGCCTCACAGGAGGCGCCCAACCAAGCGGCACCCAATGCTGAATGGCGAAGCTGGCTTATTTCTGTAGCCGCCCAATCTCACCGCATCAGTGCAGCTTAATTCCTCCCTCGCGGGCTCGATTTTCCTGAGCTACCGACGTTTGGCGTTCTTTTCGGCGTACAGCGACCAGGCATAGCGCATGACCGGAATCTGCAACGGCAGACGCACCGCGTGGTAGATCTTCTTGCCGGTTGATGCCTTGCCGCTTTCTAAGTCCCTGTAGGCCTGGTAGAAGTTCGCCGGCCACACGGCGGCGAGCAAAGCTAGGGCTGAAAGGCCGCCTGCAGGCCGCGTCGATGGGTTCGCCAGGAGCGCACCGGTAACCACTTCCCAGGCGCCAGAGGTGAAGTTGTAGAAGCGAGCCGACCCTGGAAGTTGTGGCGGGATGATGGACTCGAAGGGCTTCGGCTTAGCAAAATGCAGCACTCCCATGGCAGAGAGTGCTGCAGCCATTGAATATGCCAGTGCGGGGTGGTGAGAACTCATACCCGCGAGCCTACGCGCTTAACGCACCTAGCCGCGGATGAGCTCCGTTAAGGTGTCCACGATGGAGTCTGCGGGGACCTCACGGGTTTCGCCGCCACGGATGCGCAACTCAATGATGCCGTCCTTGAAGGAGCGGCCCAGGATGGCGATAAAGGGCATACCCAGCAGCTCCGCATCCTTGAACTTCACGCCCGGGGAAACCTTGGGGCGGTCGTCGAAAAGCACCTCGATGCCAGCGCGATCTAGGTCCTCCACCAGCTTCTGACCGGCCTCGAGGGCAGCGGCGTCCTTGTTCGCCACGGCCACGTGCACCTGGTACGGGGCCACGGCCACTGGCCAGTTGAGGCCCTTCTCATCGTGGCGCTGCTCCGCCAGCACGGCGAGCATGCGCGTGACACCAATGCCATAGGAGCCCATGGTCGGCACGGCGCGCTTGCCATTCTCATCCAGAATCTGGACGTCGAATGCTTCGGTGTACTTGCGGCCCAGCTGGAAGATGTGGCCCAACTCAATGCCGCGCTCCAGGGTCAGAGTGCCCTGACCGTTCGGCGCCGGGTCACCTTCCTTGACCTCCGCGGCCTCGATGAACTCATCCACGGTGAAATCACGGCCGGCCACCAAGCCGACGACGTGACGCTGCGGGGCATCCGCGCCGGTAATCCACGACGAACCGGAAACTACGCGCGGGTCGGCATAAACCTTCACGTCGTGAGCGTTGAGGGCACGCGGGCCAACGTAGCCCTTGACCAAGAAGGGGTTCTTCTTGAAGTCGCCCTCGCCGGCGAGCTCAAACTCGACCGGCTCCAGCGAAGCCTCCAAGCGCTTTTCATCCAGCTCGCGGTCGCCCGGAATAAGGACGGCGGCCAGCTCCCATTTCTTCTCTTCCTCAGCGGCCGCGGGCGCAGCCACCTTGATCATCATGCACTTGAGGGTGTCCGCTGCGGTGACCTCGCGGCCGTCGACAGTAATGCCAGCACCCTTAGCCCACTCCACCAGGGACTCGATGGTCTCGGATTTCGGAGTCTCGTGCTCCTGTGCCTCCGGCAGACCGTCGAAGGGAATCTCCTCCGGCGCCTGGGTCACTACTGCTTCCACGTTGGCTGCGTAGTCTCCCTCCGTGGCGCGAACGAAGGTATCCTCACCCACCTCGGACACGGCGAGGAACTCCTCGGAGGCCGAGCCACCCATCGCACCGGAGGTGGCCTTACAGATCGCGTAATCGATCTCTAGGCGGTCGAAGATGTTCTGGTAGGCCTTGCGGTGGCGGGCATAGGACTCATCGAGCCCCTCATCCGTCATGTCGAAGGAGTAGGAGTCCTTCATGGTGAATTCGCGGCCGCGCAGCACGCCAGCGCGCGGACGTTCCTCATCGCGGTACTTCGTCTGAATCTGGTACAGCGTGACCGGGAAGTCCTTGTAGGAGGAATACATATCCTTCACCGCAGTGGCGAACATCTCCTCATGGGTCGGGCCCAGCAGCATGTCCGCACCCTTGCGATCCTTAAGCCTGAACAAATTATCGCCGTATTCCGTCCAGCGGTTCGACTGCTCATAAGGATCGCGCGGCAGCAGCGCCGGGAAGAGCATCTCCTGGCCACCGATGGCGTTCATTTCCTGGCGGATAACGTCTTCGATCTTGCGCATGGCGCGCAGTCCCAATGGCAACCAGGTGTACACACCCGGCGCGACGCGGCGCACATAGCCTGCGCGGACGAGAAGCTTGTGGCTGGGGACTTCGGCATCAGCCGGATCCTCACGAAGAGTGCGGAGGAAAAGCTCAGAAAGACGTGTAATCATGGTTGCTCAGTCTACATCGCTAGCATGTAGCCATGCTGATCATCCTCCCTCCTTCTGAGACCAAAGCACACGGCGGCAGCGGCGCGCCCCTCAACTGGGAAGAGCTCTCTTTCCCCGCGCTGAATCCAATACGCCAAGAAATCGCTGCTGAATTGTCTTCTTTGCCCCTCGACGAGGCGCAAAAGGTGCTCAAGCTCTCGGAAAAGCTGCGTGGGGAAGCCGAGTCCAACCGCGAGTTGGCGTCCTCCCCCACCATGCCCGCGCTGGAGCGGTTTACGGGCGTGCTGTACGACGCCCTCGATTCCCCCTCCCTTCCCCCAGCCGCACGTCAACACCTCGCTGTGGGTGATGCGCTCTTCGGGTTGCTGCGCGCCGATGATCTCATCCCGCACTACCGGCTTTCCGGTGGCACCAAGTTGGGTGGGAAGACTCTCAAGTCACGCTGGGGTACGGCCATCACCGATGAGCTGCGCGCGCTAGTAGCCGCAGGCGAGTTCCTCATCGACATGCGCTCGGGCACCTACCAGCAGTTGGGCAAGCTCAAGGACGTCGCCACGGTGCGCGTGGAAACGGTGCAGGAGGATGGTTCGCGCAAGGTGGTCTCCCACTTCAACAAGCACTACAAGGGTGAGCTCGCCCGCGTACTCGCCCTCCAGGGTGAGAGCGTCTCCTCCCTCGAGGATGCCGCCCGCGTAGCCCAGGCGGCGGGCATGAATACCGAACTGCGCGGCAGCGAGCTGGTGCTCGTGGTCTGATTTATCTATTTATCAATTTATCTACGCTCGCCGATTTATCTATTTATCAATTTATCTGCCTGCTATATACTTCCAGCATGACTGGAAACCCTTTTCGCCCAACCTTTGGTGCCAGCCCACTTAAGTGGGCTGGCCGCAGTGCGGTCCTCAATGACTTCACGGTTGGGCTCGACGGCGGAGTTGGCAACCCTAATCGCGCAATGCTTATTAGCGGTCATCGTGGGATGGGCAAAACGGTCCTGTTGACTGAGCTCGAGGACATCGCAGCCCAACAAGGATGGGCTGTTATTCGAGTCAGTGGTCGAAGCAATTCAGTCACTCAGCTCATCGACTCCATCATCCCAGAAAAGATCAACCAGCTGGCTTCTCCATCAACCCGTCGAATCAAAGACATACGTATAGCGGGCCTCGGTGGCATTGGTACTGAAGAGATTGGTACGCCACCAGTGCCAACATTAGAATCGCGCTTGCGCGAACTCTCCGCTCATCTCCGAGACAGCGGAATTCTACTTACTATCGATGAGATTCAGGACGCCGATCCTCATGACCTTGAGATAATCGCAGTCGCATTCCAGCATCTTGTTCGCGATGAACTCGACGTTTCCATCGTGATGGCAGGGCTTACTGCCGGTGTTGACAAGCTTCTACACCTGCCGGGAACAACGTTTCTGCGCCGTGCCCGCAGATTTCACCTAGGACCTGTTAACCCGCAAGCTACGACCAGCGCTTTCAAAGATACGGCAGCTTTGACTTCGATTGCTTTCAACGACGAAGCCGCCGACCGCGCTACTGAAGCGAGCCACGGTTATCCCTTCCTCATCCAGCTCATCGGGTACTTGGCCTGGAACGCTGCATCCCAAGCCAGTGAGACGACCATTTCCTCAACAACCGTCGACGCAGTTCTTGGTGAGGCAATCACGACAATGGGAACCCAAGTGCACGATCCTGCGGTACGTGCGCTCAGCCAACGACAACTTGAGTACCTTCACGCGCTGGCTGATATCGCAGATGAGGCGGGGACGGCCACATCTGGCGCTATCGCTCACGAGCTGAAGACAACGACGACGTCTCTCAGTGAAGTGCGCGCGCGTTTGCTAGAGCAGGGGCTTATCGATGCCCCACGGCACGGCACGGTTGCTCTCGCCCTGCCGTACCTCCGCGATTATCTTCACGCAGGCGGCGAACAAACCTACGTGGACTAAACGTTACTGATTACACCAGCGGGTTATAACGCAAACTATTGCGTTTGAGCTCGCACTCAGTGGCGATAGAGATGCCGGAGGCAATCTTTCCGCGCTCACGAAGGCGGAACATGGCGTCCACGACGCGATCACGCAAGCCCCATGGATCGATGGTGTTGATGTAGACCTTCGTGCCGCCTTCAAAGCCGGCCAAGGTCGATACCCTGAGCTTGATCATCACGCGCCACGGCTGCGGCAGATCCACGCTGGGTGGGCGGTGGTGCCACTCTTCATTGCATGCCACATCCGGCCCCACTGCGGCGTGTGCAGCATGGATCAGATCCGACATTCCACGGACTTCGCCAGGTGTTTGTTCCCACGGTTCACAGCGGGGCGACTTGGAGAAGATCTCCAGCGTGGGATAGCGGTGGCCAAAGCCGGCGAAGAGGACCGCATAGTCATTCTCTGCGATAACAAGGTTGCGCTTTGCCGCATACCCAACTGCCCAATCGTTGTACATGTTGGGGTGTGCACGTAGAATCGCATTTTCTTGCTGGGCTGCCATGCCCAGAGCATCAATCGCGACGAGCTGCTTGTGCAGGTGGTCGAAGGACGCGCCCGCCGGTGCCAGCCAGTTCTGGAACACGGCGACATAAGAGGCATAGCGGTTTCGCTGGTAGAGCTCGCGCGTTGATTCCGCGGTGAAGGTTGTGAGCAGAAAGTGCTCATCGGGGCTCAGCGTGCCGGAGGAAGCCAGCTGGCTGTCGTCGACCGCCCCCTCCACGAAGTGGCGCGAAGAAATGATGACATCGTGCCCGCCACCGAAGAAGCCATCGGCGAGGGCGAGGAGAGAGTCGTCGCCCAGCGCGGCGTCTTTGCCCGCGGCCTTGAGTTTGGTGCGCACCACGTTGAGTACGTGCAGGCGCCCGGCCTCATCGGCTTCATATTTCTCCTTGTGCTGAGCTAGGTCTGGGTCCATGGTGAAGCCATAGTTCTCATGCCAGTAGTCATAAGACACGATCTCAAAAAGGTTAGGAACCCGGCGAAACACCGGCTGGGTTGTGTCCAGCTCGTGTGGAAGGAGCCCGCGCTGGATCTCCCCCGAAGCCAGGATGCGGGACTTTTCCGGCGGGGTGTCTAACATGCGCCCGGAGCAAAAAGCACAGCTGTGCGTCATGGCATCGGCCGTCAGGGGCTGCGGATCCTTCGCAGGACGCGAGAGCGGACGGTTTCCACGTCCCGGCACCGTCCACACCTCCGTTCCGGAGAAGGGGTTGACCTGTTTGACGGTCCCATCCGCCATGGTCTGGATAGGTTCGACGCGGCTAAAGAGTGCTTCGCTCATGCAGCCCAGCGTAGACCTCCCTGCTCACCGGTGCGACTAGACTTAAGCCTCATGCAGCACCGATTCTTTGAAGTAGATGTCTTTGCCACTGGGCCGTTTACGGGAAATCCCCTTGCTGTGGTGGCGGATACCGACGGCTTGAGCACCGAAGAGATGCAGCGCATCGCACACTGGACAAACTTTTCGGAGACAACCTTCCTGTGCTCGCCTACGGATCCACGTGCAGACTACCGAGTGAGGATTTTTACCCCGTACGAGGAGTTTCCTTTCGCCGGCCACCCGACGCTGGGCAGCGCACGCGTGGCGGCGGAACTACTCGGAAAGAACGGCACCCTGATTCAGGAATGCGGAGTTGGGTTGGTCACCGTGCGCCAGGAAGAGGGCCGCTTCGCCTTCGCTACCCCGCCCTTGGTGCGTGAAGGGGCGCTTAGTGATGAGGAGCGGGCTGAGGCAGCCGCCGCCCTCGGGATCGGCGAGGACAGCATCCTTGACTCCGGCTGGGTAGACAACGGGCCCGGCTGGCGCCTAGTCCAGCTCGAGTCTGCCGAGGCCGTGCAAAATCTTCGCCCCACGCCCACCCCGGGCGTCAAAGTGGGCGTAGTCGGGCTCACCGGTAATGATCACCCCGCTTATGTAGTCCGCGCCATCACCGGGCAATTCGAGGATCCCGTCACCGGTTCCTTCAACGGCGGCGCTGCCCAATTCCTGCGCGCCAAGGGCGCTGTCCCAGCCTGCTATACCGCGGCACAAGGCCGCCAGGTAAGGCGCGACGGCCGCGTCTATATCAACGATGACGGTGATGACATCTGGGTCGGCGGCAACGTCCACGTTCGCGTACGCGGAACACTGGAGTCACACGATGTCTGAGGCTTCCCTCCCTTTTGAGCTACACAGTGAATTCGCCCAACGCCTTCCCCACATGGTCACGGCGAGCCATGGCGAGGAACAGCCAGCGGCACAAATGGTGGTGCTCAACGAAGAGCTAGCCGCCGAACTGGGCCTCGACCCGGACTGGTTGCGCAGCGAAGACGGGCTGGAGTTTCTCCTCGGCCGCGGGCCAGTTACTCCCCACGCGATGGCCTACGCCGGCTTTCAGTTCGGCCAATACAACCCAACAATGGGTGATGGCCGTGCTCTCCTCTTGGGCGAAGTCACCGGCCCCGCCACACCTCACAACCCCACGGGCCTCTGGGATCTGCATGCCAAGGGAACGGGACTAACCCCCTACTCGCGCTATGGCTCTGACGGGCGCGGCACGCTGCGCTCGATGCTGCGTGAATATCTCTTCTCCGAGTCGATGCACGCCCTCGGTGTACCCACCACACGGTCGCTGGCGGTCATCGGGACCGGCCGTCCCATTCAGCGCCAGATGGTGGAGGAAGCAGGCGTTCTCGTGCGCGTTGCCGCGAGCCACATCCGTGTTGGTTCCTTCCACTTCGCCGCGCACTCGCAGGTCCCCGGGTTGCTCCAACAGCTCGCCGATTACACCATTGAACGCCACTACCCTGGCGCCGACTACCGGGAGCTGTTTACCCGCGTCATGGACGCACAGGCAGCGACGGTTGCCGGGTGGATGCAGGTGGGTTTCATCCACGGCGTGATGAACACCGATAACACCACGCTATCGGGTGAGACGATTGACTACGGGCCGTGCGCGTTCATGGAAAACTATGACCTCAATACCTGGTTTAGCTCCATCGATACGCAGGGCCGCTACCGCTTTGGGCGCCAGCCCGACATCTTGGGATGGAACCTTGCACGGTTGGCGGAATCACTGCTGCCGCTTTTCGACGTCTCCCCCAACGCCGCCCTCACCTGGGCTCAGGAGGCCATCAATTCCTTTGGCGAGCGCTATGAAAAGGCGCGCCGCCGCGAAGCCGCGAACCGTTTGCAGATTCCCGATGAGCTCTTCCAGGACTATAGTGCGGCCCTTGCACAGTCCGCTCCGGATCTCACGCAGGCCCACCGCAATCTCATCAGCGCAGCGGCGGGTGAACCGGCAGAAGCCTATGAGATGTTTGGTGACGCTCGATTTGTTGATGCCTACCGTGCTAGTGGCCCCAACGTCGAGTCTCTCAAGCAAACCGTGCCCCGCGTGATTCCCCGCCCGCGTCTGGTCGAGGCCGCACTGAGCGATGCTGAAGAATTCCCCCGCTTGCTTCACGCCACCACGCGTCCCTTTACTGCCGCACCAGAATACGAGCAACCGGGTGGCACGGAAGGCTACCTCACCTACTGCGGAACGTAAGAGAAGAAAAGGAAAACACACCGCCGCCCCGAGGCCTCCGTAGGAAAGGAAACGGAGTCTCGGGGCGGCGGTGCGTCTCTATCTTTCACTGCCACGCTCCCGGTCGGTTTCTCAGGCCGACCGCCCCGCGCGGCTGGGGTTCTCTCTATCTCTCTCGCATGCGCTCTCTCAAACGCACACCATTATTATGGGGCGCTCTCCTTGGTGGAGCGTTCCGGTGCACTGGACGCTCCCTGCCAGTTACTGAGAATTACCTGCGAGGCAGGCACCTACGAGCCGAAAGGAGAAATTACTTGGACTCAAGCTGCAGGGTCTTCTGCGTGTACTCCCACATCTCGTTGTAGAGCTTCTTGTCCTTGGAGAGCTTGGTGCCGTAGGAAGGAATCATTTCCTGAATCTTATCGCCCCACTGGATCATGTGCTCACCGAAGCAGCGCTCCAGCAGCTCCACCATGATGGCCGGGGTGATGGACGCTCCCGGGGAAGCGCCGAGCAGGCCGGCGATGTTGCCCTCAGGGTTATTGATGAGGGTGGTACCGAACTCCAAGGAACCGAACTGCGGTGCACCCGCCGGCTTAATCACCTGAACGCGCTGGCCAGCGATGACGGTCTCCCAATCTGCCGGGTCTGCGCTCGGGACGTACTCCTTCAGGGTCTCGACGCGCTTGTCGAAGTCCTTGAGGACCTCAGTAACCAGGTACTTGGTCAGGCCGAACTCCTGTGCCGCAACGCCCAGGTAAGAGGTGATGTTATCCGGACGAATGGACTTAAACAGGTCCAGGTAGGAGCCCTTCTTGAGGAACTTCGGGGACCAGCCGCCGTACGGGCCAAACAGCAGGCCTTGCTCGCCATCAATGACGCGGGTATCCAGGTGCGGCACGGACATCGGCGGAGCGCCCACAGCAGCCTTGCCATAAACCTTGGCGTGGTGCTGCTTAATCAGATCCGGGTTCTTCGAACGCAGCCACAGACCGGAAACCGGGAAGCCTGCGAAACCAGAAACCTCACGGACCCCAGCCTTGCGCAGCAGGTCGAGCGCGTAGCCGCCTGCACCCACGAAGACGAACTTGGCGTGGACTGCCTCGTAGTCACCGGTGTGCAGATTCTTTGCCACCACGCGCCACTTGGAACCATCGCGCTTGATGTCAACGACCTCGTGGCCGTAGCGGATCTCGGTACCCGCTGCCTTAGCCGCGGTGAAGAACTGCTTCGCCAGGGCACCAAAGTTGACGTCGGTACCAACTTCGGTCCAGGAAATAGCGACCTTCTGGGCGTTGAAGTCACGGCCTTCCGACATCAGAGGAAGCTTTTCCTGGAAAGTAGCGTCATCATCGCTGAACTGCATGTTCGGGAACATGTGGTTATCCTTCAGTGCATCGAAGCGGCGCTTCAGGTAGTCAACCTGGATGGAACCCTGTGCAAAGGACACATGCGGAACTGGATTGATGAAGGCCTTCGGGTCCGTCAGAATGCCGTTGTTGAGCTGGTGGGACCAGAACTGGCGCGAAACCTGGAACTTCTCATTAATGTTCATGGCCTTGGAAACATCAATGCGGCCGTTCTTCTCCGGGGTGTAGTTCAACTCGCACAACGCGGAGTGGCCAGTACCAGCGTTATTCCACGGGGAGGAGGACTCAAGCGCAGGGCCGTCCAAGCGCTCGAAGACCATCTGGGTCCAGCTGGGCTCGAGCTCACGCAGCATGGCGCCGAGGGTGGCGCTCATAATACCTGCACCAATGAGTGCGACCTCAACCTCGTCTACTACTTGTGCTGTCTTCTTATCGGAGGACACTGTACTTATTACCTCTTTAAGTCGATGTATTCGATGTGGTCAAATGCCCCGCACATGTGGGTGCACAGGGCGCGGTGAGAAAGCGCTCGACGATGCTAGGGTCCAAGCTGGCATACAGACCACCCCTGCGGAAGGTCCGTCAAGCATTAATTCCACTTTACGCCCCTTATTGCGAAATAGGCATTCCTGAAAAAATAAATGCCCGATTTCGAATTTGTTACCCCATTTGTGGTGCAGGGTGTTTCCCGTCAGCGCTCCGCTCTGCCAGATGCATCTGGCCGCGCGACCTATCATGAATCCCATGACGCATAACGAACTCGAATGGTCAGAAGACATCCTCGGCCCCGACTTCCAGGCCGCTCCACTCGTACTCGGCACCGACCCTGACGGCGAAGGCAATGTCTGCGCGACGCTCGTGCGCTACTGCCCCGGCGGCGACGCCCATGATGACCGCCCTGCCTTACTGTGGGTCCACGGGATGACGGACTATTTCTTCCACGACCACGTAGCACGCTACTTTTATGAGCTCGGCTATGCCTTTTACGCTGTCGACCTGCGCAAGTGCGGACGCTCTCGACGGGACGGTCAGACCTGGCACTACATCAGCGACTTGCAGTACTACGACGCTGATCTCAATGCAGCTCTCGATGCCATCCCCAACCAGCGTGTCATCATCATGGGCCACTCCACCGCCGGCACCATCACCGCGCTCTGGCTCGATCGCCTTCGCCGCCATGATCGCGAGCGTTTCGCCCGCATCGCTGGTGTCGTGTTCAACAGCCCCTGGCTAGCCATGATGGGAATACCGAATGGAACCTACGAGACGCTCAAGCACGTTATCTATGCCGGCGCTGCCATCGCCCCACGACTCGAAATACCCACCGGTGACCTCACAACCTATGGGGAGTCGGTCCATTCCGGGGAACAGGGCGACTGGGACTTCGATCTTCGCCTGAAGCCGCTGGGCGGACACCCCAAGTTCCTGGGTTGGGTTGCAGCAGTCTTCCGCGGCTTCGACGCAATCCACTCCGGCCGCATCAACATTGGGCTCCCGCTGCTCACTATAACCTCTGGACGCTCCGAGCTCAACCGGCCATACAGCGAGTCCTCCAATACCGCCGATACTGTCGTTGATGTACGGCAAAGCCAGCGCTGGGCCAAAGAACTCAGTGCTCGCTACACGCTCCACGTTGTCAACAATGGGCGCCACGATCTCTTTCTCTCGCGTCCCGAGCCGCTACAAGACGCTCTCTCCGCCACGGCGGAATGGTTGAGCACAGTAGCACCACTTGAGACGGATTAACCTCCCGCGCCTCGCGCTCCTAAAAGCCTGCACGGTTTGCGGCTAGTCAACCTTTAGAATAATCGGCATGACTTCCGCACAGCACTTTGACCTCGTCATCATCGGCACAGGTTCGGGAAATTCAATCCCCTCTCCCGAGTTTGACGATAAATCCATCGCCATCATTGAGAAGGGAACCTTCGGCGGCACGTGCCTCAACGTAGGCTGCATCCCCACGAAGATGTACGTCTACGCCGCCGACGTTGCGCTCGCCGCGCGCGAGGCCACGCGCCTTGGGCTCAGCGCCCACGTGGATGCTGTGGATTGGGAGGGCATCGTCAAGCGCGTGTTCCACAACCGAATCGATCAGATTGCCCAGGGCGGCGAAGAGTACCGCCGTGGCGAGGAAACGCCCAATATTACAGTCTTTGATCAGCACGCTCGGTTCATCGGACCGAAGACCCTGCAGGCGGGTGAGGACATCATCACCGGTGACAATATAGTCATCGCTACCGGTTCACGCCCCGTGCTACCCGAGCCGTATGCCAGCGCCACTGCCCCGGTTCACACCAATGAAGACATCATGCGTCTTGAGAAGCAGCCGCGCAGCCTCATCGTTGTCGGTGGCGGTTATATCGCCATGGAGTTTGCTCACGTCTTCGACGGCCTGGGGACCGACGTCACCGTAGTCAACCGCTCGGAGAAATTCCTCCGTTTCCTCGATGAGGACCTAAGCTCCCGCTTCAACGACATCGCACGCAAGCGCTTCGACGTCCGCATCGGCACCGCCACAGCGCTCGATGAAACCGAGGACGGAGTACGCCTTACCTTGGATAGCGGGGACGTCGTGGAGGCAGAAGCCATCCTCGTTGCCACCGGCCGCCAACCCAACGGCGACCAGATGGATCTTTCCGCCAGCGGCATCGAGATGCACGAGGACGGACGCATTAAGGTCGACGAGTTCGGCCGCACAACGTGTGAAGGCGTGTGGGCGCTCGGGGATGTTTCATCTCCATACATGCTCAAGCACGTGGCCAATGCGGAGCAACGCGCAGTGCAGCATAATCTGCTGCACCCGGATGATCTCCAGCCCATGCCCCACGAACACGTTCCCGCCGCCGTCTTTACGCACCCGCAGATTGCGACGGTCGGCCTCACTGAGGCGCAAGCCCGCGAGGAGGGCTACGACGTCACCGTAAAGGTGCAAAACTTTGGCGACGTTGCCTATGGCTGGGCCATGGAAGACTCAACGGGCATCTGCAAGCTCGTGGCCGACCGGGCCACTGGCAAGCTCCTCGGCGCCCACATCATGGGCCCACAGGCCTCCACGCTTATTCAGCAGCTGATCACCGCGATGAGCTACGACCTGGACATGCGCGAGTTCGGCCGCTCACAGTATTGGATCCATCCGGCACTGCCGGAAGTAGTGGAAAACGCTGTTTTGGGACTAGAGTGGCTAGAGTGAAAGTTACACCGAAATGAGTGACGTTTTTCACATTGGCAGTGAACTAATTTCACTATTCCCGCTGAACACCGCTACAAGCACGTCTTAACCCCAACAACATCTGCCAGAAACCTTTAAGAAAATCACCCATTTCGGGGGTGATAACAGGCAGGCGATGAAAGAACGCTCAAACTGACGTGCATTTTGCCTGACCGTTGGCTAGGTTAATTACGGACACCGGAACGAGCCGATACTCTCTACCGGCTCAGTGTGTTTTGGGGATACCAAACTAATCCCTATCCCTGTAAATCAAGACCTCTCAACCGGAGGCCTTGCACGTACGACACTAAGGACTTTTGATATGCGTATCCGCAATGCAGCCCTCGCCGGCGCTACTGCTCTCGCTGTTACCTTCGGCGGCTCCACCGTCGCTTTCGCACAGGACGCTGCTCCGCAGGACGAGAACGCCTCCTCCACCTCCCAGGAGAACGGCTCCTCCGCTTCCGAGGAAGGCACCAAGGGCGAGGCTTCCCTGTCCTCCAAGATTGGTGACTGGTTCTACGTTGATGAGAACGACAACAAGGGCACTGAGGCTGACGGCCGCGCCATCTTCGGCTCCTCCAAGCACGAGCACTGCGACGCTGACGAGACCGACCAGGACTGCACCTCCCTCGGCGATCAGCCGACCTGGGCCAAGACCTTCTACGGCCTGGGCATCGCTAGCGCCGTCGCTTCCGTGGCTGGCCTGATCGGCGTTGTTTACAACTTCTTCGTCCACGGCCCGTCCTTCTAAGACGTCTCCCCCACACACTTTTCCGAAAGGCTTAAATTTCATGCGTAACTTCCGCACCGCCGCTGTTGCTGCTGCAACCGCTGTTTCCGTTGCTTTCGCTGGTACCTCCGTTGCTTTCGCTGCAGAGGCCGATACCGAGACCAACACCACCTCCTCCGAGCTGTCCTCCGCTGGCGACAAGGTCAAGGAGAACGACTCCGACGCTACCCTGTCCTCCAAGTGGGGCGACGCTACCGAGGGTGACAAGAAGGTCTCCGGCGAGGATCTCTTCGGCAAGGAGAAGGCTGAAGACAACCCGCTGTGGGCTGAGATCTGGCGCGATGGCACCTTCGCTGCTTTCGGCACCGCTATCGCTGGCGCTCTGATCGCTGCTTACAACTTCGCTGTGTACAACAACATCGTTCCGCAGCACGTGCTCGATCCGATCTTCCGCCGCTAATTAAGCTGCGGGTACGCTGACTAGCTCAGCGCGCTTTTTCTAGCGCCCATCCTCTTTTCTTGAGGATGGGCGCTTTTGCATGCCCGATTTTCTAATGATTCGGGACAATCTTGATGCTGGCTTGATCATTTCTTAGCGGTTTAATGTGGCTGTGAACGTAGCTAAGTAACTAGAGCTCTCTAAGAGGGAAATGGGAAAGTTAGTGGTGAAGATTCCGTGAATCCCTCCAATGTTTACGCTAGAATCGCTCAAGTGACTTGGGACACCCTAGTTACTCCAGTTCCTACGAGGTTTAAAAGGATTCACACTATGCGCATTCGCAAGGCCACCATTGCTGGTGCTACCGCTCTCGCTGTTGCATTCGGCGGCGCCACCGTTGCTTCCGCCGCAGAGGGCAGCAGCAACGATTCCGCCACCAACTCTTCCGCATCTGCTGGCGAGCAGCAGGGCAACCAGAAGGCAGGCGGCTCCTCCGAGCTGGGCAAGGCACTCGACGCCCAGAAGGAAGCAAACGGCCAGAACATCTTCGGCCAGAAGTCTTCTATCTCCGGTGAGCCGAAGTGGGCACAGGCCCTCGCCGGCATCGGTATCGTCGCCACCATCATCACCATCGCCGGTGGTCTGGTTGGCCCGGCACTGAACTACCTCAAGTACGGCATGTAGTTCTCCCCTTCCCCTTCTAACCCACTTTCTGAAAGGCTTTACTCAAGATGCGTAAATTCCGCACCGCCGCCGTTGCTGCTGCAACCGCCGCTACCATCGCCTTCGCTGGCACCACCGTTGCTTCCGCCGCTGAGGCTGTTGAGGGCTCCGGCCTGACCGAGCAGCAGGTTCAGGAGGAGCTCCAGAAGGACGCTACCTCTTCCGAGATGTCCTCCGCTCTCTCCTCTGAGGGCGAGGGCTCCCTCTCCTCCAAGCTGGGTAGCGTGACCGATGGCAACATCACCGGTAATGGTGCCGACGCTTTCGGCTCCACCAAGAATGAGTCCCAGGTTCCGCAGTGGCTGGACCTCTGGCGTGGTGGCACCATCGCTATGGTGGCCGCTGCTGCTGTTTCCTCCGCCGTTGCAGCCTACAACTACGCTGTATTCTCCGGCGTAATCCCGGACTACGTCGGCCAGGCTTTGAAGAACGTTTCCTTCTAGTTAGCGCTCTTTACTGGCAGCACAAAGCCCTCCACCCCACCGTGTATTGCACGGGGAAGGTGGAGGGCTTTGTTTCTTCTTGGCAAGCGTTTAAGTGCTTGACACTTAAACGCTACGCTTCGTCCGGCAGGGTGAGGATCTCGTTTCCATCATCGGTGATCACGATGGTGTGCTCGAACTGGGCGGTGAACTTTCCATCCGTGTTCTGGACAGTCCAGCCGTTATCCCAAATCTCATAATCCAGCGAGCCCAGGTTAATCATCGGCTCGATGGTCAAGGTCATTCCGGGCTCGAGGATGTCGCGGTAGGTCATGGAATCGTAATGCAGGACGACCAGCCCGTTGTGGAAGGTGGGGCCCACGCCGTGGCCGGTAAAATCAGTGACCACGTTGTAGCCAAAGCGGTGAGCGTAAGACTCAATGACGCGTCCGATAACGTTAATCTCACGGCCCGGTTTTGCGGCCTTAATGCCGCGCATCATCGCTTCTTTAGTGCGCTCGACCAACAGCTTGTGTTCCTCGGTGACGTTGCCAGCGAGGAACGTAGCGTTCGTATCGCCGTGGACACCATTCTTGAAGGCGGTGACGTCGATATTGACGATGTCACCGTCCTCAATCACCGTGGTATCCGGGATGCCGTGGCAGACAATCTCGTTGAGGGAGACACAGCAGGACTTCGTGAAACCCAGGTAGCCCAAAGTCGACGGGTATGCACCGTGATCACACATGTACTCGTGCGCCACGCGGTCAATCTCATCCGTGGTCACACCGGGAGCCACGGCCTTACCTGCCTCCTGGAGGGCATTGGCGGCAATCCGAGAGGCCTCACGCATGGCCTCAATAACCTCCGGGGTCTGCACGAATGGCTCACCCTGGGCTTCCTGAACCGAGTCCTTCCACACGTACTCTGGGCGCTCAATATCCTTCGGTACCTTGCGGATGGGAGTATCTTTTTCTTGTTTCAGCATCGCGCGCTTAGTCATAACTACTCATGGTAGCCCTCTTTCCCAGCGCCCGACAAAGGACATCACTGGCGCGCTAATGAGCGCACGCTACTGCTCTTGTGCGGGCGCAACCTCGCCGTGGCCTTCCGCGCGGAGCGCGTCGAGGCGCTGCAGGAAATTGTCCGTGATGTTGACAGAAATTGTCGAACCACCGCCCAGAACAACCAGCGTTGCGAAAGCGATATCGTCATCGCGGTAGCCGGTGAACCAGGCGTGCGAGCCACCATTGATCTCCGCCTCACCGGTCTTGCCGTAGACGGTGCCCTGTGCCTGCATCCCCGAGGCGGTACCGCTTGCCACCACCTGGCGCATCATGTCCCGCACCTGAGTCAAGGTCTCCTCGCTGGGCGCGGGGACCTTTTCGGACACCTTGGTCTCACGTGACTCAATAAGCGTCGGCGTCGGGGTCTTGCCCGCCGCAACCGTCGAAGAGACAAGCGCCATGCCGAAGGGAGAAACAAGGTCGAGGCCCTGTCCATAGCCGGATTCCGTGCGCTCGAGGGGTGTCTCGCCCTCTGGGATGGAGCCGGTGAGCGTCGATAAGCCCGGCACCTCATAATCGATACCCAGCCCGTATTGTTTGCCCACATCGCGCAGTTCACCCTTCGGCAGATCCGTAGAGATCTGCGCAAAAGTGGTGTTACAGGATTGTGCAAAGGCTTGGCGCAGCGGCACCGAGCCAAGGGAGAACCCGTTGTAGTTGGTGACGGTGCGCCCATACAGCTCCATGGTGCCGGGGCACGGAACGATAGAGTCTGGGGAAAGGCCTTGCTTGTCGACGCCCGCCGAGGCCGTAATGATCTTAAACACCGAACCCGGTGGGAACTGGCCTTGGAGGGCGATATCGCCCTTCTTATCTGCCTCCGGGGTTTGGGCCACGGCTAGAATCTCGCCGGTCGAAGGACGCATGGCCACGAGCATGGCCTCGTATTCAGCACGCTGATTGACGGCTTCTTGCGCGGCACGCTGGACGTCATAGTCCAGCGATACCTTGATGGACGGAGCTGCCTCGGGTTCATGATGCTCGACGTCGGAAAGCGCGGCTCCGTGTTCGTTGACAACAGAAACGGACCATCCATTTGTTCCGTCGACCTCCTCGGAGACCATGGAGCGCACGCGGGCGAGGATGTCCGGGGCCAAGCCGGTATCGCGCGTGATGAGCGCCGGTTCCTCGTTAAAGCGAATCCCCTTCTGGTTCTCCAGAACTGGGCGCAGCCGCGCTGCCTGCCCCTCGTTGAGCATGGCGACCGAGTAAGAGCCATCGACCTCTTCGAGGTTCCTGGCAAGTTCACCAGAGTCAATCTCCGGGATGGAATCATCCTCTTGACGAGCTTGGCTCAACGCACCGGACACCTTTGCCGCCATGGGGTGCAGATCGGAAACGGCGTCGGTGTCAACGACCAGCCGGTATTGCAAGCCCGGAGACATAAGCTCCACCCCATCGGATGAGACCACGCCGGCGCGTTTTGGCGCTATTGAGCGCAACTCGAGGTGTTGGTGCGCGCCGAGATCGGGGTGGATAATGCTGGGCTGCCAGCGCACCGTCCAGTCTTTTTCCTTGCGCGTTAAGGCCATCGAGGTGTCATAGCGCAGGGAACGATTACGAGGCAGGGTCCACGTCACCGAATAGTGCGCGGTAGCTTGGGCCTCTTGTTGATCAACCCCGGTCAATTCGACGTCGAGCCCCTCCGCTTGCAGGCCCGCGAAGGTTGCGTCAAGCGTGTTCGTAGCTGTGCTGCCATCATCGACAAGCTGCGCCAAGTCCTCGTTATTGCGGGTTTCCATGTCTTCCAGGAATTGCTCAGCAACTGGACGTGCGGACACCGGCTTGGGGGTGCATCCCACCAATGACGACGCCGCGATACCTGCCGCACCGAGCAGCGCCACGAACCTCTTCATGCTTGAGCAGCGTAGCAGCCTGGGGCGGCTAGACGGCCGCCCCACACCGCAGGTGGGTTACTTGGTAACGCGGACCTCAGCCTTGGCACCCTCTACGGCTTCCAGGCCTTGTTCTTCAGCTAGGCGCATTGCCTCTTCGATGAGCGTTTCCACGATCTTGGACTCGGGAACGGTCTTGATGACCTCACCCTTGACAAAGATCTGGCCCTTGCCGTTACCGGAGGCCACGCCGAGGTCGGCATCGCGGGCCTCCCCCGGACCGTTGACCACGCAGCCCATGACAGCCACGCGCAGCGGGAACTCCATGCCGTCGAGGCCTTCGGTGACCTCGTTGGCGAGCTTGTAGACGTCCACCTGTGCGCGACCACAGGACGGGCAGGAAACAATCTCGAGCTTGCGCGGGCGCAGGTTGAGGGACTGCAGGATCTGGTCACCGACCTTGATCTCCTCGACCGGATCCGCCGACAAGGACACGCGGATGGTGTCACCGATGCCCTCGGCGAGCAGGGCGCCGAAAGCGACGGAAGACTTGATGGTGCCCTGGAATGCCGGGCCAGCCTCGGTGACACCGAGGTGCAGCGGGTAGTCGCACTGAGCGGCGAGCTGACGGTAGGCCTCCACCATGACGACGGGGTCGTTGTGCTTGACGGAAATGGCGATATCGCCGTAGCCGTGCTCCTCGAAGAGGCCGGCCTCCCACAACGCAGACTCGACGAGAGCCTCCGGGGTGGCCTTGCCGTACTTCTCCATGATGCGCTTATCCAGGGAGCCCGCGTTGACGCCGATGCGAATCGGGATACCGGCATCGCCGGCGGCCTTCGCCACCTCTTTAACGCGGCCATCAAATTCCTTGATGTTGCCCGGGTTGACGCGCACCGCAGCGCAGCCGGCATCGATGGCGGCAAAGATGTACTTGGGTTGGAAGTGGATATCTGCGATCACCGGGATCGGGGACTTCTGCGCAATCGCCGGCAAAGCCTCCGCATCAACCGTCTTCGGGCAGGCAACGCGAACGATGTCGCAGCCGCTCGCGGTCAGCTGTGCAATCTGCTGAAGGGTGGCGTTGACGTCGTGCGTCTTCGTCGTGGTCATCGACTGCACTGAAATCGGGTGTTCAGAGCCCACGCCCACCTGGCCAACCATGAGCTGACGCGTCTTGCGGCGCGGCGCCAGGGTGGGAGGCGGGCCGTCGGGGATTCCAAGACCAATAGGGGTCGACATGTGTGCTCCTTGCTAATTGGGTTTTAACGCCCCTACTCTAGCACCGCGCACCGCAGGTGGATCACTAGCCAAACAGCCGAATTGGGTTAACCACGTCCGCAATCATGATGAGAGCACCCACCGCCATGAGGAGGAAAGCCAGCACATAGGTCACCGGCATGAGCTTGGTGTAATCCGCGGGCCCCTTCGGGTCCTTGCCCATGAGGCGGCGCAGGGCGTCGCGGATTTTCTCATAAATAATGACGGCGATATGGCCGCCATCGAACGGCGGGAGTGGGATGAGGTTAAACAGCGCGAGGAAGAAGTTGAGGGTGGCCAGCATCATGAAGAAGGATGACCACAGGCTCCGCTCGACCAACTCGCCGCCCACCCGGGAGGCTCCCACCACAGACATTGGTCCGTTAACATCGCGCTCCTGCCCAAAGATGGAGGCCACCACGCCCGGGATCTTGGCTGGGAATTGCGCGATTCCTTGGACCGTGGCGTTGAGCGCATAGCCCGAGTAGCGGGCGGTCGCCGGGAAGGCGTCGACGAAGGAGTAGGTCTCCCTGATATCGATAATCTGGTTGCTCATACCGATGGCACCGACCTTCACCAATTGCCCCTCGGCATTGAGCCGAGTCACTGTAGCAAGTGTGATGTCGAAGTCACGCGGCTCGCCATCGCGTTCGACTTTGAGGGTGACAGTGTCACCGGGGTAGCTCATGACGGTATCGCGAAGCTGCGCAAAGGAGTCCATGGTCTCGCCGTTCAGCGCGAGAATGATGTCCCCAGGTTCCACGCCCGCCTCACCAGCAGGGCCTACACCCTGGCACGGTTCGAGTTCGCCATCGGCCTTCTGATTCGCCGCGCAGGACACCTCGCCAACGCGCGGGCGCACATCCGCGTCTGGGTTGGGCAAGCCCGTCGTCATGGCGATGATCAGCAGGATAATAAATCCTAAAAGCAGGTTGACGGTGATGCCGCCGGCCAGCACGATGATGCGCTGCCACGCCGGTTTGGTGTACATGGCATAGGGCTTTTCCTCTTCCGTGAGGAACTCATCCTGCGCCGTCATGCCTGCGATATCGCAGAAACCACCCACCGGGAAGGCAGCGAGGCCATACTCGGTGTGTCCACGCGTAAAGGACGCAACGCGCGGACCGAAGCCGATGAAATAGCGGCGCACACGCATGCCGAAGGCACGAGCGCTAAACATGTGACCGGCCTCGTGCAGGGCAACGGTGATGCCGATCCCCAAGGCGAAGAGAACTATGCCGAGGACATTTGCCATAGATCGTAGGGCTTTCTAACGAGCGAGCGAATCCACCATCGCGTTGGCGCGACGGCGGGCCTCGCCTTCCACGGCGAGGACATCATCGACGCTAGAGGGTACACCAGCGAACTGCGCGGCCTGATCCACGACGTGGCTGACAACGTCAACAATTTCCGGGAAGTGAATGCGCCCCGCCAAGAAGGCCGCGGCCGCCTCCTCGTTGGCGGCGTTGTACACGGCAGCGTGGGTACCTCCGGCGGCGGCAACCTCGCGCGCCAAGCGAACGGCCGGGAAGGCCTCATCATCCAGCGGCTCAAAGCGCCAATCATGCGCGGTGGAAAAATCCAATGCCGGCTGGGCACCCGGCACGCGGCGCGGCCAATCCAATGCGAGGGAGATCGGCAGCTTCATCGACGGTGGCGAGCACTGCGCGATGGTGCAGCCGTCAGTGAACGTTGCCATCGAGTGGACGATGGACTGGGGGTGGACGGTGACCTCGATGCGCTCTGGGGAGACGTCGAAAAGCAGCGTGGCCTCAATGAGCTCCAGGCCCTTGTTGACCAGCGTGGCGGAATTCAGGGTGTTCATCTGCCCCATCGACCACGTTGGGTGCTGGGCAGCCTGCTGCGGGGTGACATCCCACATCTCCTCGCGGGTCCAGCCTCGGAAGGGACCACCGGAGGCGGTGAGGACGAGGTGATCAAGCTCCGCATCACTGCCCGCGCGCAAGCATTGCGCCATAGCAGAATGCTCGGAATCCACCGGAATAATCTGGCCCTCCCCCGCCAGGCGGGTCACGATGGAGCCACCGGCGACGAGGGATTCCTTATTCGCTAGCGCTAGAAGCTCGCCTTTTTCCAAAGTCGCAACCGTGGAGGCTAGGCCCATTGAACCGACGAGCGCGTTGAGGACCTTATCCGCATCGATGGCCCGGACCAGCTGCTCTGCGGAATCTGGGCCGGAGAGCACGGTGCCGCCGAGGGCCTCGGAGACGGTCCGTGCCGCATCGGGCTTGGCGACGGCCACGTGGTCAAACGAAAGGTTGAGGGCACGAGCCTGCTCGATAATGAGCTGCGGGTTGGAGCCGCCGGCGGCAATGCCTACGACTGTGAACTTATCCGGGTTATCCGCGATAACGTCCAGAGCCTGGGTGCCGATCGAGCCAGTAGAGCCGAGAATAAGAATGCGTTGGGTACTCACCCTCTCAACCCTAGCCGGTCAACCCTAGTCGGAGTCCTGTGCGCTCCGATAGCGATAAGCGGGGGTGTTTAATCGCGGTTGCCGGCAGGATCATTTAAACTACTACACAGAATAACTGGCATTTTCGTGCGCTCGCCTCACGCAACTAGTTCTAACCAGGGCGGGCCGCATGTACACGCAAAGGAGAGCAAGTGTCTTCCCACAAGCCGGCATCGCAGGTTTTCGACGGCGTATCCACCGATGACGTCCCGTCCGCAGGTTTCGGTTGGTCCCGCATCAGCCGCTCGGGCGTACAGATCGCCGGCTGGACGTCCGTCGCGTTCCTGCTTGCTTATAACTTTGGTAACCACAAGGGCCACGTAGAGACGGTCTGGCTTATCGCCTTGGCAGTCCTCATCGCCCTCGGCTTGGTCATTTACGCTCTACAGCCGAAGCTCTCCCAGGTACGCACCTTGACTGCCCGCAACAAGCCGGTGGGCCACGAGGAGCCGGACTGGGCATACGAGCAGAAGACCGTTGGCAACGTCTACGCTTCCCTGACCGATGACGAGCTGCGTGCCCTCAACATTGAGCCCTCCCGCGTCGCTCACCTCCGCGGCGTGTCCGACGGCCGCCACGCTGCCAAGCCGGTGGCTAACTAAAGCTTCTTCGCTGTAAACAAAAGCTCCCTTCCCGCAGTTCATTCATGAACTGCGGGAAGGGAGCTTTTGTACTATCTGCTCAACCCCTAGCTCACGTAACGGTTTACCGTGGCGTAAATCTCCGGGGTTCGCTCCTGCGCCCTCTTTCCGGCGAAGCGCCAGACAGCGGCGTAGACAAGTGACGGAACCAGCAGAGAAACTATCACAGCGGCATACAGCAGCCAGCCGCCGCGCTCATAGCTGAGGGCAGAAACCACGATGCCGGGAAGCGCGGGCACCCACACCAGCATCATGCCGACGAACGCCGTGAAGAAAGCGCCAGCGGAATAGCCGGATTTGTCATTCCACCGGTTCTGTCCCGGGGCTGACAAGGGATAAGGGTTGAGCACGGTCAGTCCCAAGCCCACCGCCGCCGTGGAAATGAACACGCCTAGAGCCACAGCTGTGCACAACATGCCCAAGGTGAAGTTGTCGCTAAAGACAAGAACCACTACAGCAAGCAGCACAAACCCGATCAAGGGAATAGTGACGTGTGCGAGGTGGCGCGCATGAAGGATGGTACGCGGAGCAACCGGCGCCACCATGTGGACCCAATTCGACGGCCCATCGAAGCCATAATCATTAGCCAAGAGCGAAGAGAGCACGATCGCGCTGAAGCACAGCATGAAATATGCGGTGAAATCATCGCCCTTCCACAACTGATATAGGGTCAGCACGCCAAACAAAGGCATCGTGTAGAGCATGCCGGTTTGCCGCTTATCGCGGGTGAGATAACGCAGTGCGCGAGAGTATTCCATCGCCGCCGGGCTGGAATAAGACCAAGCGCCCAACTCCAACTTGGACACACCCTTGCCCGTCACTTCGCTGGCTGCGTCACCGCCTGTTCCGGGGTTGCGCATGAGGCCGCCTATCTGACGGGACCATGCCCATACCAGCAGGACAAGGCTGCCCACCGCGATCAGTAGTTGGGATAGGGCGGTGATGAGGTGGCCGTCGGCAAGCGCGAGCGCCCACCCCACCCCGGCACCCAACGGGGTCCAGGCCATGATGGTGCCCACCGAATCGAGCGGAGGCAAGGACTCGAGGACGCTCTGTGCCTGCAGCATGCCAAAGACCAGCAGGCCCATAACCACCATCGCCGCAATTTGGGTGCGCGACTTTTGGGAATCCGCGATAGCGGAAGCCACTTGGCCAAGACATTCGCCAACGATGATGGTCGTCGCGCACGACAGCACCATGCCCACGACGAAGGGCACCGCAGCCCACCCGGTTCCTGTCAGGATGAGGAAAATGCTGCCGATGATCGCATACACCAGGGAAAAGACGACCGACATGATGGCGCGGGTGGTCAGCAGACCGGAGAAGAACAAGCCCGGAAGGACCTCACGGGGAGTCAGAGGAAGGGCTCCCAGAGTTGTCGGGCTCAATTGATTCTCCCCCGCCGGCATAAAGAGAGCGAGGAGTACGTAGATGAGCATGCCGCCCGCCACGCCGACGGTCAGTGCTTGGTAGCCGTGTCCGGGCGTGGTGATATCTGCATACACCATGGCTGCGATGGAAAAGAGGCCGATTGCTCCGTAGATCAGCATCATGAGCCCCATCATGAGCGTCGCCGGGTTGGAGGAAACGCTTCGCCACCACAGAGTGCGATGGAGGCTGAACAGAGTGGATGTCATTCAGCGTCACCTGCCGCTGGCGAGCGCAGCCACCCAAACTTCGAGGCATCCAGGTCCCGCCCGCCGACGGCCGCGATAAAGAGATCGCTCAGGCTTTGGCCCTGGCGGACATCGTCGACGTGACCCGCGGTGATGACTTGGCCGCCGTTGATGATGGCGACGTGGTCGCACAGCCCCTCGACGAGCTCCATGACGTGCGAGGACAAAATAACCGTGCCGCCGCGGGAGGCATAGGCGCGCAGCATCTGCTGGATGAGGCGCCCGGAGACCGGATCCACGGCTTCCAGAGGCTCGTCAAGGATAAGCACCTCCGGGTTGTGCAGGACGGCCCCGGCCAGGAGAATCTTTTTGGTCATGCCGGCGGAATAGTCCGCGATGCGTTTATCGGCGGCCTCGGAGAGGGAGAGGGCGTCGAGAAGCTCCTGCGCACGGCGCAGCGACTCGGAGCGCTCCAACTTGTGAAGGGCTCCGAGGTAGTGAAGGTATTCAGCGCCAGTGAGACGGTCAAAGACCGGCGCCCCATCCATGAGCAGCCCCATGGCCTGTTTGGCGGGGATGGGCTCTTCCCACACGTTGTGGCCGGCGATGAAGCTGTGGCCGGCATCAGGGCGCTGGAGGCCACACGCCATGGTCAGCATCGTGGTCTTGCCCGCGCCATTCGGCCCCACTATCCCGTAGATGGATCCGCGCGGTACATCCAGGTTGAGGCTGTTGACGGCAATCTGAGAACCAAAAGACTTGCGCAGATCGCGCACCGCTAAAGCTTGGGTGCGTGGATCTGCCGCTAAGTCCTCGCGATAAGGATGAGTCATAAGCATTAACGGTATCAAGAACCATTAATGCTTTCTCCTCCGGCGAAACTATTGTTAGGAAACTGTAAGCAGAGCTCTTAAGCGCTCTCGCGCTCGTCGGCAGCGAGCTGGCCACAGGCGGCAGCGATTTCATCGCCCTTGGTATCGCGCACGGTGCACGGCACGCCCTGCGCGATGACGCGGCGAACGAACTCGTCCTGGCGCGCCTTCGGGGCAGCATCCCACTCCGAGCCCGGCGTGGGGTTCAGCGGGATCACATTGACGTGAACCTTGGAGCCCAGAGCCGCATGCAGCTTCCGGCCCAACATGTCAGCGCGGAAATCCTGATCATTCTTATCGCGGATCAGCGCGTACTCGATGGAAACGCGGCGGCCCGACTTATCGGCGTAGTACTTAGCGGCATCAAGTACCTCCTCAACCGGCCAGCGGTTGTTGACTGGCACGAGGGTATCGCGCAGCTCATCGTCCGGGGTGTGCAAGGAGACGGCGAGGGTGCAGGACAAGTCCTCATCCGCGAGCTTGCGGATGGCCGGTGCCAAGCCGACCGTCGACACCGTGACATTGCGCTGGGAAAGGCCGAAACCGGTGAGGTCAGCGCCGGTAATCTGGCGCACCGCGTGAACCACGCGCTTGTAGTTAGCCAGCGGCTCACCCATGCCCATGAAAACAACGTTGCTTAGGCGCCCGCCTTCCTCTTCCATGAGGCGAGCAGCGTGCCTAAACTGCTCCACGATTTCCGCGGTGGACAGGTTGCGGTCCAACCCGCCCTGGCCGGTGGCGCAGAACGGGCAGGCCATGCCGCAGCCAGCCTGGGAGGAGATACACAGTGTTGCGCGCCCTGGGTAGCGCATGAGCACGGATTCCAGCAAAGTGCCGTCGTGCAAACGCCACAGGGACTTGGTGGTTTCCCCATCATCGGTAGAGGTCTGACGAATGGGCTCCATGAGCGTGGGGAACAAACGCTCCTGCACCGCCTCGCGGGAGGCGGCCGGGATATCCGTCATCTCAGAGACATCGGCGGTGTGGTGGACGTAGTAGTGCTTGGCCAGCTGCTTTGCCCGGAACTTGGGCAGGCCAAGTTCCGCGAGCGCCTCAATGCGCTCGGCCTCGGTCAGGTCCGCGAAGTGCTTCGGGGGTAGCCCGCGCCGCGGAGCGGAGAAATTCAGTTTCAGTGGTTCAGCCATGGTAGAGCCCATTTTCCACGTTTTCGGCCACATTATCCAATCTAAGTTCTGCTGGAGTGGCGAAAGTGACATCTCAACCTATTTAATAGATGCATGACGAATCCAGAAAACTCCCCCGAGGAATTCCGCCCCTCCACCACTCCGGCCGAGGAGCCGCTGAATGATTACACCGCGGAAGCCCCCGCGACCGAAGGGCCAGTAGAGCCGGTTCCGACAACTTCGGACTATGCGGAGAAAAATGATGGCAAGGTGAAGGGCTCCTTCGCAGCCAGCACGTGGATCGCCCTGATCGTGGGCTTCCTACTGCTCATCGTCCTCATCATTTTCATCCTGCAGAACCAGCACCAGGTACCGCTCAACTTCCTTAACTGGACCGTCCAGTTCCCTGCCGGCGTCACCTACCTCATCTGCGCCATCTCCGGTGCGCTCATCATGGCCCTAGTAGGCGGCTGGCGCATGTTCGAGCTACGCCGCCAGGTGCGCAAGCAAGCTCGCCGCTAAGCCTTAAGGTGCGAGGGTGGTAAGGAAGCTCATTGCCACCCACGTCACCATCGCGGACGGCAGCATGCCGTCCAAGCGGTCCATGATGCCGCCGTGTCCCGGCAACAAGGCAGACATGTCCTTGATGCCTAGCTCGCGCTTGAACTGGGATTCCACCAAGTCACCGAGGGTGGCGCAAAAGACAAGACCCAATCCCATCAGTGCGCCCACCCACGGCTTGTGGTGAAGCAGGAATGCGAAAGAAAGCGCGCCGGTAAGGGTTCCGAAAACAACCGAACCGGCAAAACCTTCCCACGATTTTTTGGGGCTGACCGCCGGGGCCATGGGGTGCGAGCCAAACATCACGCCGGCGATAAAGCCACCGGTGTCTGAGGCGACCACGCAGAGCATAAACACGACAATCGACGCCGCCCCCGAAGCAAACGGCGTCTCCACCCGCGAAAGCATCGCGGCAAACGTGCCAAAGAGGGGTATCCAGGTCAGCACGAAGATGCCCATCGACATATCACGGAGATAGTTAATTGGCGGACGGTGCCTGCCGTTGTGGAAGAGGCGCCCGAACATGAGCGCCAGAACCGCAACCACATACACCGCAACGAGGCCCGGGGCGTTGAGGAACCACGAGACCCACACCATGGCTTGGCCAAGAACGATCAGCAGGGTGCGCGGGACATAGTAGGAGTGCTCCCGCAACCGGGTGAGAACCTCCCACATGCCCAAGCCCACTGCGGTGGCGACGACGAGATACCACACCAAAGGCCCGGCCCACACCGCAAAAACGACGAGCGCGCCCAAGCCGACGCCGACGGCAATCGCCGCAGGCATGTCTCGGCCCGCGGAATTCTTGGGTTTCGGCATCCGGCTCGGGTGCTCAGTGCTCACGCATGCTCCTCAGGTAGTCGTGGGTGCTTAAGCTCTACACAGAAAAGACCGCCGTGCTGGTCGGTGCCTGGCGCGGCGGCAAGTCAAAGCTCGTGTGTGGAGGCTACACCTCCATGAGCTCCTCTTCCTTATTGGCGACGAGCTTGTCCACCTGCTCGATGTAGCCGGAAGTAATCTTTTCCATTTCCTTCTCTGCAGCGATGACCTCGTCCTCGCCAGCATCGCCGTCCTTCTGCAGCTTCTTCAGCTGCTCCATGGCACGGCGGCGAATGTTACGGATAGCAATCTTGCCGTCCTCACCCTTGCTCTTAGCCAGCTTGACCATCTCACGGCGGCGTTCCTCAGTCAGCTGCGGAATAGTAACGCGCAGCACCTGACCATCATTGGTCGGGTTCACACCGAGATCCGAGTTGCGGATTGCGTTCTCAATCTCATTCATCACGGACTGCTCATAAGGCTTGATGAGCAGCATGCGCGGCTCAGGAACCGAGATGGTTGCCATCTGGGTAATCGGGGTCGGCACACCGTAGTACTCAGCGACCAAGCCGTTAAACATGGCTGGGTTGGCGCGGCCGGTGCGGATGGTGATCAGCTGCTCGCGGGCGTGCTCCACCGAGGCGGTCATGTGCTCTTCAGCTTCGAGCTGAATCTCGTCGATCATGAGGGTTACAACTCCCTTGAAATAGTCAAAAGTACTGGGAAAGAATGTAGCAGGTCGCGGCCCGTTTGTACTAAGACTGGACCAGCGTGCCGATCTTCTCGCCGTTCACGGCGCGCTTGATATTGCCCTCGGTGAGGAGGTTGAAGACCAGAATCGGCATATTATTATCCATGCACAAGCTGAACGCCGTAGCATCAGCCACCTTGAGGTTCTTCTCGATGACCTCACGCGGGGTGATCTCGGAGTAGAGCTCCGCGTCCGGATTCGTGCGCGGGTCAGCGGAATAGACGCCGTCGACAGCCTTGGCCAAGAAGAGGACTTCTGCACCAATCTCCAGCGCGCGCTGCGCTGCGGTGGTGTCGGTGGAGAAGTACGGCATGCCCATGCCGGCGCCAAAGATAACCACGCGCCCCTTTTCTAGGTGGCGGTCGGCGCGCAGCGGCAGATACGGCTCCGCAATCTGTGCCATGTTGATGGACGTCTGCACACGGCAGTCGATGCCCTGCTGCTTGAGGAAGTCCTGCAGCGCCAGGGAGTTCATGACTGTACCCAGCATGCCCATGTAGTCGGAGCGAGCGCGGTCCATACCGCGCTGGGACAGCTCCGCTCCGCGGAAGAAGTTACCGCCACCGATAACGACGGCAATCTCAGTTCCTTGTTCGGCCACCTCGGCGATTTGGCGGGCGACGTTTTCTACAACATCAGGATCGATGCCGACCTTGCCACCGCCGAACATCTCACCGCCCAGCTTCAGCATGACTCGCTTGTATCCGGTTCGCTTCGGTTCAGGGTTAGTCACGGTCTTCATCGTCTCCTTCACGCATGGCGACGCTTCAGTTAAGCGCACGAATAATTCCGTTCCATCTTAACCATAGGAAGCCGCTCTTATATATTCAGCTGCGCACAACCCCCACCCTAAGGGGCGGCAGAAAACAGCAAACTCCCTCCCCCGCTTCTTCCCCACCGGCCAGGCGGCCACAGGGATGAAGAGGAGGAGGGAGAAACCGCAGCTACGGAGCAATACTCCCTAGCTACGAAAGCTCTAGTAAAGCTTAAGCGCCAACCTCGTAGCGGATGAAACCGGTGATGGTGGTGCCGGCCTCGTCTGCGACCTGCTTGACGGTCTTCTTGGAGTCAGACAGAGCTGCCTGCTCAAGCAGAACCACAGACTTGTAGAAGCCATTGAGACGGCCTTCCACGATCTTCGGCAGGGCTGCCTCCGGCTTGCCCTCCTCGCGGGTGGTGGCCTCAGCGATCTCGCGCTCCTTCTCAACGACCTCAGCCGGAACGTCCTCGCGGGTGAGGTACTCGGCGTTCATAGCCGCTATCTGCAGTGCCACTGCGTGAGCGCCTTCTGCGTTGCCCTCGTAGGAGACCAGGACACCCACTGCCGGCGGCAGGTCAGCGGAACGCTGGTGCAGGTAGACAGCAACGTTGTCGCCCTCGATGGTGACTGCGCGGCGGGCCTGCAGCTTCTCGCCGGTCTTTGCGGACTCTTCGTCAACGATCTCAGAGACCTTCTTGCCGTCGATCTCCAGGTTGTTGAGCTCCTCACCGGAGTTGACCTTGGCCTCACCGGCAGCCTCAGCGATCTTGGTGGCAAAAGCCTTGAAAGCCTCGTTCTTAGCCACGAAGTCGGTCTCACAGTTGATCTCGACCATCGTGTTGCCGGAAACGGCGACCAGGCCCTCGGTGGCCTCACGCTCGGCGCGCTTGGACACGTTCTTTGCGCCCTTGATGCGCAGGTACTCAACGGCCTTGTCGTAGTCACCCTGGGACTCTTCGAGAGCCTTCTTGCAATCGAGCATGCCGGAGCCGGTGGCCTCACGCAATGCCTTTACGTCTGCAGCAGTGTAATTCGCCATAGTTGGAGCGATCCTCCTTGGAATTGAACGGTATTCGTTGAAACAGCGTAGCGGAATCACTACCACCACGTCGCGTTGAGGGGGTGCTAGTTTTTCGCCAGCTCCCCCAGCGAAGAATCTGAAGAACCTTCAGCGTGGTGTTTTCAACCCTTTAATGTGTCACGCGCCTTAGCACGCTAAGAAAACACGTGAGAAAAAGCCCCCATCGCCGCGGACACTGTGGGCCGTGCGGTACGGGGGCTTAAGGTGTGCAGATTACTCTGCGGACTTCTCAGCGTCCTCAGACTTCTCTGCGGAAGCCGGGTCAGACGCAGCGGCGGCCTCAGCGGCGTCGCGGGCGTCCTTCTCAGCGCTGTCGCCGGCGGCCTCCTTGGCCTGAGCCAGCTGGCGCTCCTCGCGAGCCTTCTTGCCCTCTTCCACAGCGGTGGCGATGATGCCGGAAAGCAGCTTGGTAGCGCGGATGGCGTCGTCGTTACCCGGAATCGGGAAGTCAACCTCATCCGGATCACAGTTGGTGTCCAGGATGGCGACGACCGGGATGTTAAGCTTCTGAGCTTCCTTGACCGCGATGTGCTCCTTGTTGGTGTCAACGATCCACAGTGCGGACGGAGCCTTGGTCATGTCGGAGATACCGCCCAGGACGCGCTCCAGCTTGGTGCGCTCACGGGTCAGCATCAGAACTTCCTTCTTGGTGCGGCCCTTGTAGCCGTCCTCAGCCGCATCCATAGCCTGCAGCTCCTTCATGCGCTTCAGGCGCTTGGAGACAGTCTGGAAGTTGGTGAGCATACCGCCGAGCCAGCGGTGGTTAACGTAGGGCATTCCCACGCGGGTTGCCTCTTCAGCAACGGCTTCCTGAGCCTGCTTCTTGGTACCAACGAAGAGGATGGTGCCGCCGTGTGCGACGGTTTCCTTAACGAACTCGAAGGCCTCATCGATGTAGGTCAGCGTCTGCTGCAGGTCGATGATGTAGATGCCGTTACGGTCGGTGAAGATGAAGCGCTTCATCTTCGGGTTCCAGCGACGGGTCTGGTGACCGAAGTGGACGCCAGCGTCGAGGAGCTCGCGCATGGTTACGACTGCCATGTTTCGCTCGCTTTCTATATGTTGTTTCGGTTTTGCAAAATTTGTGCGGTGTTTTATTCCGCACCCTAGCAACGAAGGCCTTGGCCAACACCCCACTATTGCGGGGACCACGTCAACCACAGACTGCCTCTTCCTTAACCCAGGAAGCGGCTGCTTCGCCGCGCGTAGTCAATCCATGCGCCAGCCTTTAGGCCTGAGCACAGACTGCTGTGGGCTAGCTTAGTACTGCACACACGGTGATTCCAAACGACGGGCTTGTTTTATCTCAGCAGGATTGTTGATGACTCTACGGTCTTCTCCCCTGCCGCAACAGTGGCCTCTTCTTTAACAGGTTATCCACAACAGCGGCTGCGCCTCTTCTCTGAAGTGGCGTCAGCGCGCAGGCTTGGAGGCATGCGTCACCGTCTTCTTTATGTATCCGTCTTGCTGTGTGCTTGGGCCGCGCTTGTCGACGTCCCCCTAGCCGCCGCTTACGTCGACCCCACCACCGGGGAACCTGTCGTTTCGCGTGTTTTGCGCGGCTTCGAGCCTCCCGAAAAGCGCTGGATGGCGGGCCACCGCGGTGTCGATCTGGACCTGCCTGTCGGCGGGGTGGTCCTCGCGGCCGGCGATGGCGTCGTATATTTCGCCGGTTCGATCGCGGGCAAACCGGCCCTATCGATTGCCCATGGGAACGGCCTGCGCACGACCTATCAACCAGTGTTTGCGAGGGTCAAGAAAGGTGACCGGGTACAGGAAGGAGACGTGATTGGCACCCTCGCCCCGTCCGTGGACGGCTACCCGGGACTGCATTGGGGCGCGATTGAAGGACGCGAGGATTACATCAATCCGCTGGACTTGCTTGGGGAACCTGTCATTCGCCTCAAGCCCGTGGGTGGGCGCGGGCGTAGACGTCCTTAAGCCGCTGGGCGGAGACGTGCGTGTAGACCTGCGTGGTCTGTAATGAAGAGTGCCCGAGCAGCTCCTGGACAATACGCAAATCCGCTCCGCCCTCGAGCAGATGCGTTGCCGCCGAGTGGCGCAACCCGTGCGGGGTCAAACCCGGCGTTCCTGTCACTTGCGCGGCGCGCTCGACAACACGGCGGACTTGGCGGGGGTCGATACGCCCGCCGCGGGTGCCCACGAACACCGCCTCCGTATCACCCGCAAGCTGGGGACGGCCCGTTTCCAACCAGGCACAAAGCGCATCGTGAGCTGCATCCCCGAACGGGACGACGCGCTGTTTATTGCCCTTACCTGTGACGCGGGCAGTGCGGCGGGACACATCGATATCCCCGATGTTGAGACCGACGAGCTCAGCCACGCGCGCACCGGTGGCGTAGAGGAATTCGAGCATGGCGCTATCGCGCAGGAAATGGATTTCATCGGCGGAGACGGCATTGCCCATCAGCTCCCCCGCCGCTGAAGGCGACATCACCGTCGGCAAGTGTTTGCCCACCTTTGGCGTGGCCAAACGCTGCGCCACATCAGTTTTTAAATAGCCTTCACGCGCAGCCCATGTGGAAAAAGCACGCACCGCGGCGGTGCGGCGCGCCAGTGTGGAGCGGGACTTGCCCTCGGAAACGGCGTGGGCCAACCATTCGCGCAGGGAATTCAGTGTGAACGCTGAGAAGTCCGGAACCTCCGTCGCCAGCAAGCGCAGGTCGGAGCAATAGCCGCGAACGGTCGCATCGGAACGGCCGCGGACGATGCGCTGGTATTCCGCGAAGTCTTCGATCGCCTCGTCCAGCTGTCCGCCCACGTGCCGCTCACCGTTACCACTTGCACCACTCATGTCTCATGAGTGTACTCAGGTGCGCTGCCACATCGCCCCCGAGCGAGTAATCACCCCCATCTTCTGCATCGCCACGAGAAGGTGAATGGTCAACGCCACCCGCATTCCCGCGGCCGCCGCGATGTCCTCAGCGCTCGCGCCTTCCTCCGCGCTTTCCGGTGGAGTGGAGTCATACACCCGAAGCTCATTGCGGGACAGGCGCTGCACAGCAGTCGGCTGAAACTCGAGCTCATACTGTCCCACCACATCTACCTCTCCTGCTTTGCCGACCAACCCCCGAACTTCATCCGCAGACGCCACCAATTGGGCCCGCCCATCCTGAATTCGTTGATGACACCCCAAGGAACCAGATGTCGTAATAGGCCCCGGTACGGCCATGGCAACCCTGCCCAGCGCTTCCGCCCAATTCAGCGTGTTAAGAGCACCAGAGCGGAACCCCGCTTCAACCACCACAGTGCCACTCGTCATCGCCGCCACGAGACGGTTGCGGGATAAGAAGCGGAATCGCTGCGGCCGCGTGCCCGGCGCGAACTCAGACACGATGCATCCTTTCTCGGCGATTCTGTCAAAGAGCTTCGCATTTCGCGCTGGGTAAGAGATATCGATGCCGCAGGCCGCCACAGCGACGGTCAGTCCGCCCGCATCGAGGGCCGCTTCATGGACCGCCGTATCAACGCCTACCGCTCCGCCGGACACCGCTGTCCATTGATGAGCCGCAAGGCCACCCGCTAAGAGTGACGCAGCCTCCCAGCCATACCTGCTCACCGCGCGCGTGCCCACGAGGGCCACAGATTGAGATACCACTTCGCGCAGGTTTCCACCGCGTACCCACAGACTGTGCGGTGGTACTGCTTGGTCATCAAACGTTGCCGGGGCATCAACCACCCCTTGGTGATAGAAACCGAAGGCACGGGAGAACTCTTCCCCGGGCCACTCAGCGTCCGCGGGCGTAATGAGCCGAGCGCCTTCCGCTTCCGCTACAGCCAAGTCTTCGTCTTGCCGCAGCCACTCACGCCGCGAAGCCGTGGCTTGCCGCAAGGGCCCAATCCAATCCTCTCCTTTGTAGATTCCCCGAGCAATCTCCTCAGCCGAGTATTGGGTCAACAGCCCGTGAAGAGTTGGTGAAGGACCCTCCACCACGCGATTGAGATAGGCCCACGTATGCCGGCTACTCGATAGATTGAGCTCACTCATGCCGCCAGCCTTTCGATCGTCCCAGCCCCGCGGAGATCCAGCGCCCGGCTGACGTGCTCGAGCTCAGGGCGAGATGAGCCGTCGAGGTCTGCCAGCGTCCAGGCTAGGCGCAGAACACGGTCGACCCCGCGCTGGCTCAGCTCCCCTTCCGCCAGGTAGGCGGCGAGCATGATCATCGCAGACTCCGCTGCTGGGCGGTGGCGCCGCAAATATGAAGCCGGAACTGCTCCATTGACCACGCTTCCCAACCCGTCGCCCTCCCAGCGCGCCTTCATGCGTTCCCGGGCTGCGGCCACGCGCTGAGCGATGACCTCAGAGGTCTCTTCACCTTCCGCTTGGAGCACCGCTGATTGCCCCGACAGGGACACGATGATGTCGAGGCGGTCCCGCAGCGGCCCCGACAGATTGGATAAGTAATTCATCCTGTCTGATACTCGGCACTCGCAACGCGCCGGTTCTTCGGCTCCACACCGGCAGGGATTTGCAGCCAGCACTAGTTGGAATTGGGCGGGGAAGATAACCTCCCGGCTCGCCCGCGTCAGGCGCACCTGTCCTTCTTCCAAGGGGGCGCGCAAACTATCGAGTACCTGCGCAGGCACCTCACTGACCTCGTCGAGGAAGAGCACGCCATGGTGCGCCAAGCTCACTGCTCCTGGCCGTGGGCGCCCTGAGCCGCCACCGATCAGCGCGGCCCTCGTTACCGAAGCGTGCGGCGCAATGAACGGAGCCCGCGAGATAGCGGTGCCGACGGCTCCCGCCACCGAGTGGATGGCCGTGGCTTCCACTGCTTGCTCTGTGCTCAGGCGCGGCAGAATCCCCGGCAAGCGCGAGGCAATCATCGACTTACCGGAGCCGGGTGGACCCACCATCATCACGTGGTGGCCGCCGGCAGCGGCAACTTCCGCCGCCCACTTGGCTTCCTTCTGGCCTGCCACCTCGCTGAAATCGGCGACTTGCTCGCACGCAGGCGCTGCTGCATGTGCAATGAGGTGCGCGTCCGGCAGGCAATCATTCCCACACGCCCACGCAAAAGCATCCCACAGCGTTTCGGCCACGAGTACAGTGATTCCGGACACCAATGCTGCTTCCGCAGCGTTTCCCACCGGAATGATCAGGGTGTCATAGCCCTGTGAACGCGCAGCCAGAATGGCCGGGATGATGCCGGAGACCGGGCGTACCTGCCCGTCCAACCCCAGCTCACCAAGAACCAGCGCCCTGCTAAGGCGACTCTTCTCCGCCTGGCCTGCTCCTAGAATTGCCAAGGCCATCGGGAGATCAAAGTGCGCCCCTGCTTTAGGCAGCGAGGCCGGTGACATGGACACCACCACCTTCGTCTTGGGCCACGGCAAGTGCGAATTGCTTACCGCAGTACGGATGCGATCCCGCGACTCTGAGATTGCGGCATCCCCCAGCCCCACCACGTGAACCCCCGGCAGCCCGGGGCCAACGTTGGCCTCCACCGTGACCACCCGGGCCAGGACCCCATCCAGCGCTATCGTGTCGCACCTACCGAGAGCCATGATCGACTCCCTGGAAGTAGTCCACCTCGAACGCCTCCCCCGACTTCGCCCCGGTGGCTACCAGCCCGAGTACGTCGAAACGGACCTTGCTCAACGCCTGCCCTTCGCTCCGTGCGGCGCTCAGCCATTGCGCGGCCGCCTTGCGCAAGCGCGCTAACTTGCGTGGGGTTACTGCTTCCGCGACGCCGAAAATGCGGTTTGCCCGAGTCTTTACTTCGCAAAAGACAATGGTCCCATCGGGTTCACGCACGACGAGATCGAGCTCGCCCACACGGTAGTGGACGTTCGCAGCGATGACCTGCGCCCCGCGCGCACGATAAAAGTCAGCGGCGAATTTCTCCCCCGCTTTTCCCAGTGCATCCGCCGGGCGGATGGTCTGGCCCACTGTCGGTGAATGCAAAGTGGTTGCTAGATTTCTTGTCACTATGGTGCTCCTTGGAATTGAACGTGTACACAACACGCCGCAAGCACGACACAAGACAATTCCCGTGCCGCACACCCCCTTACGGCACTTCCAGAACACCCCATTAACTGCGTTGTGGCGAGGACTTAATGCCTCGCCACCGCAAATCTGTGGATAACTAGTCCGGGGTCACCAACATGACGTTCCCCACCCACTTATATCTAGATCACTTACCTAGAGCTCTATTCCGGTAGGACAAAATCCGGCTTGTCCAACTCCTCAATATTGACGTCCTTGTAGGTGATTACACGGACGTAGCGCACAAAACGCGCCGAGCGGTACATATCCCAGACCCAAGCATCAGACATGCGGACCTCGTAGTAGACGTCCGGACCCGACGTATGCGGGATAAGCTCCACAGCGTTGGCCAGATAAAACCTACGTTCAGTCTCCACTACATAGGAGAATTGGCTGACCACATCGCGGTATTCGCGGTACAGCGACAGCTCGACTTCAGCCTCGTAGTTATCGAGTTCCTCAGCGCTCACGGTGTGCTTCTCCTTCGCTCACAATTACCCGGATTCACGGTGTCACAGAATCAGCACCAGCTTAGTTCCCGCGTCCTGAATAAGGCTTCAGGCGCGCGCGAGGAATCGCGCATGTGCGTCAGCTACATTGCGATAGCTCATGCGGTGCTCAGGAGTCGCCCCCAGCCGGGCGATAGCTTCCTGATGTACTGCCGTGCCATAGCCCTTATGGCTTTCCAAGGCATATCCCGGGTACTGCTTGGCCAGCTCCATCATCAGGTGATCACGGGACACCTTGGCCAGGACACTTGCCGCGGCGATGCATCGCGCGGCGGTATCCCCACCGATGATCGGCAGCTGCGGGGCGGGCAGGCCGGGGACGAAGAGGGCGTCGCTTAGCACGTAGCCCGGGCGGACCCCCAGTCGTGCCACCGCCCGGCGCATCCCTGACACATTCGCGTGTTGGATGCCAAAGGTATCGATGTCCTTCGCGCCCACGTGCACCACCGACCACGCTAGCGCGCGGCGTTTAATCAGCGGCTCCAGCTTTTCCCGGGCCGCCGGCGTGAGTTTCTTCGAATCATCAAGCCGTTCCAAGCCGGGCAGGATGCGCTCCGGCAAGATGCACGCGGCGATGGTCACTGGCCCGCAGCATGCCCCGCGCCCAGCTTCATCCACCCCTGCAACTGGACCGAGCCCTGCCTTGGAGAGCGCGACCTCATAGGTTCTCTTCTGTTTCAGTCGGCGCATAGCGTTTATAACGGCATGTCATCGATAGTTTGCGCACGGCTAACCGGAACCACCACGGCGGCGACCTTTCCGCGCACGTTCTCAACAGGAACTGTGCCCTGCAGGTTGTCCCCGAGGTGCGCACGCGAATCCAAGGAGTTCGTGCGGTTATCCCCCATCACCCACAGATGGCCTTCCGGGACGGTAATGGGGCCGAAGTAAGCGCCGCCACAGGCTTGCGATCCCACTCGTTCATCAATCGGAATCTCCGGCGGATCCAGAACGAAGTCCTGGTTAGTGGGCTTGCCATCCACCATGACGGCCGGATCCCCTTCCTGACACGACACGGTCTGGCCACCTGTAGCGATGACGCGTTTGACCAGGATGTTGTCGCCATTAGGCACCAACCCCACAACGGCGCCAATGTTTTGCAGTCCGCGCACCACTACGTTGCGGGACCGCTTGACCTCAAAAGACGTGTTCCACGAATCCGGACCGGCAAAGACTACAACCTCTCCGGGGCGCGGATCGCTGAAGTAATAGCTGACCTTCTGCACGGCGATGCGGTCATTCGTGCACCCCGGGCAGCCATGCAGGGTGGGTTCCATGGAGGAAGACGGGATGAGATACATCCGCCCCACTAAAGCCTGAATTAGCGCCAGCACCACGAAGGTGAGTGCTAGCGCCGTGAGGACATCGCGGCCCCTAGGACTGGATGTCCGGGTCATCGACTCCACCAATGCGGTTGAAGGGGAAGAAGATGAACATGACCTTGCCGCGGACGTTCTCCAGCGGGATCGTTCCTTGGTACTGATCCTGCATGTGATAGCGCGAATCCGCGGAAGCCGTGCGGTTATCTCCCATCACCCAGATATTGCCCTCTGGCACGGTCACGGGGCCAAAATACGCGCCGCCACAGGCGTAAGAACCGGTGGTCTCATCAACGCGATACGTCGGCGGGTCCTGCACATAGTCCTGTTCGATGGGCTTGCCGTCCACCATGACCGCCGGATCACCCTCCTGGCAGGACACAGTCTGACCACCGGTAGCAATAACACGCTTGACCAGGGTGTTCTCATCTGGCGGAGTGAGCGAAACGTAGCTCAGCGCATCCTGAATGCGGTGGATGACCGGGTTGTCGGAACGCGGCGATACCCAATTCCTGTCCCAGTCCGGCGTTCCCTTGAACACCACGACATCACCGGGCTCTGGGGTCTTGTCGCCGTAATAGGAGACCTTCTCGGTAAAAATCCGGTCGTTATTGCAGCCTTCACAGCCATGCAAAGTCGGCTCCATCGACCCTGATGGAATGACGTACTGCCGGCCCACAAAGTTTTGGAAAACACCGACGACCGCAAGCACGGAAACCACCACCAGCGCGGTCTCCAGCAACCAAGGCATCTGCTTCTTTTCCTCAGCTGGGGGTGCTGCGCTTTCCGACGCCTCTTTCCCCACGCCCTGGGAACCTTCAGTAATGTCGTTTTCTTTTTCCACGGGCTAAATCCTAGCAATGCGCGCCGACATCCCGGTATGCGGCTCGGCCGGAGGCTGCTGAAAGCACAAAGCCCTCCGCCTTACCCACAAGAATCGGTGTGGAAGCGAAGGGCTGAAGAGCAGCTAGAACTAGCGGCGCTCCTTGATGCGGGCCTTCTTGCCGCGCAGGTCGCGCAGGTAGTACAGCTTGGCGCGGCGAACGCGGCCGCGGCGGACTACCTCGATGGAGGCAATGTTCGGGGAGTGAACCGGGAAGGTACGCTCAACGCCGATGCCGAAGGAAACCTTACGCACGGTGAAGGTCTCGCGGATGCCAGCGCCCTGACGGCGGATGCAGACACCCTTGAAGAGCTGGGTACGCTCGGTGGAGCCCTCGATCACCTTGACGTTGACGTCAAGGGTATCGCCCGGGCGGAAGGACGGGATATCGTCGCGCAGCGAAGCTGCATCAACCTTGTCAATGAGGTTTGCCATTGGTGTTTTCCTTTTCAGTTTAAGACAGAGGACCCTGGCGCCACCTCGCGGCGGCTGACCGGTTCGTGCCTATTACACAGAACATCGCTATCTTTCCATACCCCACCCCCGCAGAACAAATTGTGCCAAACGCCTGACATCTCCTCGTTGCGGGCTCTAAGGTGGGTGGCGCACTGATACCCCACGGGTGCCCACGGGAAGTGGGCTGAGAGTGGCGCTGATACCGCGCCTGCACCGTTTGAACCTGTCTGGTTAGCACCAGCGAAGGAAGAGAGGAGCAGCCATGACGGCTACCCATACCCCCATTCAGAATTCTGACTCCGGCGAGATTCACCCCAAGCACTCCTACTCCCCCATCCGGGAGCACGGCCTCGAGGTACCCGAGACCGAGATTCAGTTGGATGATTCCCCCACCGGCCCGAATGAGCCTTTCCGCGTCTACCGCACCCGGGGCCCAGAGTGTGAGCCAGAGGTAGGCCTGCCGGCGCTGCGCGCGGAGTGGATTGCGGAGCGCGGGGACGTCGACAAGTATGAGGGCCGCGCCCGCAACCTCGCCGATGATGGCCGCTCCGCCGAGCGCCGCGGTGCCGCTTCCCAGGAGTGGAAGGGTGAGCGTCGCCAGCCGCTGCGTGCGAAGGAGGGCAAGCGCGTCACCCAGATGCATTACGCGCGCCAGGGCATCATCACCAAGGAGATGGAGTTCGTGGCCCTGCGCGAGCACTGCGACCCGGAGTTTGTGCGCTCCGAAATCGCGCGCGGCCGCGCCATCCTGCCCAATAACGTGAATCACCCGGAGTCAGAGCCGATGATCATCGGGCGGAAGTTTCTCACCAAGATCAACGCCAATATCGGCAACTCCGCGGTGACGTCCTCCATTGCGGAAGAGGTGTCGAAGCTGCGCTGGGCCACGCGCTGGGGCGCGGATACCGTCATGGATCTCTCCACCGGCGATGACATCCACACCACGCGCGAGTGGATCCTGCGCAACTCGCCGGTGCCCATCGGCACCGTGCCCATCTACCAGGCGCTGGAGAAGGTCAACGGCGTAGCTGAGGACCTGACGTGGGAGATTTTCCGCGACACCGTCATCGAGCAGTGCGAGCAGGGCGTGGACTACATGACCATCCACGCCGGCGTCCTGCTTCCGTATATCCCGCTGACCACGGACCGCGTCACCGGCATCGTCTCCCGCGGCGGCTCGATCATGGCGGGCTGGTGCCTGGCACACCACAAGGAATCCTTCCTCTACGAGAACTTCGATGAGCTGTGTGAGATCTTCGCGCGCTACGACGTCGCCTTCTCCTTGGGCGATGGCTTGCGCCCCGGCTCGCTGGCGGATGCCAACGACACCGCCCAATTCGCTGAGCTCAAGACCATCGGTGAGCTCACCCGGCGCGCCTGGGAGTATGACGTCCAGGTCATGGTGGAGGGCCCGGGCCACGTCCCGCTCAACATGGTTCAGGAAAACAATGAGCTGGAGCAGGACTGGGCTTCGGACGCTCCCTTCTACACGCTAGGCCCACTGGTCACCGATATTGCGCCGGGCTATGACCACATCACCTCCGCCATTGGCGCGGCGCACATCGCCATGGGAGGAACGGCCATGCTGTGCTACGTCACCCCGAAGGAGCACTTGGGGCTGCCCAACCGCGATGATGTCAAGACCGGCGTGATCACCTATAAGCTGGCCGCCCATGCGGCCGATGTGGCCAAGGGCCACCCAGGGGCGCGCGCCTGGGATGATGCGATGAGCAAGGCCCGCTTCGAGTTCCGCTGGCACGATCAGTTCGCGCTTTCCCTCGACCCGGACACCGCGCAGGCCTACCACGATGAGACCCTGCCCGCGGAGCCGGCGAAGACCGCACATTTCTGTTCCATGTGCGGGCCGAAGTTCTGTTCCATGCGCATCAGCCAGGACATCCGGGATACCTTCTCCGATTCGCTAGGGATGCCAAGCTTCCCGGGTAAGGGAGCCATCGATCCGGAGGTCGTGGCAGCTGCCCGCGCGGGCGAGAAGCAGATGTCGGAGGAGTTCAAGGCCCAGGGCTCACAGCTCTATCAGGAAGAAGAGACCGCACATGCCTGATCTTCGCTGCTACTTCGTCACGGGCGCGGGCTCGCATGAGGACGTCGTGCGCATCGCTGCCGCAGCGGCGCGCGGCGGCGCCGGGGTGGTACAGGTGCGCTCCAAGCCGATTACGGCCCGCGATCTCTACTACTTGGGCCGCGACGTAGCCCGCGCGGTGGCGCAGACCAACCCAGAAACGCGCGTGCTTATCGACGACCGCGTGGACGTCGCCGCCGCTCTCCGCCACGCTGGCGAGCCGGTGCACGGCGTGCATATCGGCCAGGACGATCTGCCTGTGGCCGCCGCCCGCGCGTTGTTGGGGCCGGACGCGATTATTGGGCTGACCACCGGCACGCGCGAGTTGGTCGAGGCCGCAAATGAGGTAGCAGACCTGATTGATTACATCGGCTGCGGCCCGTTCCGCGCCACACCGACGAAGGACTCCGGGCGCACCCCGTTGGGGCTTGATGCCTACCCGGATTTGGTGAAGCTCTCCCGCGTACCGCTCGTGGCCATCGGGGATGTTACCGCCGAGGATGCTGCCGATCTTGCGGCAACCGGCATGGCCGGCCTAGCTGTCGTGCGTGGCATCATGCATGCCGATGACCCGGAAGCCTATTGCCGCAAGCTGCTGTCCGGCTTCGATGAAGGTGCGCGATGAGTACTAGCTCTGATTCATCCGTCATCATCGTCGGCGCGGGCGTCATCGGCCTGGCCACCGCCGTGGAACTGGCCGCGCGGGGCCACGAGGTCACGGTGCTGGATCCGGCGCCAGCCTCCGGGGCTACCCACTTCGCCGGAGGCATGCTCGCCCCCGCCGCGGAGGTGGTCTACCAGCAGGATCCGCTCTTCCCGCTCATGCGCGCCTCCGGCGCGTGGTACCCGGAGCTCATCGATCTGGTCGCCGCACACACAGAGGTGCCCACCGGCTACCGTGCCGAGGGAACGCTCGTCGTCGCCGCCGATCGCGCGGATGCCCAGCACCTCGCCGAGCTGGCCGAGTATCAATCCCTCCACGGCATGGAGGTCGAGCGCATCACCGTGCGTGAAGCCCGGCGCGCGGAACCATTGCTGTCCCCGCGTCTGGCCGGTGCCGTCAGCATCCCGGGCGACACGCAGGTCTTCCCCCGCCAATGGGCGGCTGCACTGCTGAGCGCGGCCCAAGGACTCGGCGTGCGTTTCTTCCGTACGGCAGCCCAATCGATTGATGCTGCAACGGGAGTGGTCACCACGGCCGTCGGCGACTTCGAAGCAGAACAGGTTGTGCTCGCAGCCGGACTAGGCGCGCGCGACATCGAGTGGGCTGACTCTGCGGGGCTTGAACAGTCCCCGCTGCACCTGCGCCCGGTGTACGGCGATATCCTGCGCCTGCGGGTTCCGGATCACCTGCAGCCGCTGCTGACCCGCGTGGTGCGCGGCTTCGTGGAGGACCGCCCCATCTACCTCATCCCGCGCGGCGATGGCACCCTCGCCGTCGGCGCTACGACCCGCGAGGATTCCCTGTCCTCAGCGCAGGCCGGAGGCGTCTACGCGCTGCTTCGCGACGCCATCCGCGTCCTCCCCGCCGTCGAAGAATGCGAGTTCCTCGAGGCCAGCGCGGGGGCTCGCCCCGGCACCCCGGATGACCTTCCTTATCTTGGCCGCGTCAGCGAGCGGCTCGTCATCTCTACCGGCTATTTCCGCCATGGCATCCTGCTCACGGCACTGGCCGCGCGCTGTGCCCGCGAGCTCATCGAAGGAACCGATCCCAGCATTGATCTCACAGCCTGCAATCCCCTGCGACACCTCAAGGAGCAACAATGATCCTCATCCTCAACGGCCAGCCCTATGACACGGCGGCCAGCACCGTCGCCCAGCTGCTGGAGGAAAAGGACATCGCTCCTGACGGCACCGCGGTGGCCGTCGCCGAACAGGTCATCCCCCGCTCACAATGGGAAACCACCCCACTCACTGAAGGCGCAGCCGTGGAAATCCTCACCGCTGTCCAAGGAGGCTAAATGCTCACCATCGCTGATACCACCTTTTCCTCCCACCTCATCATGGGCACCGGTGGGGCCACGAGCCACGAGGCCCTCGAGCGCGCGCTCCTCGCCTCCGGGACCGAGCTGACCACCGTGGCCATGCGCCGCCATGCCGGCACCAGCGACGGTGAGAGCGTCTTCGATCTGCTGCGCCGCCTGAACATCGCGCCGCTGCCCAATACCGCCGGCTGCCGCACCGCGCGCGAGGCGGTCCTCACCGCCCGCATGGCCCGCGAGGCTCTGGGCACATCGTGGGTCAAGGTCGAGGTCATCGCCGATGAACACACGCTGCTGCCCGATGTCGTGGAGACCCTCGACGCCACCGAGCTCCTTGCCGCCGAGGGGTTTACCGTGCTGGCCTATACCAGCGACGACCCCGTGGCAGCGCAGCGCCTCGAGGATGCAGGCGCCGCGGCCGTCATGCCGCTCGGCGCCCCCATCGGCACCGGCCTGGGCATCCTCAACCCGCACAACCTCGAGCTCATCTGCTCGCGCGCCTCAGTGCCCGTGCTTGTCGACGCCGGCATCGGCACCGCCTCCGACGCCGCCCTCGCCATGGAACTCGGTTGCTCCGGTGTCCTTCTCGCCAGCGCCGTCAACCGCTGCCAGAACCCGGAAGCCATGGCCACCGCCATGCGCCACGCCGTCAAAGCCGGCAGACTTGCCCGAAGTGCAGGGCGCATCCCGCAGCGCGAGCACGCCCAGGCTTCCTCCACCTTCGAAGGTCTGGCCAGCTGGGCGGACCAGGTCCTGTAGCCCACTTCCTAAAAGGACTGCCATCATGCTCAGTGAGACCGAACTTGCCCGGACCGCGCGCCAACGCCTCCTGCCCGGCTTCGGCGATGCGGCCCAAGAGCGGCTTCATGCCGCACACGTGCTCGTCGTGGGCGCCGGCGGGCTGGGCTGCCCGGCTATCCAACAGCTCGCCGCAGGAGGCATCGGGCGCATCACTCTTATTGATTCCGATTGCGTCGATATCAGCAACCTGCACAGACAGGTACTGTTTGGTGCGGGGGACGTCGGCAAGCCCAAGGCGGAAGTAGCCGCCGCGCGCGCCCGCGAGATTTCCCCCGAGCTCACCATCACCGCTCTTAAGGAACGCCTCGATTCCTCCAACGTTCTCGACCTGTGTTCCGAGGCTGACCTCGTCCTCGACGGCTCCGATACCTTCGACACGAAATACCTCGTCGCCGATGCCTGCGAGCTCACCTCTACCCCGCTGGCCTGGGGTACCGTGCTGCGCTACGGCGGGCAAGCCGCGCTGTGGCACTCCGGGAAAGACTCCGCCGACGGGCGCGGGGTGGGCTTGCGCGATCTCTTCCCCGCCCCGCCCAGCGGCGAGGCGCTCGAGTGCTCGACGGCCGGGGTGCTGGGCGCGACGACATCGGTGATCGCAGGGCTCATGGTCACCGCGGCGGTCGCCACGCTCGGCGCACTCCCGGATCATCGAGACATGATCGGGCGCGTAACCTCCTACGACGCGCTCCCCGGAAGCTTCCGCACGCTGCGGGTGGGCGCCGATCCCGACCGCCCCCTCGTTACTGCCCTACCTGCCCGGCATATCCTGCCGCCGGAACTTGTCACCGGCCACGCTGCCCTCCTTGATATCTCCGAGGACCCCGCCTTTCCTCGTGCCACGGTGTCGCTGCCCTGGCATACGGTCACCGACGATGATTCCGTGCGCCGAGCGCTTTCAGCCTGCGGCTCCGAACTGGTCTACGTGGCCTGCGCCTCTGGCGGGCGCAGCGCTGGCTTTGTCCTGCGCTACGCCGATCTGGCCGCGGACATGGGCATCGAGCTGCGCAACCTCCCCGGCGGGCTCGCAGCACACGACTTCTAGGCGCCGGCCACCGCCGGTCTGCGGAAGAGGTGCTCATCGAGGATGCGCGCCGTGCCGTGGTGGCGGGCGCGGAACACCACGCAGGAGGCCACCAACGCTAGGGCGGTCACGATGAAGAGCACCGCAATGCCCGCCCAGAAGGTGCCATCGTGGATGCCGTCGGTGGCTCGGGTAAAGGCATTCTTTGCATAGGACATCGGGTGGAAAGGATGCAGCAAACTCAGCGGCCGCGGAATAGCCGCCACCGGCCACACGCCGCCGAAGACCATGACGCCTAAGGCAAAAGCACCGACGGCGAAGACGGCACCAATCTTGCGGCCGAAGGTTACGAGGAAGAACTGGTAGGTCGCCGCGCCGACGGCGGCAATCGCTGCGATGACGAGCAGCATCATCGGCCAGCTGGCGGGGCTCCAGCCCATGGTGGAGGACATCAGACCCATAAAGGCCAAGACCAGGAAGTTCAGGCCCGCCACCACCCCGAAGGCTGCGAGGATGCCGCGCACCGGGCTCGTAGCGGACTCCCCGCGGCGGCCCAGGTAATACGGCAGCGTCATCGCCAGGAGCAACATCACGAGGAAGCCGAAGACCAGCACGAAGAGTAGCGAGGCGCCGCCAGTGATGTTCTTCTCGGTCGGGTCAACCGGGCTGACCACCGTCTGTACTGGGTGGAGGTTAGAGGAGGTGAAGTTGATGGGCACGGCCATGTTCTGCGCCGACGTATCCGGCTGGGTGATGGAGGGGGCTTTGGCGGCGCCGTCGGCAAGCTTGGTGGCCAATTCATTGGAGCCGGCCTTGAGCTGGTCCATACCATCCTTGAGCTCCGTGCCGCCGGCAGCCAGCTGGCCCGTGCCGTCCTTCAGCGTGCCGGTGCCCTCATGCAGGCGGGATGCTCCGTCCTGCAGCTGGGCGGCACCGTTGCTCAGCTCGACAACTCCTGCCCGCAACTGCTGCGATCCATCGGACAAGCGGTGCGCGCCGTCATTGAGGGCCATCATGCCGCCCAGGTACTCCGAGTTGGGATCGGACAGGTTGTAATAGAGCTGGCCGGTGCCGGCGGAAAGCTTCTCCAGTTGCGCCACCATGTTTCCGCTGGCGGCCGGGTCGAGCTTGGACACCAGGGAATAGAGTTGATCGGCTTGTTGGTGCATGCCGAGGCCGCGGAGAACGTCGACAAGCTGCAGCAGCGCCGGGGCCACAACCTGCGCCTGCTTGAGCATCGGGATGAGCATCCCGGTGAGCTGGTTGACGCCCCCATCGATTTGACCCGCGCCATCCGCCAGGCGGCCGGTGCCGGCGAGCAGTTTGTCGGAGCCGTCGGCAAGCTGGGCGGCGCCATCATCCAGCTGCGCGGCACCACCGCTCAAGCGCCCCACGCCCTCGTTGAGACGGGTCGTGCCGTCCAGCAGCTGGCCCGTACCGTTGTTGAGATCGCCCGCACCGGCGTCCAGCTTGGCGATTCCCTCGACCGCTCGCCCGCCGCCTTCCTGCAGCCGCCCAGCGCCCTCGTCGAGCCGGCCCGCGCCCTCGGCTGCGGTTCCCAGGCCATCGCTGAGTTTATTCAGCCCCTCGATGACCTGATCGGCATACTTCTTGGAAATTGCATTCTCCACGCTGGTCTGCACCTGCGGGATGAGGCTGGAGGAAATCACCGAACCATTCGTGCCGTAGTAGTCATTCGTGGCGAAGTGAATCTCCGGCTTGACCGGCTTATCGCTAATGATGGTGACGGCCTGCTCGGAGAAATTCTTCGGGATGGTCACGACCATGAGGTACTTGCCCTTGAGCAGGCCCTCATCACCGTCCGCCTTGTTGACCTCGGCAAAGTTCAGGTACTGCGTCTCCATCAGGCCTTCCACGACCTGATCACCGTAGTTGGTGTAGGCGCCCTGCTTCTCGACGCCCGCATCCTCATTCACCACCGCCAAGTCAATGTTGCGCATGTACTTGGAGGGGTCCCACATGGCCCACATCATGGTGCCGGCGATAACGATGGGTGCGACGAGGAGAAAGACGATGAGCACGCGCGACAAGGTACTGGTGGGGCGCCAATCGAGGACGCGGTGCCACCCCATGGCCTCGCTGTCGTGGCCTGCCGCGCTCTGGGTAGCCGCGCTCCCCTCATTCACCAGACCAGGCGAAGCGCTATTCGCGTCTGCTTCCCGGTTGGATTCAGCCTCACGGCTCATGTCTGCCTCCTTAGCGTGATGGTTGAGGTCCGCTTTTATTCGTTTATCCAGCCTTTTAAGCTAGACACGCAAACGTGAGCGAGGCCACTAGGTCATTTGTTTCAACAAACATACCACCGAATAAGTTGGCATTGTGAACTTATAACCATTCGTCGCGTTGTGCCGCGCTGCGCACTACCTGAATTACATCACCCCGCACTCCCTTGTGACGGGCGGGCAAGTGCATTCGAATCGGGCTTTCATCCGGCAAGCCCCTGCCCTTTACAGCTTGTAGGCAGGGCGTTTTCTTCTCCGGTTGCGGGGCCGCGTGGCCTGTTTTAGGCTCTGTGCACATGGGGGATATTGAAACCTACATCCGCCTTCGCAACTCGGGGATTGCGCTGGTGGAAGCAGCAAGCAGCACGCCCGAAAGCCTGCGCGCGCTGGGCGCCTCACACGGCGATGCGGCGGAGCTGGCGTCGCTTCATGCCATCTATTTCGGCGAAACCCGCTTCACCGGCAAGCAGCGCACCGCCCGCCAGGCGGCCCAACGCCAAGGCCACGACCTGGCCACGCTGAGCCTGATTGAGTCTTACACCGCGAAGCTGAAGAAGCAGGTTGACGTCTGGAATTTGCGCGTCGCGCTCGTCTCCGTGCCCTCGGAACGGGTGCCTTCAGTGGCGGCACAACGCTTGAAGGAACTCAAACCGAAACGCGTGCCGTCGCCAGGGGTGCGGCTGACCTACCGCAAGAACGGCCCGCACTCGCTCACGGTGACTGATTCTGCGCTCAACATCTCCACCATGCGCAGCACCCTGGAATCCATTAACCCCACCGACCTCCTAGACGCCACCCGCCAGGTCTTCTTCAAAGAGGGCGTAGGCTCCCGGCCGGCGGTGGGAACAAACGTGGTGGTGACACTCGACGAACTCGACAAGATCATCCGCCACGACGGCGATGACATCGAACTCGAGCTCACCAACGGCGGGCGCATGAGCGGCGCGGAGTTTCTGACCTACAAATTCGCCGAGACAGGCTACGCCACACTGGTCCACCCCACCATCGGCCCGGTGTGGCTGCACCGGCTTTCGCGCTTTGCCAGCCTCGAGCAGCGCATCATGGCCAGCGCGGAGCACCCCACCTGCGCGATCGAAGACTGCAACAAGCCAGCCGATTACTGCCAAGTCCACCACATCATCCCATGGCAAGCGGGCGGAGAAACCAATCCTCCCAACCTCACCATGCTGTGTGCCTACCACAATGGCATTAACGACGATGACCCTACGAGCCCAACCGGCAGAGGTTATGTCTTTCGGCTGAAGGGACCGGTTGATTACATCCCGCCCTGGGGAACGCCGATTACCGCGCAGCCGGCCTACCAAGAGGCCTTGAACCGACAGGCCACGAGCCCGACGCGAACCCCTCCAAGCCAACCACCCGTTCCACCGGACATACACCCATCGCCACCCAGCACTGCGCCGCCCGGATAATCTTCGCGGCAGCGTAGCCGTGCACGTCCACACGCCGGACTCAGCTCGGCGCCACGCGGAAACCTCAACGTTCATGAGGCCTTCCGCGCCTTCGGCGATCGCTCCACTCCACGGGCTTGTCCAACCCACTGTCCGTACAGAAGAAGCCACTGAAAACTCACGAACCCCCAACCGTTTGAACAGTCAGGGGTTTGTGGCGCACAACTAGGCGAGCTTTAGAAGCCGGCCTTCTTGAGGGCATCGGCCATCGAACCACCGCCGCCGCGGTCCGCGCGGCCACGCCCACCGTCGCGGCGGGAGTTGCGACGGTCGGAGCGGCCGCCGCGCCCCTCAGAACGCCCACCGCCGTTGCGGCGCTTGGGGGCGGGCTGGCCGGGCTCGTCGTCAAGCCGCAGCGACAAGCCAATGCGCTGGCGCTCCACGTCGACTTCCATAACCTTCACCTTCACCACCTGGCCCGAGCGGACCACATCGTGCGGATCGGAGACGAACTTGTGGCTCATCGCGGACACATGCACAAGCCCGTCTTGGTGCACGCCAACGTCGATGAAGGCACCAAAGGCCGCAACGTTGGTCACGGTGCCCTCCAGAATCATCCCCGGCTTCAAGTCCGAGACCTTGTCCACGCCTTCCTTGAACGTGGCTGTCTTAAACTCCGGGCGCGGGTCGCGGCCCGGCTTATCCAGCTCCGCGATGATATCCGTCACCGTCGGCACACCGAAGGTATCGTCAGCAAAGTCCGCCGGCGACAGCTTCGTCAACACTCGTGAATTGCCGATGAGCTCCGAAACCCCCAGACCGGTCTTCTCCGCAATGCGCGCCACCACAGGATAGGCCTCCGGGTGCACGGCCGAGGCATCGAGCGGATCCTTGCCACCATTGATGCGTAAGAAACCCGCGGACTGCTCAAAGGCCTTCGGCCCCAAACGCGGCACCTTCTTCAGCTCCTTGCGCGAGGCAAACGTGCCGTTCTCATCGCGATACGCCACGATGTTGGCCGCAATCGTGGAATTCACGCCGGCCACGCGCTCCAGCAGCGGAGCCGACGCCGTGTTCAGGTCCACGCCGACGCCGTTGACGGCATCCTCCACCACGCCATCGAGCGTGCGGGCGAGCGCAACCTGGTTGACGTCGTGCTGGTACTGCCCCACGCCAATCGCCTTCGGGTCAATCTTCACCAGCTCCGCCAGCGGGTCCTGGAGGCGGCGCGCGATCGAAACGGCGCCGCGCAGGGAGACGTCCATGTCAGGGAATTCATCGGCCGCCAACTGGGAGGCCGAATACACCGACGCGCCAGCCTCGGAGACCACCACCGGCGTGGGGCGAGCACCGCCGGCCTGCGCGATGAGGTCAGCGACCTCACCCGCCAGCTTCTCCGTCTCACGCGATGCGGTTCCGTTGCCGATCGCCATGAGGTCCACCGAATGGGCAGCGCTTAGCGACGCCAACCCCCTCACCGCCTCAGCCCACTTCTGCTGCGGCTGGTGCGGGTAGACAATCGTGGTGGCCAGGACCTTGCCCGTCGGGTCAACGACCGCGCACTTGACGCCATTGCGGTATCCCGGGTCTAGGCCCAGCGTCGCGCGCTGGCCGGCCGGGGCGGCCAGAAGAACGTCGCGCAGGTTTGTCGCGAAGACCTTGAGCGCGCCTTCCTCCGCCTTCTCTTTCAGGCGCATGCGCACGTCCAGACCGGAAGAGATGGAAAGCTTGGTGCGCCAGCCCCAGTGGACGGCGTCGGCAAGCCAGCGGGAGGTAGACACGTCCAGGTCGAAGCGGTCTGCGATCATGCCCTCGTACATGGCGTCATCGCCGGCGTCGAGGTTGAGATGCAGAACGCCCTCGCTTTCGCCGCGCAGCAGCGCCAAAATGCGGTGCGAGGGGAGCTTCTCGAAAGGCTCAGAGAACTCGAAGTAGTCCTTGAACTTCGCGCCCTCGGTTTCCTTACCCTCGACCACGCCAGCGTTCATGGAACCGCTGGTGTACATGCGCTCGCGCACCTCGCCCACCAGATCCGCATCCAGTGCGAAGCGGTCCACCAGAATAGCGCGGGCGCCGTCGAGGGCCTTCTTCGTTTCCTCGAAACCTTCGGTGAGGTACTCCCCCGCCAGCTCGGTCGGGTCCGCCGAGGGGTCCTCGATGAGCTTGTCCGTCAGCGGCTCCAGTCCTGCCTCGCGCGCGATATCCGCCTTGGTCTTGCGGCGCTTCTTATACGGCAGGTACAGATCCTCCAGGCGCGCCTTGGTCTCGCAGCCCTGGATCAGTGCGCGCAGCTCATCGGTGAGCTTGCCCTGTTCCTCAATCGCGGCGAGCACCGTTTCCTTGCGCTCTTCCAGCTCGCGCAGGTACGTCGAGCGTTCCTCGATGATACGCAGCTGGGAGTCATCCAGCCCGCCGGTGGCTTCCTTGCGGTAACGGGCAATAAACGGGACGGTATTGCCCTCCGCCATGAGTTTCAGGGCGGCGTCAACGTGTGCTTCTTTGACGCCCAGCTCTCCGGCGATGGTGGCTGCGATATTCACAAAACCTCTTTTTGGTCGGGGACTAAAAGACCTTCCTACCCTATACCCCGCCCTGCCACGCGCAGGAAGTACCCAACCCAAACTCGGTGTGGCCGATTTCGGAGGTGCCGTACCACAGCGTGTGCGGCGGCAAGCAGTCCGCGACGGCCGCGGTGACTTTGGTCAACGGCAGCTCAGAGGAGCCGTTGACGATGACCCTCCACACGTGCTCACCCACCGGCGGCTGGCCGTGTTTATCCATGTACTCGTTGACCAGGATATTGTCTGGCTCGCAGGTAAAGGAGATGATCTCTGCGTTGATATCGAGCGGCTCGACGCCGCCTTCGCGCAAACGCTGCGGCATATCTTTGAGAACCTTGTCCCATTCGGCTTCGGCCATAAGTATTGACAAGTCAGTACTGATGTCCATCTCATTCCTCCTTCAAGGATTCCACGTACGCGCGGTCGGCATCGCTCAGTTCCGCGGCATCCAGCAGCTCCGGGCGGCGCTTCCACGTCCGAGCCAGCGACTGCTCGCGACGCCACCGGTCCACCTTGGCATGATCCCCGGAGGTCAGTACATCCGGAACCGCCAGGCCGCGCCACTCCCGCGGTTTGGTGTAACTCGGCCCTTCCAGCAAGCCATCGGAGAAGGAGTCCTCCTCGTGCGAGCGCCGGTTCCCCAACACCCCGGGGATAAGGCGTACCACAGCTTCAGCAATGACCAGCACGGCTACCTCGCCGCCGATGAGCACGTAATCGCCGATGGACACCTCGCGCACGCGGTAGCGCTGCGCGGCATCCTCGACGACGCGCTGATCGATGCCCTCGTAGCGCCCACACGCAAAGACAATGTGTTCCTCGTTAGACCAGGCTTGCGCGTCGGCCTGAGTAAAGGGCGTTCCGGCAGGTGTCGGCACGATGAGCAGCGGCTTATCCGAACCCTCGCTTTCACCATAGGAGCGCGCCTCGACGCCATGGATATCGTCGTGGCGCGGCTTGCTCAGGTGCGGCAGCGCGCTTTGGAGGTCCTGGGTGGAGGCGGTGCCGGAGGAGACGTCGTCAAGCGCCGGCCCCCACACCTCAGGCTTCATGACCATTCCTGGGCCGCCCCCGTAGGGTGAGTCATCGACGGATTTGTGCACGTCGGTGGCCCACTGGCGCAGATCATGCACCCCCACCGCGAGCTTTCCCTGCTCGATGGCCTTGCCCAGCAGCGCGTGGCGCAGCGGGTCGAGGTACTCCGGAAAAATGGTGAGAACGTCTATCCTCATAGGTCGAGCAACCCCTCCGGCGGGGTGATGGTGCAGGTCCCGGCCTCCAGATCGACTTCGGGCACGATCTGCTCAACGAAGGGGACCAACGCCTCTTTGCCATCGGTGAGCGTGACTTCCAGAAGGGACTGCGTAGGACCGTGCGTCACGCCGGTCACATCGCCTACCTCTTTGCCATCGAGGAGAACGCGCAGACCTTCCAACTCGTGGTCATAAAAGCCGTCATCCTCGGGATCATCCAAGGGTTCGGCGAAGAACTGGGTGCCGCGCAAAGCATCTGCGGCCGTGCGGTCCGGGATTTCCTTGAAGGTGATGAGCAGGCGCCCCTTATGGGCGCGCACCGCCGCGATGGTGAGCTCGTGTTCTTTCTTGCCTTGTTTGCCGTGGAGGACCTCGCCGACGGCGAAACGGGTCTCAGGGGAATCGGTGGTCACCTCGACGGAGACCTCGCCTTTAATGCCGTGGGATTTCACCACGCGACCAATGAGTAGTTCCATGCCTGCTAGCTTAACGGGCTACGCTGGGGCGGCATGACTGAGCTTCCCATCAATGATGCAACCACCTTTGGTGCCGCCGCCCATGACGGCGCCGCACTCACAACGCTGAATTTGCTCGATGAGGCCCCTAAGCCGAACCCATCGCGCCCGAGACCAGCCGTTAAGCGAGTCCTCAGTGCCGACGGAGCGAACCTCATCCTCTTTTCATTCTTGCCCGGGCAGCTCCTGCCCGATCACAAAGCCGCGCACCCCATCACCGTCCAGGTGCTACAGGGCGCGGTGACTTTTAGTTGCGGAGATGAAGATTACGTGCTCGTTCCCGGGCGCATCGTACACCTTCCAGCGTATGTCCCACATGCGGTGTCCTGCAGCGATCAACCTGCGCTAATGCTGCTCACAATGTTGACGCCAAACACTGGCGTGAATGTCTAGACTTTTAGTATTATTCTTGGATTGTGAGTAGTTCTAAGCCTTACCACCATGGAAATTTGCATGAAGAGATCCTCCAGGAGGCCATCAAGCTCGGCCGGGAGGGTGGACCAGAGGCAGTAACGATTCGCGCGGCAACGCGCGCGGTCGGCGTTTCCCCCACCGCCGCGTACCGCCACTTCAAGGATCAGGCCGCGCTTCTCGACGCCGTCGCAGACGTCGCCACCTTCGAACTCATTACCAAGCTGAGTGAGGCCTTCGAGAATACCGAGGGAAGCATTGTCGACAAGATGATGGCGGCTGGCTTTGCCTACTACCACTATGCCTTGGAGGAGCAAAGCTTCTTTGAGTGCATGATGGCCACGAGCGGCTTTGACATCCCTGGTGCGCTGGCCGCCGCCGCAGAGGGACCGGGAGAGGATCCGCGGGTCCAGGCCACGTTCAACTTCTATGACTACATGGAGCAGTACGCACGCTACATTGGGCAGGAGCCTAACCGGCAATTCATGATGCAAAATTGTCTTGCTGGGTGGTCCACGGTGCACGGCTTTACGGTGTTGTGTTTGAGCGGCCACTTGGCATCAGTATCGGAAGAAGCGATGGAAAGGATTGCGCAGTCGGTCATCGCCTCCGCCATCCGCGGTTTGGATTTCGAGAACCCCTTGGAAGCACGCCCCGCTGCCCCGCAAAACTAGAAAATCCCCGCTGGTGCGGGGATTTTCTGTTAGGCGAGTAGTTTACTCTGCGGACTCCTCAGCGGAGTCAGCCTCGGCAGCCTCTTCCTCTGCCTTTGCAGCCTCAGCGGCAGCGGCTTCCTCTGCAGCCTTCTCAGCGGCAGCCTTTGCCTCAGCCTCTTCCTTGGCCTTGCGCTTCTTCTCGGTGATGGCCTCGATGGTCGGGCCGTTGTTGGCCTCAGCCAGAGCGGCGTTGAAGAGATCCAGCTTGGACGGCTTCGGCTCAGCAACCTTCAGGGTGCCCTCTGCGCCCGGCAGGCCCTTGAACTTCTGCCAGTCACCGGTCACCTTGAGCAGTGCGAGAACCGGCTCGGTCGGCTGCGCGCCGACACCCAGCCAGTACTGAGCGCGCTCGGAATCGATCTGGATCAGGGACGGCTCCTGCTTCGGCTGGTAGATACCGATGTTCTCGATAGCCTTGCCGGAGCGGCGGGTGCGTGCATCAGCAACAATGATGCGGTACTCAGCGTTGCGGATCTTACCCATACGCTGCAGCTTGATCTTAACGGCCATGATTGGCTCCTTTTCTAGTCACCGGGCAGTTCAGACACGCGCCGCTTGGTGGCGCGCCGGTTCAACCCTTGGATTTATCCTGCGTGTGACATGCCGGCCGTCCGTGGGCGGTACCGGCGTTACGCAGAAATGAAGTTTTAGGTGTCCTCCATGCTGCACATGGACAACCCCAATGATTTTAGCGGTACGCACGCAAAATAGGAAATCCCCCCTACCGCTTGCATGGTTAGGCCTTACCCCGCGAAAGGGGTAGCCTGTAATGCGGTTATTTCGCTGCCACACAAACCTCTTTTTATGAATAAACAAGCCCCATCTACATTCCGCTACCGCTACGACCTCGATGGCCTCCGCGGCATCGCGATCGCTTTGGTTGTTTTATACCACGTCTTCGTCGGTCGTGTTTCCGGTGGCGTCGATGTCTTCCTCCTCCTGTCCGGGTACTTCTTCCTGGGCTCGCAGCTGCGCTATGCCGCGCGGCCGAACGCCTCCCTGAACCCGTGGTGGCCCATCTGGCGCACGCTGCGCAGGTTGGCACCTGCCCTCGTGCTCGTCATCGGTGTGAGCTATGTGCTTGTTCGGATATTTACCCCGAAGCTCATGAACACCGAGCTCACCAAGCAGATCACGGCGACAGTCTTTTACTACCAAAACTGGGAGCTAGCACGGCAAAACGCCGACTACGCTGCCGCCTCCGCAACCACGTCGCCGCTGCAGCACATGTGGTCCATGGCGGTCCAGGGGCAGTTCTATCTCATGGGCATCTTTTTTGCCCTGGGCCTGGCCGCTTTTATGCGGTTGCGCCCGAAGAAGTCGGGGCTTAAGGCGCAGCGCTTCCCCTCCGTAAATTCTATCGCCGGCCCGATCCTCCTCGTGATCACCGTCGCCTCTTTTGCCTACGCCTCGCGCGACGGTCTCTACGGGACCCCTGAGAATTACTACTCCACGTGGTCTCGCGCGTGGGAGCTAACCCTGGGCGCGGTTCTCGTCATCTACGGCTCGCGCCTAAAGATGCCGCAGCATTTGTCCAACGTCGCCACCGCCCTCGGCCTAGCCGCCCTGGCTGGCACCGGCATGCTCATCTCCGACAGCTTGGCTTTCCCGGGCCCGCTGTCACTTCTGCCCATCGGCGGCGCGGTGCTCATCATTATTGGTTCCGGTGGTTCCTTCTCGCGGGTACTGACGGTTCGCCCTTCCCGCTGGCTCGGTGATATCGCCTACCCGCTCTACCTGTGGCACTGGCCGCTCCTCATCATCTCCACCGCCGCGCTCGGCTTTGAAACCCCGCCATGGTGGCTCGGTGCCATCATCATCGCGGTGTCGCTGGGCTTGGCGGATGTGACGCACAGATTCGTCGAGAAGCCCCTGCGCCAGCACCGCAAGCGCCCGCTTGCCGACGACCTCCCCGTCCACCGCGGCCTCGCCGACCTCCGCACCCGCACTGGTGCCCTCCGCGGCGTCGGTGGAGTTGTCGTCGCGGCGTGCACCGTTGCGCTCGTGGCCGTTCAGCCGCTGTGGCAGCGCAGCCTCCAGGAGGCAAACCAAGAGATTCTTGATCCGCAGCTCTACCCTGGGGCAACGACCTTCGTGGAGAACATCACCCCGCCTGAGAACGTGGAGATTAAGCCAGATCCGATTCTCGCGCGCGGCATCCAGCCACCGGTTGCCGATAACTGGTGCTTCATTCCAGAGCAGGAGCCGTCGGACTATTTCATCGAGACGCAGAAGGACGGCGTAACGCCGTGTGTCTTCGGCGACGTCAACTCCGACGTTGAGGTCTACTTGGTGGGCGGTTCGCACGCGGAGCAGTATTCCTCAGCCCTGGATCACTTGGGCCGCGAGATGGGATTCAAGCTGGTGCCGCTCACCCGCGTAGGTTGCCCCATCGAGTTGGGCGATGAGCTCAGCGTCAAGCCATCTTGCGCCGAGTGGAGCAAGGAAGTGGTCAAGCGCATCATCGACGCGGACCCAGCCCTCGTGGTGTCGAATTCGACGCGCCCCGGGCAGGCCCTAGGCCACGGCCCGGACGCCGTCCCGCCGGGATATCAGGCCTTCTGGGACGAACTGGCCAAGCACGATATTCCTTTCCTCGGTTTCCGCGATAATCCGTGGGGATTCGACGAGCACGGCAATGGCCGCCAGTTTGATGAGTGCTACGTGGCCACCCAGGATTCCCTCGGGTGCGGTATGCGCTTCGAGGAGGTTTATGCGCCCTACGATCCGGGCGCAGAGGTCCTCTCCCAGTACAAGAACATGCTGGCCGTAGACACCTCGAAGTGGTTCTGCGATGCCAACGGCGATTGCCCGGTCATCATCGGCAATATCATGGTGTATCGCGATATGCACCACTTCACCACGGCATTCGCGGATTCGGCCATCCCGCTCATCCGTGAAGCGATCACCCCGTTCCTCAATGGCGAGACCGTCCAACAGCAGCCCCCGGAAACCGCCACGTCTACCTCCACGACGAAGGCGGGCCCAGCACCGTCCACCCCGGCGGCGCCGACTCCCGCCAACCCGGTCCCCTACCCTGCCTTCCCTGCGGGCGAGGCCATCTAGTAGCCGCCGCTAGCGCAGGGCTTCGGGCACGTAGGCGCAGGTGGGGTCCGACGCGAGCGGGTCGCCCGTCATGGCAAAAGCCGTGGACCGCGAGCCGCCACACACAGAAGCAAACTCACACACGGAGCACTTGCCGCTCCACGCGTTGGGATCCCTAAGCTTCTTAAACACTGGCGAGTTGGCGTAGATGTCCGGCAGTAGGTGACTCTTGACGTTGCCGCAGTGCAGCGGCAGGAAGCCGTTTGGATAGACGTCCCCCACGTGGTCGATGAAGACAAAGCCGGAACCCGCGTTGATGGCCATCGGCGGCCGCGGGCGGCGCGTGTGAGGATCGGGGCCCAAAATCCGCTCGGTCTCCGCGGTAAGGAAGCGGTACAGTTCGCCGCCCTCGTACTTCTCTCCCCGCTGGGCTTGCAGGACGATGCGCCGATATTGCGGCCCCTCCGTGGTCTTAATGGCAATCCGCGTGGACACGCTGTGCAGCCACTGCATCGCGTCCTCGCGCTCCTGCGGGGTCAGCGCCTCCAAGCCCGTACCGCGGCCGGTGGGTACGAGGAAGAACACACTCCAGAGCTTGGCACCCATCTCGATAACCCGCTCCAACAGCTGCGGGGCCTCATGGACGTTGTTCTTCGTGATGGTGGAGTTGATTTGGAGGCGGAAGCCCACGTCGGTGACCACGCTGGCCATCTCAATCGTGCGGTCGAAGATGCCGGAGAAGCCGCGGAAGTAGTCGTGGGTTGCAGCGCTCGCGCCGTCGAGAGACAGCGACAGCGCGGCCCCTCCCGCCGCGCGCAGGCCCTCGAGGCGCTCGCGCGTCAAACGGGGCGTGACCGACGGCGAAAGCGACACGTTGAGTCCCAGGGACGTGCCGTAGGCGGTGAGCTCTTCCAGGTCGCCGCGCTCAAACGGATCCCCTCCCGTGAGCACCACGAGCGGGCGTGGCTTGTCGTAGCTGGCCAGGGAATCCAGCAGCGCCTTGCCTTCGGCGGTAGTGAGCTGGCCCGGTGCGGGGTCGTGCTGGGCGTCGGCCCGGCAGTGCTGGCACACCAGCTGGCAGGCACGGGTGACCTCCCAGATGGCGATGAACGGTTTGGTAGTGATGTCGTGGCGCATCTGGCGCACCACAGGGCTGGCCTTCACAGTGAGGACCTTTCCACGCGAGAACAGTTTTATCCAACTTTAGTCGGACATATTGTCGCGTGGGTAATCGCCTACTTCTTCTTGCCTTGGCCAAAGTCCAGGTTGTTGAGGTCGATATTCTCCATGCCCTTCGGCATCTTGATATCGCCTAGCCCGGGCATGCCGCCGCCGAGCTGCTCCTGCATCTTCTGCAGCTCCTGCATCGACGGCATACCGCCGCCCATGCCTGGCATTCCGCCGCCACCACGACGCTTCGGCGGCTTGCGCTTGCCGTTCTTGCCCTTGCGGCCCTTCGGCTTCTTCTTAGTAGCCGAGCGCCCGCCGCCCATGCCCGGCATGCCGAAGCGGCCGGCCATCTGGGACATCATCTTCTTGGCTTCGATAAAACGCTCAATGAGCTGGTTGACGTCAGAGACAGCTACACCAGAGCCCAGCGCAATACGCTTGCGGCGCGAAGCGTTGAGAATCTTCGGGTTCTCGCGCTCCTCCGGGGTCATACCGCGGATGATGGCCTGGATGCGGTCGAGCTGCTTCTCGTCGACCATGTCGGCGATCTGGTTCATCTTGTTGCCGCCCGGCATCATCTTGAGCAGGTTGCCCATCGGCCCCAGGTTGCGGACCATGAGCATCATGTCCAAGAAGTCATTGAGCGTCATCTCGCCGGAGCCCATCTTCTTGGCGGCTTCCTCCGCCTTGGACTGATCCAGCTTGGACTCCGCCTGCTCAATGAGCGTCAGCAGGTCACCCATGCCCAGGATGCGCGAGGACATACGCTCCGGGTGGAAGACATCGAAATCCTCGAGCTTCTCGCCGGTGGAGGCGAACATGATGGGCTTGCCCGTCACCTCACGGATGGACAGGGCCGCGCCACCGCGGGCGTCGCCGTCCAGCTTGGTCAGAACGACGCCGGTAAAGTCCACGCCGTCGCGGAAGGCCTCGGCGGTCTGCACGGCGTCCTGGCCGATCATTGAGTCGATGACGAAGAGGACTTCGTCCGGGTTGACGGCGTCGCGGATGTTGCGGGCCTGCGTCATCAGGGTTTCATCGATGCCGAGGCGGCCGGCGGTATCGATGATGACGATATCGTGCTGCGTGCGCTTGGCTTCCTCAATTCCGCGCTTGGCGACGTCCACCGGATCCCCGTGCGAGGTACCCATCTCATGCTCGTGGGAGTTCAGGGAGGTGCCAGGATCCGGCGCGTAGACGTCGACCCCGGCGCGCTCGCCGACGATCTGCAGCTGCTGCACCGCACCCGGGCGCTGGAGGTCACAGGCCACCAGCATCGGGGTGTGCCCCTTGGAAGCCAGGTGCTTGGACAGCTTGCCCGCCAAGGTGGTCTTACCAGCACCTTGGAGGCCGGCGAGCATGATGACCGTCGGCGGATTCTTGGCTAGGTTCAGGCGGCGGGTCTCGCCGCCGAGGATCTCGATGAGCTCCTCGTTGACGATCTTGACCACTTGCTGCGCAGGGTTGAGCGCCTCGGAGACCTCGGCGCCTGCCGCGCGCTCCTTGATGCGCTTGATGAAGCCGCGCACGACGTTGAGCGAGACGTCCGCCTCCAGCAACGCAAGGCGGATTTCGCGCGCTGTGGCGTTGATGTCCGCCTCGGTCAGCTTGCCCTTGCCGCGCAGGCCGGACAGGGCTGATTGCAAGCGGTCAGACAAAGACTCAAACACGTTAGAGTGCTCCCTCAACTATCGTGGATAAATTTATAACTTCCCCAGCTTAGCCGTTGACCAGTGCTTGGGTCACATTCCGGACGAGGGTGGCACGGGGGACGTCGCCAAGCGGCACGGCGTGAAGCACCATCGTGGCGCCCGGTGTGGTGGTGGATAGCCACTCGCACTCCGGAAGCAGCGCGAGCACGTGTCCGAGGGTACCCGGGTAGTCATCGATTCTGAGCTCGAAAACGCCTCTGGTCCACATGGCGGTTGCAGGTCCCGGTACGAAATCGGGCAGCACGGTATAGGTTCCGGACTTATAAGACTGCACCAAGCGCTCCTCCACCGTCGCGAGATCGATGGCGCCGTGGAGCGCGCGGATATCGAACTCGCCGGCGTAGCCCTCCTCCGTGCGCACCAAACGCGAGGACAGAATGTTCCATCCCAAGGCAGCGATAAGAGCTAGTGGGCGCACAGCCTCCCGCTGGTAGCTGCCGCGCCACAGGACGGTGAAGCTATCATCCTCCGGGTTGTGGCGCAGGCCGATGTCGCGGTCAACGGCCACCAGCGGCCGCACCGGGCTCAGGGCCTCCAGCTGTGAAAAAGCGCGAGCGCTGACCGCCTCGATTCCATTCTCGAGCCTGCGGTTCCACACGCCTGGGCCGGTGGATTCGGCATCGGTGCGGGCGAGCACGACGAGGAGCGCCAAGGTCAGGTAGTCATAACGCACGGCTTCGAGAAGCTCATCGCGGGCTTCGTCGGAGTAAGGGTCCGTGCGGGAGACGATGCGCGCCAGAGTCGTGTGCTCAGCCACCACGGTTTGCACGCGGGAGCGATCCGCCAGGTCGAGGCCCAGCTTGGCGGCAGCGCGCGCCACCATCTCCGCTCCCACGAGTTCGTGCGGGCGGCCGTAGCCTTTGCCGATGTCGTGGTAGAGCCCCACCAAGAGCAGCAGATCGGGCCTCGCTACGGACGTGCGAGCTTCAGCGCACCGAGCGACGGTAAGGATGGAGTGATAGTCCACGGTATGAGCGTGCGTGCGCTCCCGAGGCAGCATTCCGCGGATGTGCTCCCACTCCGGAACGACTCGCTCCCACAAACCATGGGCGTCCATCTCTTGGATAAGGCGCGGGGTATTGAGCGGTGAGGACAACAGGCTGAAGAAGGCATCCGTTGCTCCCGCGGGCCAGCGCTGCGGCAGGTCTGGCAGCTCGCGTAGTTGTTCCCAAACGTGGGCGGGCACGCTCCTGCCCGAGCGTGCTGCTGCGGCGGCGACGCGCAGGAGTAGCCACGGCTCGTCGAGGTCTGCGGTGCGGGCGAGCCGGATTTCGCCGCCCACATCCACGACACCGATGTCGAGTGGCTTGCGAGTGCGGTTGTGACTGCGCTTGGCCACCACTCCCCTAGCCGTCGCGAGCGCCCTCTCAACGGCCCTATCCACCGCCGCGGCGGCGGTGACGACGGCCGCTGATAATTCATAACGGTCGGCAAAGCCCATCTCGTGTGCAATCTCCGCGGCGAATTCTGGGTCGAGGATGTCGCGGTGGCGGCGGGCGGTGACGTGGAGGAGCGTGCGGACGTCGAGAAGCAGAGCCTGCTCCTCTTCGAGCGCTGGGGCGTCCGCGAGGTTTCCTAAAGCGAGGGCCCGGAGGAATTGGATATCGCGCAGACCGCCGCGCCCATTCTTGATATCCGGGTGGGTCATCGTGGCCAAGGTGCCGGAACGGCGCCAGCGCGCGATGGCTAGATCAACGAAGGCGTCGAAATTGCTCTGCAACAGGCGGCGCCACGAGGCATAGACCTGGGCGCGGGTGGAATCCACCAGCTGCTTGTCTCCGGCAACGAAGGCCAGATCGAGTTGCGCGAAGCCGGCGGCGGGATCGGAACCGGCGATGGCGCCGAATTCGCGCGGGGTGCGCACTGCATAATCGAGCCGATACTTGGCGTCCCAGATGGGATACCAGACCTCGGAAACGACTTCCTCGGGCAACTCCGTGTCATCCGGGTGAAGGAGAATGAGGTCAAGATCCGAAAAAGGGGTCATCGCGCGGCGCGCGAAGGAACCGGTAGCGGCAAGCGCGCAGCCGGGCGGGAGCTGCAGGGACTGCGTAAGGCGCATCGCCGAGGCATAAGCGTCCTCACGCAGTTGAGCGGCCGTAGACACGTGTTACAGGGCCGCCTCGCCGCGCTCACCGGTGCGCACGCGGATGACGTCCTCAACAGGAGTGATCCAGATCTTGCCGTCACCGATTTTGCCGGTGTAGGCGGCGTCCACGATGGTGGATACGATGTCCTCCACCTGTTCGTCAGAGGTCACCACCTCGAGCTTGACCTTGGGCACGAAATCGGTGGCGTACTCGGCGCCGCGGTAGACCTCACTGTGGCCGCGCTGCTGGCCGAATCCTTGGGTCTCGGTCACCGTCAGGCCGTGTACGTCGTGCTGTTCGAGGGCCTCGCGAATGTCCGGCAGCGTGAACGGTTTGACGATGGCAGTGATGAGCTTCATCTGTTACTCCTTAGCTCCGGCGGTGTCGACCCGCGGCTGGACGGTTGGTGCAGGACTAATCCTAGCGTCGTGGGCGTGGCGGCGGTGCGACGCCACGGATTCGCGGAAATCATATGCGGTCTCGCGGTGCTCGCCCAGGTCGATCCCCTGCGCTTCATCCTCGATTCGCCAGCCCATGGTGGCGCGGATGAGGAGCGCCGCAAGCAAGGTGACGAGCCCCGACACCAGCATCGCCCCAACCGCAATCAGCGTTTGAACGACGAGCAGCTTGAGCCCTTCAGTGAAGTGACCGGTGAGGATGCCGTTATCCGTAGCGAAGAAGGCTAGGCCAATCGTGCCCCACAGTCCTGCGCACAGGTGCACGCCGACGACGTCCAGGGAATCATCGAAGCCCCAGCGGTACTTCAGGCTGATGCACAAGCAGGCGATAATCCCGCCGAGGAAGCCGAGGGCGATGGAACCGAGCGGAGTCAGCGCTCCTGCCGCCGGGGTAATGGCGACGAGGCCTGCGATAGCTCCGGATGCAGCGCCGAGTGAAGTGGCGGCACGGTCACGGATTCGCTCCACCAACATCCAACCCAGCATCGCGGCGGCCGCAGCGACGGTGGTATTCAACCACGCCAACCCTGCAAGGCCATCCGCAGCGAAGGCGGAACCTCCGTTGAAACCGAACCAGCCGAACCACAGCAACGCGGCGCCGAGCATCACCATCGGGAGGTTGTGTGGCCTATCGACGTGCTTCGGAAAACCCGCGCGCGGGCCCACAACAATCGCGAGGACTAGGGCAGCTGCGCCGGCAGAAATGTGCACGACGGTACCGCCCGCGAAGTCGATGGGAGCGATGAGCGCCTCACCTTTCGAGACACCGAAGAGCCACGCCGCGAGCGAGCGCGGGGCGTGGGAGAGAATTCCCCCGCCCCACACCATGTGGGCGAGCGGGAAGTAGGCGAAGGTTACCCAGATACCCGCGAAGGTTAACCAGGCCGAAAACTTCACGCGGCCGGCGATAGCACCGGAGATAATTGCCGTCGAAATAATGGCGAAGGTGGCTTGGAAGCCGATATCGATGACGGCGGGGTAACCAGAACTACCGAGGAGATACTCGTTGGAAGGTCCTGTGATCTGGCCACGCAAGCCCCACGCTTCAAACGGGTTGCCCACGATGCCGGCAAAAGAACTTCCCGCATAGGACATGGACCAGCCCCACAAGACATAGAGCACAGGCACAAGCGCGAGCGCGCCGAAGGACATTATCATCATGTTAAGGACATGGCGATTGCCCGCCATTCCACCATAAAACAACGCCAATCCGGGGGTCATGAGCAACACCAATGATGCGCTGATCAGCATCCACGCTGCATCACCGGAAGAGAATGCATCAGGAGTCATACTTCAACTAACCCCTTTTCTATAGCTTGATAGGTACAATTCCCAAAATATCTTTAGCTCTATAGTTTTGGGAAGAAGGATGAGTCCTAGATCACATTTGGGATCCAAAAAAAGCGGCGAGGGCATTGTTGCCCTCGCCGCTCACTTAAACGTGCGCCCTAGATTTCCTCCTCGGACGCTTCCACGGTCTGCGCTTGCTGGCGCATACGTTTGGCGTACTTCACATCCGTGACGGTCACGCCGTAGATGGAACGGCCCATGTAAAAAGAGCCCACCGAACCGATGATCCACACGCCGAAACAAGCAATGAGGACACGGACCAGCGACCACAGCGAGAACCCGTTCTCGGCAAAGTCAACGACCAGCTTCGCCACGAGCAGAAGAGGAACGGCCAACCCGACCGTCGGTCCCAGTAGGTTGACTCGGGTCAGAGCATCGGGCGCGCGCCACAAAGCGATGGCCGTCGCGATAACCAGGACCGTGGCCACAACCAGCAGAACCGAAGCAATAATCTCCGCGATAGTCATGGTTTTACCTCCTGCCCTTCGAGATGATGCGGGCCATCGACAACGTCGGCAGCACGCCCGCCGCGATGCCCGCGAGCATCGCGATGTCGTAGACGATGGACGCGTGATTGGTCATGGCCCATGCAAAGTACATGCACATCATGCCGTAGAAGACCATGTCACTCATCACGGTGCGGGTGAGCTCATCGCGAGAGCGCAACGCCAGCACCAACGCCGAGCACACCGATGCGCCAATGAGGAACACACAGACAAAGACAACCCATTGAAAGGCGCTCATCGAGGAAAAATCAATCACTTCTTATCATCCTTTCGGGCGTCCTTGCCCGGCACGACCTGACGCAGCGGCCACACGGAATACTTCTCCACGTCGTTCGCTGCCAGCGGGGTATCGTCCGCCTTCGCGATATCGGGGGCGCGCATATGACGGCCCAGCGTATCCAGCGGATACTCGTAGAACGTCGGGGCGAGCTCCTCCGTCGGGCCCTGGCCAGGCACGCCATAATCGATGCCCTTCACTCGTGGCGCCAAGCGCTCCTCCATGTCCGCGAGGTCCGCCATGACACTGGCCGGGTCATCCCCCATCACGGCTTGGACCAGCACGATGCGCGGAAGGCCTTCGGCAACCGGCTCGCGCAAGCCCAACGACAAGGTGCCCGGCGTTGCGGTAATGGACGAGGTGAACCAGAAGATCTCCCAGGCGCTCGTCACACGCAAGGGGTACCGAAGCACCACTGGGCGATAGTTGTTATGCGGCTTGAAGGATTCCATGGCGAGCGAAAAGCCCGCGACGAAGATCTCCTTAATGAGCCACAGCGCGTAAACAACGGCATGCACAGCACTCTTCATTTAACGGCCCTCCTGAAGGGAGTCGATATCGGGTAGGGCTACGGGGTCGTCGCCAAGCACTGCGTGTGCGTAGGCCTCCGTGTCCAACAAATCCTCCGATGCCTCCATGGTGACACTAATGACCGGACCGGACAGGATGAACATGGTCAGCGAGCCCAAGATCAACGCCGCCGAGGGAGCCATCAGCTTCTTGCGAATCACAAGTTCATCGGGCACCTTCTCCTTGGGCAGGTCCTTGCCCCAGAAGACGCGGCGCCACACGCGCAACATGGCCAGGAACGCTGCGAAGGAGGCGATGATAATCACCGCGATAACGGTCCAGGCCCATCCCCCGCCGGTACGGGCGATTTCCGCGACGATGAGGACCTTGCCCCACATACCGGAGAAAGGCGGGAAGCCCACGACGGAGAAGGCACCGGCGGCGAAGATCCACGCGATAATCGGATCACGGCGCGCCAAGCCAGAAAGCTTGTTGAGCCTGCCCGTACCGTACGTCTCCTCGATGGCACCGGAGGCCAAGATGAGGGAGCCCACCGTGAGCATGTGGTGAATCGTGTAGAGAATGCCGGCAGCCAACGCGCGCTGCGCATCGTGGGTAGTGAAGGCCATCATCACGAGGATGAAGGGCATACCGTTGAGCATCTGGTAGCCCAGCACGCGGCGGATGGAGTTTTCAGCCAAGCCGCCGAAAGCACCAACCAGCATGGAGATGATCATGATGACGATGATGAGTGTCCCCCACCGCTGGTCCATATCAAAGAGCTGCACCCACAGGCGGTAGAGCATGTACACCGCGACCTTGGTATGCAGGCCAGAGAACAGGCCCATGACGGCAGCCGACGTGCCCGGGTAGGTGCGCGGCAGCCACGACTGCACGGGGAATACGCCGGCCTTCGCGGCGATGGCGATAACGATGATTCCGGAGGCCACCGTCACCGGACCGTTGCCGGCAGCAGCGCCCGTCAGCGCCGCCAAGTTGACCACGCCCGTAACCGAATAGATGTAGCCCACGCCCACCACAAGCAGCGTGGAGGCGAACAGATTGACCAGCACGAAAGCGCGTCCTGCGGCTAGGCGCGACCACGTACCCGACATCGTGATGAGGCCGTAGGACGGCAGCAACATGACCTCAATGAACACGAAGAAGTTAAAGAGGTCAGCGGTGAGCAGAGCGCCGCACACACCGGTGATCAGGATAAGGGTCAGCGACGGGTAATAGCGCGACTTGGTCTCACCGCCAACGATGGCGAACCAGTTGGCGCCGAAGGCCACGATCATCGTCGTGATGAGCATGAGAGCCGAGAAGGTGTCGGCAGCAAAAGCGATACCCGCGTTGCCCACGTAATTGCCCACCGTGTGCGCCACCACGCCATTGTTCATGGTGTAGAGCAGCAGCGCGAAGGAGGCGAAGATGCCTACGCCCGGCACGATGAGCATGATGGCATCGCGCACACGGTGCCACGGCGCGAGCAGCGCCAGCGCCGCCGATACCAGTGGAACCGCTGGGAAGAGCGGAAGAAGAGCGCTTACAGTGTCATACATTTACTTCTCCCCCTCGTGGTCAAGTTCCTTCAGACGGTCCATCTTGTTGGCCGAACGCTGCAGAATCTCCCGGTTTTGGGTATCGCGGCCCAGCGTGGAGAAGGCGTGGTCAATGGTGTTGTCATCAACGGGCTCCACGACATCCGTGTCATCGTTGGCGCCCATCGCCGCCATGGTCAGCAGAATCGTGGAGGTGGCCATGGAGATCACCACGGCGGTCAGAACGAATGCCTGCGGCAGCGGGTCCGCCATCTGGTCCGCTGGGACCTGTGACGGGAAGGACTCACCGCGGTAGGAGTACACGCCGGTGGCCAAGAGCATGAGGTTGGCTCCGTGGCCAAAGGCCATCATGCCCAACACAATGTGGACCAAGCCGCGCTGCTGAATCAGGTAGACAGCACTACCGATGAGCAGTGCAATAGTCAGTGCGAGGATCATGAATTCTTCTCCTCTGTAGCCGGAGTGTGGTGGGGCGAAGACGCGCGGTGGCGCGCCTCGGATTCATTGAGCAAGGCCAGTGGATCCGAGGATGGGTTGATGGATTCGGGGTACGGATCATCGACGTCCTCCATCACCACGCGCGGCGTGTTCGGCAGCGCCGAATCATCGTCGTGGACCCACGGCAGGAAGTCCCGCTCAGTACCCGGGCGCAAGTAGCCGCCCAGGGCGTTGATAGCCATGGTGAGCATGCCCAGGACCGCCAGGTAGATACCCAGGTCAAAGATGAGCGACGTGGTCCAGTGCTGCCCCAGGGCGTGGCCGTGGATGGCAGTCAAGAAACCACCGGAGCCGTGCGAGGTCGGAATGTAGCCGATGAATCCAGCCGTCAGCGCAACGATGATGCCCACGCCGGTGAGGTGAATTGGGGTCATGCGGCCGAAGACGATCTCATCGGTGCCGCGAGAGAGATACGTCAGGCCGATGGCCGCGCCCATGATGAGAGCAGCCGGGAAGCCGCCGCCGGAAGCCTGGTGCCCGCGGTAGAACACGATGAAGGACATGACCACCAGAATCGGGATGGCAATGGAAATTCCCTTGCGCAGCGGAACCGAGTTGAGCTGCGACTGACCGAACGGCGCCGGACGCGTACCGGAGGTAAACGGGAAGCGAGGCAGCGTCGACGTGACCGCGGCAATCACCACGGCGGCCATGCCGAGCACCGACAGCTCACCCAGGGTATCGAGTGCACGGAACTCCACGATGATGGTGGCCACGACGTTATCGCCGCCAGTGATGTCTGGGGCGTTATTGAGGTACCACATGGACAAGTCGGAGCGCTCGTGGCGGCCCATCAGCGCCCACACACCGAGGAATGCGGTGATACCCGCGAGCACCGCCACCACGATGGAGCCAACCTTGCGGTTGGTGTTCTGTACCGGGTGGAATTTCTCCGGCAGGTAGCGCAGGACCATCATCATGACGATGACGGACAGCGCCTCCACCGTGAACTGAGTCAAGGCAACGTCCGGTGCACCCAACAGGAACATCTGCAAGGTCACGCCGGTACCCGCAGTACCAATCATGACCGCACCCGTGAGGCGGTTGCGGGTACGAACCAAACCAAACATCGACAGCGCCACGATGCCCAGCGGCAGCAGATCCCACGGGTTGTCCAGGCCATCCACGCGCGGGTTCAAGGCCACGCCGTCGACGCCCGTCGACACCAGAGTGGAGCCCGCAAGAATGATGACGAGGAGGACAATCGGCAGGATGAGCTTCGATGGGTTGTGGGTATCCGACATGCGGCCGACGAAACGTCCGAAGGCTGCGCACTCGTCCTGAATCCACTTCAGGATTTGGTTACCAGTGCGCGGCAACAGTTGGCGCTCCTCCATCGCGGTCCACAGCGGCGTGCGGAAGAACAAACCGACGACGCCAGAGATGAGAACCACGACAGAAATAAGCAGCGGGACGTTCAGGCCGTGCCACAGAGCAAGGTGAGTATGCCCCTCCATGCCGATGGCCGCCACGACGTCATCAAGCGGCCCATCGAGCGCGCCCATGACGAAGATGATCGGCACCGACATCACGCCGGGAAGAGCCGCGGGCAGCCACAACCGCACCGGCGCCTCATGGACCTTGGACATATCGCGCGGGCCGTCGAAGAAAGCACCAAAGACGATCTTGGCGGAGTAGGTAAACGTGAAGAACGCACCCACGCCCGCAACGATGAGCAAGAGCACCTGTCCGGCCGATCCGATGGGCGCGTCCTCGAAAGCGGTCAGCATGCCTTCCTTCGACACGAAACCGAAGAGCGGCGGGACCGCAGCCATGGAGGCAGCGCCGATGAGCATGGAGCCAAAGGTCCACGGCATCTTGTTCCACAGCACGCCGAGGCGGCGGATGTCACGTGAACCAGCCTCATGGTCAATCACGCCGATGAGCATGAAGATGGAGGACTTAAACAGCGCGTGTGCCAGCGTGTGCACGAGGGCCGCTGCGATGGCGAAGGGCGTGCCAACACCAATCGTGGCCACGATCCATCCCAGGTGGGACACGGTGGAATACGCGGTCAGCTTCTTCAGGTCCGTCTTCTGCACGGCGAAGACCGCCGACATGACGGCGGTACCCATGCCGACCACGATGAGCAGCCAGTTCCACGCTGCAACATCATGGAAGATAGTAGAGAAACGAATCAACAGGTACACGCCGGCCTTGACCACGGCCGCCGCGTGCAGGAAGGCCGAGACCGGCGTGGCAGCCGCCATAGCCTCCGGCAACCAGAAGTGGAAGGGGAACTGCGCGGACTTGGTGAATGCCGAGGCCGCGATGAGAATGGCAACCCCGGTGGTCAGGCCTGGGCGCTCGGCCCATACATCGGAGGCGAGGATGTCTTCCAGGTTCGTCGTCCCCGCTGCCGTCGCGGCAATCGCCACACCTGTCAACAAGGTGAGGCCGCCGATGAAGGTCAGGATGAGTGTGCGCTGCGAACCGGCCTCACCGGACTTGCCGCTGCGTGCGATCAACATGAACGACGCCAGCGATACCAGCTCCCACGCCAGGAAGAGCACGACGACGTCATTAGCCAGCACGAGCAAGAGGATCGACAGCGTAAACGCGGTCATCAGCACATAAAAGCTGACGTTGCCTTTCCCCTTGGGCAGGTAGGCAGCGGAATAGGTAAAAACCACCGCGCCGATGATGAGAGCCAACATCGCAAAGAAAACGCCCAGCGCATCGCCGCGGAAGGCGAGGTTAACGTCGACGCCTGGTGCGATGACATCACGCACCCACGTCACGGAATAGGACAGTTCTTCGCCACGGGCCAGTGCCGGAAATTCTTTAGCCAACAGTGCCGCTGCGATAATAAAAATGCCGGCTAGCGGGTAGCCGGCTGCGCGATCAGCAACCTTGACGGCTACCGGTGCTAGCGCCACTGCGACAGCTGCGAGGAGGACGACATACAAGAGTGTCACGAAAGAGTAGCCTCACGAACCGTTGTTAGGGCTGAAAACTCAGCCTCACATAGACAGGACTGTCCTAGACTACCATTGTGACCTCCCCCAAAGCACATCTTTAATGGGATGGAGACGACGAAAGCGCCTCACAAAGGAGGCGCTGCGTCTCGAAAGAACTTAGGTATAGCCCAGGGATCTATAAGGTCTTACTTCTCCCCCAGCAAGGCATCGACGAATCCCTCAACCTCAAACGGCGCGAGGTCATCGGCTCCTTCGCCGAGGCCCACGAGCTTGACCGGCACACCCAGTTCTTCCTGAACTTGGAAGACGATGCCGCCCTTTGCCGTGCCATCGAGCTTGGTCAGGACAACACCAGTGATGTCGACGACATCGCGGAAAATGCGCGCCTGCGTCAGGCCGTTCTGCCCCACCGTCGCGTCCAGGACAAGCAGGACCTCGTCGACCTCGGTCTTCTTCTCCACCACGCGCTTGACCTTGCCCAGCTGGTCCATGAGGTCAACGGAGGTGTGCAGACGCCCAGCAGTATCGATGAGGACCACGTCCACGCCCTGGTCCACACCAGCGGCGACGGCATCGAAGGCCACGGAAGCCGGGTCCGCGCCTTCCTTGCCGCGCACCGTCGATGCGCCTACGCGGCGACCCCAGGTCTCGAGCTGATCAGCTGCCGCTGCACGGAAGGTATCCGCCGCGCCGAGCAAAACGTTGTGGCCCATCGCCACGAGCACGCGCGCGAGCTTGCCCGTCGTAGTGGTCTTGCCGGTGCCGTTGACGCCAACGACCATGATGACGGCAGGCTTGCCGTCGTTCGGCATGGCCTTGATGGAGCGGTCCATCTCCGGATGGCCAACCTCGATGAGTGCCTCGCGCAGCATGGCGCGTGCTTCCGCCTCGGAGCTCACGCCGCGTTCAGCGATCTTCTCGCGCAGGGAGTCGGTGACTTTCATCGTGGACTTGGTGCCCAGATCAGCCATGATGAGGGTGTCTTCAATCTCTTCCCAGGCATCATCATCCAGATCACCAGCGGAAAGAATGCCCATGAGGCCTTGGCCGATGGCGTTCTGCGAGCGGGACAGGCGCCCACGCAGCTTGCCCAAGCGGCCGGCGGCCGGTGCGATATCCTCCTGCGGCTGAGATGCCGGGGCCTCAACGACCTCGGCGTCCTCGGAAACTTCCAGCTCCTCGGGCTCAGCCTCGAGTGCCGCGCTTGCCGACGCCGCCTGCGCCCCCGCCGCCGCAGCAGCCTCCTCTGCTTCAGCTTCCTCCGCTGCAGCTTCCTCTGGCTCGGGCTGCGCTTCTGACTCAGGCTGTGCTTCTATCTCTTGCGCTGCCTCTTCTTCGGCCTCAGACTGAGCAGAAGGCTCCTCCTCAGCCGGAGCCTCAGGTTCTTCCGGAGTCTCCTCTTCTACCTTCGGGGCTTCAACTACCGGCTCCGGTTCAGCAGTCTCCGGTTCGGTGGCCGGGACAGCTTCCTCTGTGTCCTCTTCGTCCTTCTCAACGGCAGCGGCGCCGGAAGCAGCAGTACCAGCGGCAGCAACGCCCGCAGCTCCTGCAGCGGCTAGACCAGCGGAAGAATCTTTCTCTTCTTCTTCCTTTGCCGGCTCCTTCTGTGCAGCCGGTTCCGGCGCGCTCACCGGCTTCGCGTCTGCAACAGGTTCCGGCTTGGTTTCTGCCTTAGGCGTCGGTTCCGCCGCAGGCTTCGCTGCCTTCGGTGTCTCCTCTTCACCCTTGAGCTGAGCGTTCGCTAACTCGGTGGCATCACGCTGTTCAGACTTCTTCTCCGCTTGCGGCTGAGCTTTGGGCTCAGCCGGTGCGGGCTTCTCAGTCTTAGCCGCAGGCACGGGTTCCTTGGTAGCGCCGCCGCCGGCCGGGGCAAAGTTAAAACCAGACTTGGCTTGATAATTGCCGGACTTCTGCTGCTGGGTCAGCTTCTTCGGCTCCTCCGCGGGCTTTTCAAAGGAGACCTTCTTCGACTCGCCGCGCTTCTTGCCCAGGACGATGAACAAGACCACCAGCAGAATCAGGACGATGACTGCTATCGCAATCCACAGAAAAGTAGTATTCATGCCCTCCATAGTGCCAGGGTTGTTCGCGCCCGGCACGATGAGGAGGGCGAAAGCCTCGGTCTGGCACCGCGCCGTTAGCGCGGAGCGTCCACACCAAGGCGCGTGGCGTCCTCCGCCGCCTGAGCCGTGCCCGGCGCCTCACCCGCACGGGTCATGCGCTGTGAAATCACGCGTGTGACACCATCACCACGCATCGTCACGCCGTAAAGGACGTTGGCCACGTCCATCGTTGGCTTCTGGTGAGTGATGACGATGAGCTGAGAATCCTTGCGCAGCTCCTCGAAGAGGGCGATGAGGCGGCGCAGGTTGACGTCGTCCAGCGCGGCCTCCACCTCATCCATGACGTAGAACGGTGAAGGGCGCGCACGGAAAATAGCCACGAGCATCGCCAGCGCGGTCAGTGACTTCTCGCCGCCCGACAGCAGAGTCAGGCGCTTGACCTTCTTGCCCGGAGGGCGAGCCTCCACCTCAATGCCGGTGGCCAGCATGTCATCCGGCTCAGTAAGGATGAGCCGGCCCTCGCCGCCGGGGAAGAGTGTTTGGAAAACCTTGGGGAACTCCGCCTCCACGTCGTGCCAGGCATCCGTGAACAGCTGCAAGATCTGCGCGTCAACGTCCTCAATGACTCCGGCCAAATCCTTGCGCGCCTGAATCACGTCATCGAGCTGCGTGGACAGGAAGCTATAGCGCTCCTCCAGAGCCTTGTACTCCTCCAAGGCCAGCGGGTTCACCTTGCCCAAGGAGTTGAGGTCCTTCTCGGCCTGCTTCAACCGCTTGGTCTCGGCGGAACGATCGAAGCCCTCGCCCGGCGTGTAGCCCTTGAGCAGGTCGGGGATCGCAATGCCCAGCTGCTCCACGATCTTGCCCTCGGCCTCATCCACGCGCACCTGCGCCTGGCTGCGGGCAATCTCCGAGTTGTGCGCGGAATCGGTCAGGCGATCGAGCTGCTGGCGGGTTGCGGAGACCGCCTGCTTCGCCGACTGCGCACGCCCCTGCAGCACGCCGCGCTGGGTCACTAGCTCATCGCGTTCCTCAGCTGCGCGCTCAAGTGCCTGCGTAGTGCGGGCGGCTAGGTCCTGGGCATGCTTGTCGACGGCCCCCGCCAACCGCGCCTGCGCCTGCCGGCGGGCCATCGCCTGATCGTGGCGTGCCTTAGCTTGGCGCTCATGCTGGGCTTGGCGCCGCAGGGCCTCTCCCTTGCCGGCTGCCTGGCCTACCTTTTCCTCCGCGCTGCGGGCCGCCAGTTGAGCCTCTACCTCCATGGCCTTGACCTGTTCAAGGGCGGCCGAGGCTGCATCGCGTTCCACCGAGGAAGGTTCATCCGCTTGCTCATCGGCGTCCACGCGCGACAAGCGGTCACGAGCCTCCGCCAGTTCTTTGCGCAGGCGGGCCAGCTGCACCTCGATATCCGTGGCGCGGGCGGCGGCCTTTTCGTGCTCAGCCTTGTTTGCCTCGTACTGTTTGAGCAAGCGCTGGTGGTCGCGCTTCCACGCCTCGAGCTCGTGATCGTGCTCGCGCAGCGCGGCCTTAGCGCTCGCCGCGCCTACCCGGGCATCATCGGCGGCTAGCTTCGCGCCTTCCAGCGTGCCTGATAGCTCCTCCAGCTCGTGGGTGGCGGTTTCCAACTGTTGCTCGGCTTCTGTAATCTGGCCGCTCACCTCGACCGTGGAGACGGCACCAGTTCCGGCCTCGACCCAGCCTTCACCAACCAGCAAGCCCTCGGCGGTGACGGCCCGCAGGCGCGGATCTTCAGCAATGAGCTCGCGGGCCGCGGCATAGTCATCCACCAGAACGACGTCGGAGAGCAACCGTGTCACCGCCGCCGATACTTCCGGGACCAAGACCATCTGGTCGAGCAACCAGCTAGCACCGGAGGGCAAGTCCGCATCAAGGCGCCAGGCTGAACCGGTAGGTTCCGTGGAGACGTCGATCAACGGAGTGCGGCTCGCCTCAGCGAGATCACCCACGATGTCCCCACTCACCGCGCCGGCCTGCGCCTCCGCGAAGGAACCGAGTGCCGCCGCGACGGCCGTTTCATAACGCGTAGAGATGAACTCCGCGAGAGGCTTAAAACCCTCCCCCAGCTCGAGCGCTTCCGGAGCGGTCTGGCCCAGCGTATCGATCCTGGCTCGCAGGCTGTACACGGTGCGCTCGCGCTCCCGCTGGGCATCGCGCAGCTGCTCCAAGCGTTTATCGGCCGCGGCGGACTCGCTGGCCGCGCGCACGTGCGCTTCTTCCAGCGGCTCACGCTCGGCAGCCAGGTGCTCTAGTTTGTCCGCTACCTCATCGGCCTCCGCCTGCGCTCCCCTGGTGCGCGCTTTCGTGTTCGCCAGGGTTTCTTCCTGGCGCGCCAACTCAGATTCCGCGGAGCTTACCTGACCCGCCAGGTTTTCCTCGGCCGCGATGAGGCGGACCACGCCTTCGCGGCGATCCGCAATGGCGCGCAGCTGCGCCATGTGCTCCTTGTCCGCGGCCTCGAAGGCTTCCCGGCGCTCAGCCACTTCCTCCCGGATCGATTCCAAGCGCTCCGCCGCTTCTTCGGCAGCGGCCAGCAGCTCGTCGTGCTCCTCGTCGGCACGCCGGGCGCGCGCCTCCAGCTCCTCCGGATCCTGGCCGGCATAGGCCACCTGGGATCCGACGTTGCTGGCGCGCTCGGCCGCAATACGCTGCGTGGCAGAGATGCGTTCGCTCAGCGTCGATAGCTCGAACCACAACTTCTGCGCGGCCTCCGCGCGCGGAGTGACATCCCCCAACTCGGCCTCTACCTCGAGCTGAATTTCCGTGGCCTCTTCCAGCTGCGCCGTGACTACCTCGACCTGCTCGGCGAGCACCACAGCGCGTTTCTCGGCATCCTCGAACGTGGCACGCAACCTGACCACACGGTCACCGGCGAGGCGCAGGCGAGCATCGCGCAAATCCGCTTGCACAGTGGCTGCGCGTTGGGCGGCCTCCGCCTGGCGGGCCAGCGGCTTGAGCTGTTTTCCCAGCTCATCGGTCAGGTCTTGCAGGCGGTCCAGGTTGGCCTGCATGCCCGTGAGCTTGCGCTGCGCCTTTTCCTTGCGGCGGCGGTGCTTGAGCACGCCCGCAGCTTCCTCAATATAAGCGCGACGATCTTCTGGTCGGGACTCCAGGATCTCCGCCAGTTTTCCTTGGCCCACGATGATGTGCATCTCGCGGCCAATGCCGGAATCCGACAGCAGCTCTTGGATATCCATGAGGCGGGCCTTTGACCCATTGATCTCATACTCGCTCGCGCCATCCCGGTACATGCGGCGGGTGACGGAGACCTCCGAGTACTCGATGGGCAATGCGCCATCGGAGTTATCGATGGTCAGTGTGACCTCAGCGCGGCCAAGGGCCTTGCGCTCACCGGCGCCGGCAAAGATGACGTCCTGCATCTTGCCGCCGCGCAGCGTCTTGGCGCTGCCTTCACCCATGACCCACGCCAGTGCGTCGACGACGTTAGATTTACCCGAGCCATTCGGGCCCACCACGGCACAGATACCGGGCTCGAATTTCAGGTTCGTCGCGGACGCAAAAGACTTGAATCCCTTGAGCGTGAGCGATTTGAGGTGCATTCGACTTAGTTTAGCGCTCGATAAAGCCCGACTCACCGCGCGGTGCGGCCCACTGCTCCACCACGGCGTTCACAGCGCCCGGGCGGCGCGTGGTTGATGGTTCTTCGCGCAGCAAGGACAGCAGCTTCTCGCAGTCAGCTCGCGGGCCTTCAGCAACCACCTGGACGCGTCCGTCCTGAAGGTTCGTCGCGTGCCCAGCCAGCCCTAGTTCGAGGGCCCGGGAACGCGTCCACCAGCGAAAGCCCACGCCTTGGACGTGGCCAAGGACGAAAGCTGTGAGGCGTTCATGACCCGCAGAGGCTGCTGCCGTGTCTGCCATCTAGTACTCCCTCAAGTTTGTGCGGTCGCTCAGGTCGAATTCGTGATCGAGACGGCGGCGGTCTTCCGCGCTGCGGCGCGTCACAGGATCGGTACCATCCCAGCACTCGACGTTCTGCAGTTCCGGCAGCATATCACGGTGGAAGACGGGATCCAGGCCCTTGCGGCGCTGCTCGTTGTAGTTCTTCAGCAGCTTGATGGCCACGCCGCACAGCGGCACGATGGCGCACACATTGAGCAGCACCATGATGGCGGCACCCGTATCCGCCAGGTCGAACACGGTGCCCAGCGGGGCCACCGCACCGTAGAAGACGAAGGCCAACACGATGAGGCGGAAGGCCCACAGCACCCACTTCTTCCCGGAGAGGTACTCCACGTTGGACTCTGCAAGGTAGTAGTTACCCAGAATCGAGGAGAATGCCAAGAAGAACAGGATGAACGTGACGAAGTGGATGCCCCACTCGCCGACCACATTGGACAGCGCGTTCTGGGTCAGGGTCACGCCCTCAATCGCGTCGGAACCAAAGCTTTCGAAATCAGTACCCAGCAAAATGATGAAGGCGGTAATCGTACACACCACCAAGGTGTCAAAGTACACGCCGAGGGTCTGCACAAGGCCCTGCTTCACGGGGTGGGAGACCGTCGCCGTTGCTGCCGCGTTCGGCGCCGAACCTTCGCCGGCCTCGTTGGAGAACAGACCGCGCTGGATGCCCTTCAGCATGGCCATGCCCAGTGTCGCGCCAGCAGCCTCACGGAAGCCGAAGGCAGAGCCGACGATGGAGACGAACATGTCCGGCACCTTGTCAAAGTTAAGCACCACCACGATGAAGCCCATGATGAGGTACGCACCGGCCATAAACGGCACGATGAACTGGGTCATCGAGGCAATGCGCTGAACACCACCGATAATGATGAGGCCAGCTACGGCAACGACGGCAATACCCACGCCCGCCTTGAAGGCACCGGAATCCTGTCCGAAGGAGGCCGCCAAGGAATCAGAGATAGCGTTGGTCTGGAAAGCGTTGTAAAACCAACCAAAAGTAATGGCGATGGCGACGGAGAAAATGGTTGCCAAGGGCTTCCAGCCCAGACCGCGGGACATGTAGTAGGCCGGGCCGCCGCGGTAGGTATCCCCCTCGCGGACCTTCCACAGCTGGGCCAGCGTGGACTCCACGAACGCAGTTGCGCCACCCAGGATGGCGATGAGCCACATCCAGAACACCGCGCCGGGCCCGCCCACAGAAATTGCTACGGCCACACCCGCGACGTTGCCGGTGCCCACACGCGACGCCGCCGAGATGGTGAACGCCTTGAAGGCAGAAATACCGCCGTAATCGGCGTCCTCATCGACGCCGACCCCCTTGGGCTTTTCGACGACCGCTTTGAACATATCCGGCACCATGCGGACCTGCACCAAAGCGGTGCGGATACCGAAGTAAAGGCCAGCAGCGATAAGCAGCCATGGCAGGACATAGGACCACAGGCTGTCGTTAATGACACCGATCACGGTGCTGAAGATTTCTTGCATACGTTACACACTAGTGACAACCCCCGCCATCGGCCTAGTTGGAGCCTGACTACTTCCCCACCCCACGGCGCTGACAGGACGGGCAATAGTGGGTACCGCGCCCGCCCAACACGGTTTTCACGATGTCTTCGCCGCAGCGATCACAGGGCTGCCCGCCCCGCCCATAGGCGTGCAAGGAACGGTCAAAGTACCCGGATTCGCCGTTGACGTTGACGTACAGCGCGTCAAAGCTGGTCCCGCCAACCTCAAGGGCGGAGCGCATGACGTCGGCGGCTGCGGAAATCACCGCGACGGCATCGCGCTGCCGCAGGGCGCTGGCCTTCTTCAGCGGAGAAATCTGGGCCGCCCACAGCGCCTCATCCGCATAGATATTGCCCACTCCGCTGAGCACAGTTTGATCCAGCAGGGCAACTTTCACCGCCGTACGTTTTGCGCGCAGGCGCCTGCCCGCCGCAATAAGGTCGAAGTCTGCTTCGAGGGGATCGGGCGCGATATGCGCCATGGTGAGCCACGGGCCGAGGTGCCAATAGCCAAAAGTGCGCTGGTCGACGAAGCTGATGCGGGTGGCGTCGCCAAGCACGGCGGCGATGCGCACGTGGGGTGAATCCACCTCACCGATCCGCACCTGCCCCGACATTCCGAGGTGGATAAAGAGCACATCGCGGGCAGGATCAGTGCGGTCCTCGTCGGCGAACTCCAGCCACATGAACTTGCCGCGGCGCGCCACGGCGGCGATCCTCCTGCCCACGAGCAGCGCGGACAGCGGTGCCTCCTGCTTGCGATTGGCGCGCGGGTGGAGGACATCGACCGCCGCGAAGGAACGCCCCACGACGTAGGGCTCGAGCCCGCGGCGGACGGACTCAACTTCAGGCAGCTCCGGCATAGAGTCCTCGTGGGTTAGTTCTCTTTGCCGGCGGTGCCCTGCACCAGTAACGGAGTCTCACGCAGCGCCTGGCAGGCTTCTTCCGCCGCCTGCTGCTCCGCAAGCTTCTTGTTGTGTCCCGTTCCCCTACCCACGGTCAAACCGGCCACCGTGGCAACGGCATTAAAGGTCTGATCGTGCTCGGGGCCAGTCGAGGTGGCCGAATACACCGGCATCGCTGCCTTCAGCTCGGCGCACAGCTCCTGCAAGGTCGTCTTCCAGTCCATGTGGCGGCCGGATACCACGGCGTTCTCAACCTTGGCGGCAAACAGCCGCAGCACCACCCCGCGGGCGACTTCGAAACCATGCTGGCGGTAGATGGCCCCCAAGATGGCCTCGGTGGTATCGGCCAAGATGGAGTCCTTGTCACGGCCGCCGGTAGATTGCTCACCCTTGCCCAACAGGACGTGTTGACCCACCCCGATTTCACGGGCTACGTCAGACAAGCCGTAGCGCGAAACAATGGAAGCGCGCATCTTAGAGATGTCGGATTCGGGGCGCGATGGGAACTTTTCGTAGAGCTTGGCCGCGATGGACAAGCCTAAGACCGCGTCCCCGAGGAACTCCAGACGCTCATTGTTGGGCAGGTGACCGTTCTCGTTGGCAAAGGAACGGTGCGTCAGCGCCAAGCACAGCAGCTCATCGTTGAGCTCCACGCCGAGTGCCTTGAGCAGCGGACCGTGGTCTACCTCCGCGAATGCTACGGCAAGTGCCTGCTCGCCGGTGAGTTTCTTCTTCTTGCTCATAGGAATTTCTCCAACCCAGACCACCGCGGATCGACGCGCTCTTCTTCCCCGGAGACCCCCGTGGTCACGCCTTCGGGAACATCTACTTCACAGCCATCCTCACACGTCGGCGCGAAAGGAAGCACCAAACCTGCCTCATCGATCACGGTCTGCAGGAGGTCAAGGACACCGTCCTCAATCTCGGGGATCTCATCGCCGGAACCGCGATCCTCTTCCTCTGTTTCATCTCCGCTGATGAAGGACTCATCCGCGGAGAAAACCTGGGATACGTGGAGATCTAGTGCTGGATGTAGCTCAGCTAAGCAGCGTGCGCATTCGCCGCTGAGGGTGCCGGTGATATCAGCGTCCACCAACACGCCGGAGCCCAACGGCGTCAAGGTGGCGTCCACCTTAACCTCAGCACCTTCCGGGATGCCGATCATTTCCACGCCGATGCGCTCGGGGGCGGGTCCGGTTTGCACGCGGTGCTCAGGCAGCGCTTCAGCTCCTTGGCTGCGGAGCAATTCCGTCACGTCGAACTTCAATGGTGATTTCATAACGCCCACCAGCTTACCCTGTGCTGACCCACGCGCCCTAGACTGGCAAGGGCCTGAATGTTGGGTCATAGCCGCTTAAGCGCTTGCCCACAAGGCTCGATTCTTTCGCCTGTGGCTTTTAGCCTAAAACTCCATGAGCTACACCGCGACCGACACGGCGTCTCTGGGCGCCACGGCACGTGAACTCGCGCTCAGCTTTCCCTTGCAGTGCCTTGTCCCCGCCGTGGTCCTGACCGTCGTAGGAGTGACCTGCCGCCACCTCATCACGCGAGTCCGCCCCAGCATTTTCGGCGATGCCGGCCTCTCCCTGCACCGCGCGGCCCTCGCCAGCGCCCTTGCGGGATTGGCCGTGGGCGCGGTGTCCTTTCTTCCCCTGCATTTTGGGCCTATCGTCATACTCTCATCGGCGCTGTTCTCGCTGTGTGCCGCGCTCATCGCGTGGAGCGCGCGCGAGTCCTTTTCTGCCGCCGGCATGGGGATTGGTGTGATGATGCTGACCGTCGGTGCGGTCGATGTGGTGCTGTTGCTTGTCGACGCCGCCTGGGGCCCCATCCCCGAGCCTCACACCACGGGCACGGACTTCGGCATTATGTGGGTGCTTTATGCACTGCCGGGCCTCGTCGCCGCGGGATTGGCCGCAGCCTTAAGCACCATGCCGGCCAAGGAAGCCGCCCGGATTCGCCGCGCGGAACAGGCGCGCGCTGCGGCGCAGGACTCTACCTCGCTTCACTCGACCTCGCTTCGGCTACGCCGAAGCGTCACCACTAGGTAGTTGCCCGCACCTTAATTCAACAATTCGGCTTAGTAATCACGGGGCGCACGCGGCGCACGGCGCACAGGCTCCCGGGTCTCGCGCACAGCGCTTCGTCCCTCACCATGTGATTCACCGCGGGAACGCACGCCGGCGCCCCGCCGCAGCGCGGAGCGATCGTTGTTGACGGTACGCAAGAGGTCGGACAAGGTGGTCTCGAACTCCCCGAGCTTGGCATCAACAAATTCATCGCACTCGGTGCGCAGGCGGTTGGACTCAGAGTGTGCGGTCTCCACAATGCGGTGCGCCTCATCGTCGGCGCGGCGCACAACCTCGGATTCGGAGACCAAGCGGTCCTGCTCGGCTTGGCCTGCCGCGACAGCGCGCTGGTATTCCTCATCCGCCTGGGCGCGGGTGCGCTCGGCGTCGGAACGCGCGTTGTCCACGAGGTTGGCGGCCTCATCTTCCGCCTGGGCCACCAAGGTGGTGGCGCGGTGTTGAGCGTCGGCAAGCATGGCATCTGAGTCCTCACGCGCACGGGCAACGGTGTCATCGGCCTCGGCGGTGGCCTCAGAAATAATCTGCTCCGCGCGCTCCTCAGCACCCTGGAGGATCTCGTCCTGCTTGTCTAGGACGTCCTGGGCGTCATCCATTTCAACGGGGAGGGCGTTACGGAGATCGTCGAGAAGCGCCAGCATTTCGTGGCGCGGAACCATGCAGTTGGAGGTCATGGGAACGGCATAGGCCTGTTCCAGATTGCGAACAAGTTCATCGAGGGACTCAAATACGCGGTACATGGCACCAGCCTATCCAAGCGCACACACACTGCGACGTATCCCACGCGGGAAGAAATGGCAAAACCTCCCCGGTAAGCGAGGAGGTTAAGCGCAGATACAGAGATAAGGAAACGGCTAGATTACGCCTTGGGCCAGCATGGCGTCGGCCACCTTCTTGAAGCCGGCAATGTTGGCGCCCGCCACGTAGTCACCTTCCAGGCCGTATTCCTTGGAGGTCTTGTCGATGTTGCGGAAGATATTGGACATGATCTCATGCAGGCGCTGGTCGGTGTACTCGAAGGACCAGGAGTCGCGGGATGCGTTCTGCTGCATCTCCAGCGCGGAGGTTGCCACACCGCCCGCATTCGCGGCCTTGCCCGGTGCAAAGGCGATTCCGCTCTCCCCGAAGTAGTGCGCGGCTTCCGGGGTACACGGCATGTTTGCACCCTCAGCAACGTAGCGGATGTGGTTCTTTACCAGGAGCTTGGCGTCATCGCCGTCGAGCTCGTTTTGGGTCGCACACGGCAGGGCAACGTCGGCGCTGACCCCCCATACGTTGCCGCCCTCGTGGTACTCCACGCCCGCGCCAGCCTCGCCGGCGTAGGTGGAAATGCGCTCGCGGCGTACTTCCTTGATGTCTTTGAGCAGCTCCAAGTCCACGCCGTTCGGGGTCGTGATGTAGCCGGAGGAATCGGACATCGCCACGACGGTTCCGCCGAGCTGCTGAACCTTCTCGGCGGCGTAGATAGCAACGTTGCCGGAGCCGGAAACAATGACCTTGGCGCCGTCAAAGGACTCGCCGTGGGTCTTCATCATCTCCGAAGTCAGATACACCAGGCCGTAACCGGTGGCCTCAGTGCGCACAAGGGAGCCACCCCAGGTCAGCCCCTTGCCCGTGAGGACCCCAGACTCGTGCTTGTTTTCTAAGCGGCGGTACTGGCCAAACAGGAAACCGATTTCGCGGCCGCCCACGCCGATATCGCCGGCCGGCACATCGCGGTACTCGCCGATGTGGTTGTGCAGCTCCGTCATGAAGGACTGGCAAAAGCGCATGACCTCGGCTTCGGACTTGCCCTTCGGGTCGAAATCGGAGCCGCCCTTGCCGCCGCCGATGGGAAGGCCGGTCAGCGAGTTCTTAAAAATCTGCTCGAAGCCAAGGAACTTGATGATGCCCAGGTTCACGCTCGGGTGGAAGCGCAGGCCGCCCTTGTACGGGCCGAGGGCCGAGTTGAATTGCACGCGGAAGCCACGGTTGACCTGAATCTGGCCGTTGTCATCGACCCACGGGACGCGGAAGATGAGCTGGCGCTCGGGTTCGCACAACCGCTCGACCAAGCCATAATCAGCGTAGTGAGGGTCCTTGTTGAGGACGATCTTGAGGGAATCCAGGACCTCAGCGAGCGCCTGGTGGAATTCCGGTTCACCAGCATTGCGCTTGAGAAGCTTGCTGTAATAGTCGGAGATTTGCTGGTCGATGGACATGGCAATCCTTTCATTCGGCACCGTGTTTAGCAGCTGGTGCGTCATTCATTGAACAACCGACAGCTTTCTATCAATCGACCTAAATTGCAAGACGAGCGTACGGGGAAATTTATTAAAGGCAGGTCAGAGGGCGAAAATTTTTTCGCGCTTCTGCTTCCATATACTCATGAACATGCGCATACTTGTTGCCCCCGACTCATTTAAAGGCACCGCCACTGCCGCCGAAGCCGCCGCCGCCATTGCTTTGGGCGCGCGCCGCGCCCTCGGCTCCTCCCCGCACGCCGCTACGGCACAGGTAACCACTCTCCCTATGGCCGATGGTGGCGAGGGCACTGCGGAGGTACTCGCCAGCGCCGCCGTTCACCGCAACGGCACGGCGGGCCAGACCATTACGCTGCCCACCACCGATGCCATCGGGCGGCTCACCGAGGCCAGCTACCAGCTCGTGGGTGACACGGCCTTCATCGACGTCGCGGCGGCCACCGGCCTGCCCGCTGTCTCCGACGCCCTCGATCCGCTCCACGCAGACTCCTATGGCACGGGAGTGCTGCTTGCTGACGCCGAATCGCGCGGCGCCAAGCACATCGTCTTGGGGCTTGGCGGCAGCGCCAGCATCGACGGCGGGCTCGGCATCCTCGCCGCGCTCGGCGCCGCCGCCCACGATTCCCGCGGCTACGCCCTGCCCAAAGGCGGCGCCCCGCTGGTCAACCTCGATCACATCGACACCGCACAGCTCAACATGAAGGCGGCCATGTTGGACTACACCTTGGTCACCGACACGCGCGCCGTTCCCATCCAGGCCGCGACGATGTACGGCCCCCAAAAGGGCGCCGAGGGCGAACAGGTGGCACTGCTCGCCGGCGCGATGCTGAAGCTATGCGAGGTCACGGATACCGACCCGCAAGCGGAGTTCTTGGGTGCCGCCGGCGGCATCCCCATCGCCTTAAGCTGGCTCTCACGCACGCTGTGGGGCACGGCAGAGCACTGCCGCATCGTTCCCGGCGGGCGCTATGTGGCCGAGGCGCTCGACCTACCCGCGCGCATCGCCGAGGCGGATCTCGTCCTCACTGGCGAGGGGCGCTTCGACGAGCAATCGCTCACCGGAAAAGTCGTGGGCACGCTGGCGGAGATGACCGGGCCGCCGACGCTGGGCATCATCGCTGGCTCCGCTACGGCACCGGCGCCGCAAGGCGCACTCCTAGAGGAGCTCGGCGGGGAGGGACGCGGGGACGTCGCCCAGCGCTTGAGCGCCGCAGCCGAACGCCTCGTCCGCAGCTTTCTACAGAGCTAGCTCTCTTCGGGGCTAAACCTTCTCTGCAGGACTAAGGGGTTACTTGCACCGCCCACGGGAAGATGGCCGGGCGCTCGTGGGCGAGCTCATCCTCCAGCAACACGTGATCCTTCGGCAAGACCGAATGCGGAGTTAACAGGCGCGCGAGGACCATGGTCAGCTGGTTAACAGACCCCTTGACGCCATCGACGTCGATGGCGTAGCGGTAAACATTTGCGTCTTCGAGGTCACGCTCTTCGTGCTCCTCCCGGTAGGTTTGGCGCAGCTGCTCTTCCAACCCCTCCGGGAGTGCGGGCTCGTGCACACGAGTAACCTCAGCAGAGGCCAGCGAGTTGCTGTCCACCAGCTTGTGGGTGGCAGTACTAAAGATTTCGGCCACACGCTCGGCTTGGGCATCCGGCACCAGAACATCAAAGTGAATCAATGGCATGTAGGTAACCCTACCCAAACTTGGAGGACAGTAACTATGGCAGATCCCACACTTTCTCGTCTGACCGAGCTCTTAGTGAACGATTCCGTCGATCTCAGCTGGCAACGGGCCTTCTATGAGGATCTGCATGCCCATCCTGAGCTCTCCCATGAAGAGGAACGCACCGCCGGGCGGATTCTGGAACAACTAGAAAACTACGATTGTGAACTCGTCACCGGCATCGGCGGACACGGTATCGTCGCTATCTTCCGCAATGGGGATGGCCCCACCGCGCTGATGCGGGCCGATTTCGATGCCCTCCCTGTAGCCGAGGAAACCGGCGTCCCCTTCGCCTCCACCAACGGCGCGATGCATGCCTGCGGGCACGATGTGCACGCCACCGCGTTGCTCGGCGCGTGCGCGATTCTCGACACCCACCACAACGCCTGGCGCGGCACCTTCCTAGCACTGTTCCAGCCCGCCGAAGAATCGTCCATGGGAGCTAAGTTCATGATCGCCGACGGGCTCACCGAGCGCGTTCCCGCACCGGATGTGTGCTTCGGCCAGCACGTCATGCCGGGCCCCGCTGGGCAAATCCAATCCACCGCCGGCCCCATCCTGGCCGGCTGCGACTCCCTTCGCATTCGCATCACGGGGCGCTCGGCGCACGCCTCCATGCCGCACGAGGCCATCGACCCCTCCTATGTGGCCGCCATGGTGGTCACGCGTCTGCAGGCCATCGTCGGCCGCGAAGTTCCTCCCCATGACTTCTTCGTCATCTCGGTGGGCGAGCTACATTCGGGTGATAAGAACAACATCATTCCAGGCGGCGCCGAGCTAGTGCTCAACACGCGTTATTACAAACCGGAATTGGCCGAGCGCGTCTACGCCTCCCTCGAGCGCATGGTGCGCGCCGAATGCGAGGCGTCCGGGTGCCCGGTAGCACCGACCTTCGAATACTTCGCTCACGGCGAGGTCACCGATAACGACGCTGCCACCCACCAGGCTGTTCGCGCCTCCTTCGATGAGGTCTTCGGCGAGCTCTCCGTCACCGCCGCGCCCTCCACCGTCTCCGAGGACTTTTGCTATCTCCCGCAGGCCTGGGGCGTGCCTTATTACTTCTGGTTCATCGGCTCCACACCGGAAAACCTCCTCGACAACCCGCCCGTTAACCACCAGGCTACCTTCCTACCGGACTATGAGCCCACGATGCGCTCGGCCACTCGCGCCGGGGCCGCCGCCGTTCTGTCTTTCCTTGGACGCTAAGCCTCTGTGCCCAACGCCACTCGGCATCACGGTCTGCGTGAAACGTTGGTCAGTGTCCTGGTCTGCAGGCGCATACAGAACTGGTTAAGCTTGGGAGTTGGTATTTTTCCGCATTTATATGCCTCAAGTGAAGGGATTCTCATGAGCCAACCCCAGCACTCCGATTTCCAATCCGCAGTTCCTGGACACGTTCGCGCCGCAGCCGGCGTCTCCCCCTCTCGTGCGACCGACCGCAAGTTTTGGTCCGGTCTGTCCTCCTCGGTGATGGAGCAGATTGCAGACAATTGGGAGGCCACCCGCAGCGCCTACGCCGCCACTCGTCAGCAGCACTACTTCTCCGCTGAGTTCCTGCAGGGTCGTGCCCTGCTCAACAACCTCACCAACGTCGGGCTCGTCGATGAGGCCCGCGCCGCTACTAAGGCTGCGGGCCACGAGTTGGCTGATGTCCTCGAAGCCGAGCACGATGCCGCACTCGGCAACGGCGGCTTGGGCCGCCTCGCCGCCTGCTTCCTCGACTCCGCCGTCACCCAGGACTACCCGGTGACCGGCTATGGCCTCTTGTACCGTTACGGCTTGTTCCGCCAGTCCTTCGACAACGGTTTCCAGCGCGAGGAGCCGGATGCATGGATGGAAAACGGCTACGACTTCATCATTCGCCGCGCTTCCGAGCAGCGCTTGGTCCACTTCGACGACATGGACGTGCGCGCCATCCCCTATGACATGCCGATTACCGGCTATGGCACCGATAACGTGGGCACCCTGCGCCTGTGGAAGTCCGAACCCATCGATGAATTCGATTACGATGCTTTCAACTCGCAGCGCTTCACCGAGGCCATCGTCGAGCGCGAGCGTGTCATGGATATCTGCCGCGTGCTCTACCCCAACGACACCACCTACGAGGGCAAGGTACTGCGCGTTCGCCAGCAGTACTTCTTCGTCTCGGCCTCGCTGCAGCAGATGATCGATAACTACATCGAGCACCACGGTGAGGACCTCACCGGCTTCGCTGAGTACAACTGCATCCAGCTCAATGACACCCACCCGGTGCTGGCCATCCCGGAATTGCTCCGCCTGCTTCTCGACGAACACGGGATGGGCTGGGATGACGCATGGAAGGTCGTCACCGAGACCTTCGCCTACACCAACCACACTGTGCTGGCTGAGGCCCTAGAGAGCTGGGAAGTGTCCATTTTCCAGAAGCTGTTCTGGCGCATCTGGGAACTGGTGGAAGAGATCGACCGCCGCTTCCGCGAGGACATGGCCCAACGCGGCTTGGATCAGGGCCGCATCGACTACATGGCCCCGGTATCCGACGGCCACGTGCACATGGCGTGGATCGCCTGCTATGCCGCGTACTCCATCAACGGCGTCGCTGCCCTGCACACCGAAATCATCAAGGCTGACACGCTCTCCGAGTGGCACGAGCTGTGGCCGGAGAAGTTCAACAACAAGACCAACGGTGTGACCCCGCGTCGCTGGCTGCGCATGTGCAACCCGCGCCTGTCCGACCTGCTCACAGAACAAGCTGGCTCCGATGCCTGGGTCACCGATCTGACTGAGCTGGCGAAGCTGGCTCCTTTGGCAGAGGATGAGAAGGTACTGCGCCAACTCATCAATATCAAGCGCGCCAACAAGCAGGATTTCGCCGCCTGGATTGACGCGCACCAGGGCGCAACCGTGGACCCGGATTCCATCTTCGACGTCCAGATTAAGCGCCTGCACGAGTACAAGCGCCAGCTGATGAACGCACTCTACATCCTGGACCTGTACTTCCGCATCAAGGTCGACGGCGAGACCGTCCCGAAGCGCACCTTCATCTTCGGCGCGAAGGCCGCCCCGGGCTATGTCCGCGCCAAGGCCATCATCAAGCTCATCAACGCCATCGGTGACGTGGTCAACAACGACCCAGCCACCAAGGACGTGCTCAACGTGGTCTTCGTTGAGAACTACAACGTCTCCCCCGCCGAGCACATCATCCCGGCCGCTGACGTCTCCGAGCAGATTTCCGTCGCTGGCAAGGAAGCCTCCGGCACCTCCAACATGAAGTTCATGATGAACGGTGCCCTGACCTTGGGCACCATGGACGGCGCCAACGTGGAGATCGTCGAGGCAGTGGGCGAAGAAAACGCCTACATCTTCGGTGCCCGCAACGAGGAGATCCCGCAGCTGCGCGCCGAGTACAACCCGGGTGAGCTCTACAACACGGTTCCGGGCTTGGCACGCGTCCTCGACGCCTTCACCGATGGCACGCTGGGCTCTGAAAATGCGGGCATGTTTGGAGATCTTCGCTCCTCGTTGCTCGATGGATTTGGCGAGCACGCCCAGGACACCTACTACGTTCTTGGGGACTTTGCCGACTACCGCGAGACCCGCGACCGCATGGCAGCCGACTATGACGCTGATGAGCTGGCATGGGCCAAGAAGGCATGGCTTAATATCTGCTACTCCGGCCGCTTCTCCTCCGACCGCACAATCGCCGACTACGCCAACGAGGTGTGGAAGCTGGCCCCGACTCCCATCGCCAACGTCTAGGTAGACGGGGTTAATAGGCGCGCTAGTGCCTATTAACCCTTAGATGGGTAGTCCTTCAAGGCTCCTTCAAGGCAAAAGCGCCGCCCCACTCAATTACCCCCTTCCGCCATTGCGGGAAAGAGGCCGAGTGAGGCGGCGTTGCCTTACTGCGCGAGAGCCCTACTTATCGCGCAGCGTCTGACCCAGCTCGTGGACCTGAATCATGTTGGTGTTACCGGAGATTCCAGGAGGCGTACCGGCGATGACGACGATCATGTCGCCTTCCTTGTACTTATCCATCCCCAGCAGCGCCTCATCGATGGCTTCCATCATGTTATCGGTGGACTCCACCGATTCACTCAGGAAGGTCTCGGCGCCCCAGGTCAAGGCCAGCTGCGAGCGCACGGCCGGGTGCGGGGTAAAGGCAAGCAGCGGCAGCGGCGAGTGCAAACGAGCCACGCGCTTTGCGGTATCACCGGAGGTGGTGAACGCTACGATTGCCTTCGCGTTAAGGCGCTCAGCGATATCGCGTGCGGAGTAGGACACGACACCGCGCTTGGTGCGCGGAACGTGCGTCAGCGGAGGAACGCGGCCACCCTGCTCGGCATTCGCGACGATCTTGGACATGGTGCGCACGACATTCTGCGGGTCGATGCCCACGGACGTCTCGCCGGAGAGCATGACTGCATCGGCACCGTCGAGCACCGCGTTGGCAACGTCGGACGCCTCCGCACGGGTCGGCCGCAGATTGGAAATCATGGAATCGAGCATCTGCGTTGCCACGATTACCGGCTTGGCGTTCTCACGCGCAATCTGGATGGCTCGCTTTTGGAACAGCGGAACCTGCTCCAGCGGCACCTCGACGCCGAGGTCACCGCGGGCAATCATGATGGCATCGAATGCCAGCACGATGGATTCGAGGGCATCGACAGCTTCCGGCTTCTCCAGCTTGGCGATGACCGGAACGCGGCGGCCTTCCTCATCCATAATCTCGTGGACCTTGTCCACGTCGGCCGGGGAACGCACGAAGGACAGAGCAATCAGGTCGACACCAAGCTTCAAGGCGAAGCGGAGATCTGCGATGTCCTTTTCCGACAGGGCCGGGACGGAAATGTCCATGCCCGGCAGGGACACGCCCTTGTTGTTCGAGACCGGACCGCCTTCGGTGACCTCACAGACGACGTCGTTGCCGTCGACTTCCTTGCACACGACGGCGACCTTGCCATCGTCGATAAGCAGGCGGTCACCCGGCTTCGCGTCCTTCGCCAGGTTCTTGTACGTGGTGGACACGCGGTCGTGCGTGCCTTCCACGTCCTCAACAGTGATGCGGACGATCTCGCCGTCCTTCCACATCTCTTCACCGTTGATGAAGCGACCCAGACGGATCTTCGGACCCTGCAAGTCCGCCAACACACCGACGGCGTGGCCGGTCTCATCGGTGGCCTCGCGGACCCAGCGATAGTTCGCTTCATGATCCGCGTGCTCGCCGTGAGACATGTTCAGACGTGCCACGTCCATGCCCGCTTCAACGAGGCCAAGGATTCCTTCCTTGCTTGCTACCGCAGGACCCAACGTACAAACGATTTTGGTTCTTCTATCCAACATGGAATGCCTTACTCACATCGGGAGCTTCTAACGGTTCCCAAACTACCCCGGTTTACTGGTCTCGGCCACCACGAATGGCGCTCGTAGCACATTTTCAGCCCTCGTCCCGAGTGCTCTCCAAGGCTGAGCAAAACCCCAAATATTCGGCAACAAACGGGAATAACCGGGCACATCTGGGCATTTCGTACTCATCATTCGGAACCTCAGACTTCCGAATAAGAGCTCAAAAACACCGTGTGTGATCCCGGCTACTTTTTCTGTTTTCAGCGCCTAAAACAGGCAGACGCTACGAAAGCTGTACCTAATTAAAGCCTGCGGAGCCACCATTCTTCTCAACTTCCGCGGCACGAGCGGGATCCACTTCCTCCGGTGACTCCTGCCCACGTGGCAACCGGAAGTACACGATGAGCGCAACAACGAAGCAGACCACCGAAACGATGACGTTGACACGCAACCCGAAGATGTGCGTGGCCTCATCAGCGCGCATGTTTTCTACAACGAAGCGCCCCGCCGTGTATCCGGCAACGTACAGCGCGAACACTCGGCCATGGCCGAGTTTGAACGCCTTGTGCGCCCACAGCAGGAACACACACACCGCCACATTCCACAGCAGTTCATAGAGGAAGGTCGGATGCACTGAGGTCACTACTTCCCCGGTCGAGCGTCCGCTGATTGGTGCGTACGCGCCGCTGTCATTTACTCGGTAGTAGATGTCCAAGGCCCACGGAACCGTGGTTTCACGGCCGTAGAGCTCCTGATTGAACCAATTACCCAAGCGCCCGATAGCTTGGGCCAAGACAAGTCCGGGCGCGACGGCGTCCGCAAATGGCCCCAATGGGATGCCTTTAACCTTGAACATGATCCACACCGCTATTGTGCCTAGCGCCACTGCGCCCCAAATGCCGAGGCCGCCGTTGGTAATCTTCAGCGCATCAACTGGATTGCACGTGGAACAGAAGTACTTTTCGTTATCCGTAATCACGTGGTAGAGGCGCCCACCAATAATTCCGGCCGGTATCACCACCAAGGCCGCATCCCACACCACATCCGGGTTTCCACCGCGGGCGGTATAGCGGCGCAGCGTCATCCACATCGCAACGAGGATGCCGACGATGATGCACATGGCATAAGCGCGAATTGGGACCGGACCTAGATGCCACACGCCTTGCGGCGGAGAGGGAATGTTGGCGAGATTGTAAATTTGCACGGGAAACAGTGTGCCTGAAAATGACGCCCGCTACAACGCGTCTAGGTCCTGCGCGAAGGGCACGCCGGATGCTGGCCGGTAGCCACCAAAGAACGCGCCAAGGCCATGGGGTCTTGGGCGGCCATGATGGACTCACCAACCAAAATTGCATCAGCGCCCTGAGAAGCATAAGACAACACGTTTCGCGGGCTATTGACCCCACCCACCGCGATGCGCGTCATGCTCTCAGGAAGACCCGGCGAAATAGTAGAAAAGGCCTCCCGATTAATAGCATCGGAGGCCAAAGACCACGCGTTGATCGCCACGACAGTTCCCCCTGCCTTAATGACGCGATCCACCTCAGCGCACGTACGAACTTCCAGGATGGCGGTCATGCCGAGGGATTCCACGCGGTCGAGGAGAGACTCGAGGCGAGCCTGGTCGAGCAGCTCCACTTGCAGGGGAATCGCATCCGCCCCATAGCACCGCGCCTCATGGATCTGATAGGGGTCGACGATGGTGTCGCGGCATAGCATCGGTATGTCAACGGCGGACCGGGCCGCCCGCATGTCTTCGAGGGAACCGTGGAAGCGGCGGCGATCCGTTTGGCACGCCATCACATGCACTCCGGCTTCCTCCAGGCTATACGCCAACGCTGCCACGGACTGCGGGCTCTCCAAGTGCGCAATTTCACCGCCATAAGGTACGGCGCGCTTGATTTCGGTAATGATAGAGCATCCCGGACGCAGCAAAGCCTGTGCAGCATCGCGCGGGGCATCCATGTCTCGGGAACGCGCCTTTACTTCCTTGAAGGGAACGCGGGCCTCCCGCGCGGCAACATCAGCTAGTACGCCGGCCACGAGGTGATCGACGGCAATCGGGGTAGGCATGGAGCACCTCCCTTCCCCGAAGGAAACTCAATGAAAGAAACAGGATGGAGTTCGAGATCACACTTAGGCTAGCGCGCTCTTACCTCCAACCAGAAATCCGGGGTCCCCTTCTATCAGCGCAACACCCCGTGGTGGAGATGAGACGAGCCGGTGGCTCGTGCCGCCGTCTCCCCTTAGGTGGTGCGGGGATCTGTGGGGTCGATATCGGCGTCCAAAGCGTCCCACATCACGCGGCCAGAATCCTGGGAGGTTTCTAGATCTTCCTGCAGGCGCTCCTGCCGTACAGCTGGTGTCTCATATTTGGCGGAGCGGGGCTTATCGCCTCCCGGGTTGCTGGCCACCATGACCGCACCAAAGAGCGCGAGTGCAGCGCCGACGAGGGCGAGGACAGGGCCGGCAGTCGAGGCATCCGCGGAGAGCACCGTGGCCCAGTCAGAAATGGTTGTGGACTCCACGGAGGTATCATTCGTGCCTCCCTGCAGCAGTTCCTCGGCGCGCTCCGCCTCCGGGCCGGCGGTCAGCAACGCAACAGGGCGCCATCCCGCAGCCGCCGCGGCAAGTGCTGTGAGGCCAGATACGATTCGGCGGCCGGTGCGCCGTAGCGCGAAGGCCGCAACACCGCCAGCGAGGACCACAACGCTCAACGCGATGAGCTCGAGGGACCACAAGGAACCCGATAGCTCCGCAACGCTGGAGCCGGCCTTATCATCCTCAACCGCAGCCTTTACCCACGTCATGCGGGAAGACAGCCACAATAGGATGGCACCGACAAACATCAACAAGGGCCCAATGCGCTTAGCCATCATTCTCCTCCCCTATGAGATCACGTGCATCGAAACAGGTCCGGTCACCGGTATGGCATGCCCCGCCGCGCTGACGAACGGTGAGCAGGATGGTGTCACCATCGCAATCCAAGCGCGCGCCGACCACTTCTTGGGTGTTGCCGGATGTTAGGCCTTTGATCCAATACTCGCGGCGGGAACGTGAATAGTAGGTTCCGCGGCGCGTCGCCAACGTGTAGGCCAAGGCATGGTCATCCATCCACGCCAACATGAGCACCTCACCGCGCTCCGACTGCACAATGGCTGGAACAAGCCCCGACTCGTTGCGCTTAAGTTGCTGAGCAATCTCATCACTCAGCTCATAAGCCCCGACAGCCGTTGGGTCGGTGGTGGGGTTGCCACTGTTCCTCGTCACTGTCGCACCTCCTTGCCTGCCGCGGCTAGCGCCTGCTTGACCTCGGAGATCTCTACTTCTCCGAAGTGGAAAATGCTGGCGGCCAGCACCGCATCTGCCCCAGCGTCGACAGCCGGTGAGAAGTGCTCGGCCTTTCCCGCACCGCCGGAGGCGATGATCGGAACGGAAACTTTCTCGCGCACTGCCTCGATCAATTCGATATCGAAGCCCGCCTTGGTTCCGTCGCCGTCCATGGAGTTCAGCAAGATTTCGCCGACGCCCAATTCCTCACCGCGCTTGGCCCATTCCACGGCATCGAGGCCCGCAGAACGCGTTCCGCCATGCGTGGTGACCTCGAATCCGCTGGGGAAATCTGCAGCACGGCGCGCATCCACCGACAACACAATGCACTGCGAGCCAAACACATCCGCGAGCTCGCGCAGTAGCTCTGGGCGCGCGATGGCAGAGGAGTTGACGGAGACCTTATCGGCGCCGGCACGCAGCAGTTCGCGGACGTCGTCGACAGACCGCACTCCACCGCCAACGGTCAGCGGGATAAAGACCTGATCGGCTGTGCGGCGTACGACGTCAAGCATGGTACCGCGGCCGTCCTTCGACGCTGACACATCGAGAAAAGTCAGCTCATCAGCACCCACGCGGTCGTAATGGGCGGCCAACTCGACTGGGTCGCCGGCATCACGCAGGTTTTCAAAGTTAATGCCTTTGACCACGCGGCCATTATCAACGTCAAGGCACGGGATCACTCGCACGGCAAGAGCCATGGTGACAATCCTCCTAAAGCTCAAAGCGAAATGAAAGGCAGCTCGAATCGAACTGCCGATTGATGTAATTCAAGTCCGGTATGCGGCGCCAGCGACGAGCACTAGCGTCCTAGGCAAGCCAAGCGCCTATCAACGGCTTCCGCGGGGGTTTCGGGCGATGGCATCCAAGATCGTGGCATGCACCTGCGGGGTACCGCCCACGAATCCCTGTGAATGCGCGGTCCACTCGTTGCCTTCTGGATCACTCACACGGCCACCGGCAGCCTTGATCATGAGAGCACCCGCCGCGTTATCCCACGGGTGCGGCGAGAAATTCACCGCGCCGTCAAACACGCCTTGAGCCACAAAAGCATTATCCAGCCCCACGGACCCGGTCATGCGGGGACGCAGCCCGGTCTCCCGGAGATCATTGAACAGGCCCGTCGGCAGGTGCGAGGAGCAGCCCACGTGGCCACGAGCCTCGTCGAATCCCTGGGCTTCTTCGCCACCACCGAAACCAGTGGAGGGGCCGCCGCTGGTTCGCAGCTGCATGCCCTGCGCCGCAACGACGCGGCGGTGTAGCAGGGGGAAATCCGCTACTGCAACAACCGGCTTTGCTTCGTGGATAAGCGTGACAAGAATGCCGCAGCATGGATTCCCGGCTGAGTAGTTCGCGGTTCCGTCCACGGGATCCACAACCCACACCGTCTCTTCAAGGCTGCCGCCTGATTCTTCACCGAGTACCGGGATACCGGTGAGCTGGTTCAGCGTCAGTCGCAGCTGCTGTTCAATCAGCAAATCCACCTCTGTGGCAAAGTCCCCTTCGCCCTTGAAACGCGCGGGCGCTGCACCGAGGCCCCGGCGGAAGAGATCATCAACCTGGTCCACCGCTGCTTCTGCAAAGGCCACGAGTTCGCGCGGATCCGACGCGGAGGTTCCTGACATCGGGGCCATTGGCCTACCTCTCCTCGATCGGGTCAATGTATTCTTCGCCCGGCAACGGAGTAACTTCCGCAACCGCCGCGAGCGCCTCCTCCAGTGTGAAGCGCTCCTCATAGAGAGCCTTGCCGATGATGGCGGAATCAATTCCCTCATTTTCGTAGAGGGCCAATTCACGCAGATCATCAAGGGTGGAAATCCCACCGGAGGCTGTTACCTTTGCCTCCGTGGCGGCCGCAACCTCACGCAGCAGTTCGATGTTGGGGCCTTGCAGCGTCCCGTCCTTGGACACGTCCGTCACCACGAAGCGAGTGCAACCAGCGGCGTCAAGGCGCTCGAGCACCTCCCAGAGGTCGCCACCATCGGAAACCCAGCCGTTACCGCGCGTGCGCCACTCGCCGTCCACCATCCGGACTGCGAGATCGACCGCGATGCGGTCACCATGCTCTGCCAAGACCTTGGCAATCCATTCGGGGTTCTCCAAAGCCGCGGTACCAATATTGACGCGGCGGGCTCCGGTGGCGAGTGCACGGGCCAAGGAGTCATCATCCCGGATACCTCCGGTCAGCTCCACGTTAAGGTCCACGCTCGTGGTGATCTCAGCGAGCAGCTCGTGGTTGGAGCCGCGGCCAAAGGCTGCGTCCAGATCTACTGCGTGCAGCCACTGCGCGCCTTGGGCCTGCCACTTAAGGGCGGCCTCACGCGGCGAGCCATAGGGCTTTTCAGTTCCGGCCTCTCCCTGATCAAGGCGAACCGCCTGACCGTCGACGACATCAACCGCGGGCAACAGTGTAAAGCTCATGGTGGGTAGTCTACCTTTCGAGTGGGCTCTTTAAAGCGTTCCAATCCAGTTCTTTAGCAGCTGCGAGCCGACGTCACCCGACTTCTCCGGATGAAATTGCGTGGCCCATAGCGCACCGTTTTCTACCGCGGCGACAAAACGGTCACCGCCATATTCGGACCACGCCACCTTCGGCGGCTCAGTGATTTCAGTCTCGAGCTCCCAGCTCCGCGCGGCATAGGAGTGCACGAAGTAGAAGCGATCCTGCGCGCTCACGCCATGGAACATAAGGCTATCGTCGGGAAGCTCGACGGTGTTCCAGCCCATATGGGGCAGAACTGGCGACTGCAAGCGGGTCACCTCCCCCGGCCACTCACCACAGCCTTCCGTATAAACGCCGTGTTCTGTACCGGACTCAAAGAGAATCTGCATTCCTACGCAGATACCGAGAACTGGGCGGCCGCCAGCTAAGCGTTGACCAATGATCCGAGGCCCCTGGGCTGCGCGCAGGCCTTCCATGCAGGCAGCGAAGGCGCCTACGCCGGGCACCAACAGGCCATCGGCTTCCACCGCTAGCTTCGGGTCTGCGGTCACCGTCACGGTGGCACCGACCCGCTCAAGTGCGCGCAAAGCCGAGCGGAGGTTGCCGGCACCATAATCAAGGACAACTACGTCGTGTGAGCTCATCGTGGCTCCTTTCCGGGCCTCCTCGGCCTTCTAATCCTGCGCAAGCGCGTTTGGATGTCATTAAGTTCGCTCACGCGAGTCTTACCCAAAGCTAGGTCAGCAGCCGTCATGAGCAAGCCCACTGCAATGATGGCGGCACCTGCGGCAAAAGCGCCTTTGTATCCTGACATCGCCACGACGGCGCCAAGGACCGTCGAACCAAGGCCAGTACCACCGTCGTAGAAGATGTTCCACACCGCAGAACCCTCGGAGAGCCGCTCGCGTGGGAGGCGGTCAAACATCGACAGCAGCGCCTCGTTTTGAACGATGCCGAAGCCGGCACCGTAGATGACCGTACCGAACACGAGCAGCCATACCGACCACTCTTGCCACAGCACGGCGGCGATGAGTCCCACACCCACGACCGAGGAAGCCTGGGCCGGAATCATGAGTGTGCCGGGCTTGCCCACCCGGTCCGCCACGACACCGGCGACGTAGCGCGCAATCATGCCCGCGCCACCAATCACGGACAGCATGAAGCCGCCCAAAACCGCGCCGCGTTCAGGATCCAATTCGCGCACGGCCGGCGAAATGAAATTCGAGGCCACGCCGTAGCTCACGGAGAAGCTCATCAACGCCAGTGCCGGCACGAGCACAAGCTTCCACATTGGGGCACGCGGAGTGGTATCCGATGGGTCCGGCATTCCCACCGGGGCAGCCTTGATCTGCGGTACGAGGATGCAGGTGAAGAAACCCAGAAGGCCGAGGCCGGCGGCCAAGAGGTACACCACGTTATAGTTGTACGCTGCGGCGACGGCAAGGCCGACGGGCAGGAAGGCCATCTGTGCCGCGCCGATAAAAAGGCCGAAGATTCCAGTGGCCTTGCCCAACAAGCGCCGCGGCGTGATTTCCGCGATGAGCGCGTTTTCTGACACCGTCAGGGCACCAAAGCCAATACCGCGCAGTGCGGAAAAGCCTAGGGCGATTGGGGCGGCGTCGCCCAGCATGTGGCCCAACGCCGGCACGCCCAAGAGCAGCGCCGACGCCGCCATGATCGGCCGGTAGCCAAAGATGCGCAGCAGCATCGGAGTCGCCATTTGGGTAAGCACGGTGGCCAGCATGAACACGCCGGTTGTGGCGCCAGCCAGCGTGGCCGATCCGCCGGAATCCAACACAGCCAACGGCACCACGGGTAGCAAAACTGACCACGCGCCGAAGGCGGAAACCACCGCGATCATGGTTTCCTTGAAGCCGGCAACCTTCCACACACTCTGAGGGGCGTTATCTGTCACTTTGCCGCCAATCCTGCCAAAAAGATGTCGAGGAACCAGACCAACGCGGCGGCCACGGCGACCGCCGCGAGCGCGCCCGCGACCACAGTCAGCAATACTGAACCGTTCTGATACGCCGCCCACGCGCCACCGACGAGCAGACCGGCGACGAGAAAGAGAATGAGAACCATGACATTCATAGCGTCTTAGAGTGCTCCCTTCGTCGAAGGAACTCCGGTTACTCGCGGATCCCGCTCGGTTGCCTGGCGCAGGGCGCGGGCCACTGCCTTGTACTCGGCTTCCGTGATGTGGTGCGGATCGCGCCCATAGCGCACGTTGACGTGCAGAGTCGTCGCCGAGTGTGTGGCAAAGGTTTCGAAGAAGTGCCGGTTGATCACCGTGGCGTAGTGCCCGCCAATAACCTGCCACTCCAAGTTCTCCGGCTCGCCATTCATGACAAAGTAGGGCCGCCCAGAAATGTCAACGACGGCCTCCACCAGCGTTTCATCCATGGGCAGAAGCTGGGAACCGAAACGGCGGATGCCGGACTTATCCCCCAGTGCTTCGAGGAAAGCGCGGCCAAGAACAATCGCGGTGTCTTCCACCGTGTGGTGGGCATCGATATCGATATCGCCCTCGGCATGGACCTTAAGGTCGAAGGAGCCGTGAGTGCACACAGCGTTGAGCATGTGGTCAAAGAACGGCAGCCCCGTCGAAATATCCGCCTGGCCGGTGCCATCGAGATTGATTTCAACGGAGATCTTTGTCTCCCCAGTCACGCGCTCTGCGCGGCCAATGCGGTCGCCTAAGTCGTGGCGTGTAGCTTCACCAGCGCTCATTGTCCCACGCTCCTTCTTTTCATCATGAGCCTTTTCCTGGGCTCAAGTTTCAGTTCTCAGTTAGTCATCTCTACTGTATCTGCCAAGTCCGCCGCGGCCGAAAGGAAGGCGTCATTCTCTTCGGGCAGCCCAATCGTGGCGCGCAGGAGACCCGGTACGCCGTTGTCTCGGATCAGCACATCGCGGTCGAGGAATCCCTGCCACACCGCGTGTTGATCGGCAAAACGTCCGAAGGAGACGAAGTTGGATTCGCTCGGCACAACGTAATAGCCAAGTTCCTGGAGCCGTGCGACAACCCGATCCCGCTCCGCCGAAAGCTTCGCCACGGTACCCAAGGTCTCCTCCTTGTGAGCAAGAGCCACGGTGGCCGCGATCTGGGATAGCACGGAGAGGTGGTACGGCAAGCGGACGAGCATCACGGCTTCCACGAAAGCGGGATCCGCCACGAAGTAGCCCAAGCGCCCGCCGGCGAAATCGAAGGCCTTGGACATCGTGCGCGAGACCACGAGCTTGGTCGGGTACTTCGCCAGCAGTGTTGTAGCTGAGGGCGAGGGCGAGAATTCCATGTAGGCCTCGTCCACGATGACGATGCCCGGCGCGGCCTGCGCGATCTTCTCCACCAGTTCGATCGGGGTGACATCACCGGTGGGGTTGTTCGGGGTGGTGATGAAGACGACGTCGGGGCTGTGCTTGGCGACGGCCCCCAAAGCCGCCTCCTCATCGATGCGGAAGTCCTCATCGCGCGGGCAGGAAATGAATTCGGTCTGTGTACCTGCGCACAGGATCGGATGCATGGAGTAGCTCGGCGTAAATCCCAGCGCGCTGCGGCCCGGCCCACCGAAGGCCTGCAGCAGCTGCTGGAGCACCTCGTTGGAACCGTTGGCTGCCCACACGTTCTCCACGCCCACGGTGACACCGGTCTGCTCGCTGATGTATTCCGCCAGCGCCGTGCGCAGCTCGACGGCATCGCGCTCCGGGTAGCGGTTGAGTTGGCGTGCGTGCTTCTCGACGGCCTCCACCATGTCCTTCACCAGCGCCTCCGACGGCGGATAAGGATTCTCGTTGGTATTGAGTTGGTTGGTTACCGTCAGCTGCGGGGCGCCATAGGCGCTGGAACCACGCAATTCTTCACGAAGGGGAAGATCCTTCAGCTCAGCCATGGTTTAAGCTTCTCCTTTCTGGGCATCTGTGTCTTCGGCGAATCGTGCGGCGATTGCTTCGCCGTGGGCGGGCAGCGCCTCCGCTGTGGCGAAGGCGATAACGTTCTCTGCTACCTCGCCGAGTGCCGCGCGGTCATACTCGATGAGGTTTACTGGGCGAAGGAAGGTGTGCGTCGACAAGCCGGCGCTAAACCGCGCGGTTCCAGAGGTTGGCAAAACGTGGTTGGAACCCGCGGTGTAATCACCAAGAGGTACGGGCGAATAGTCGCCAACGAAGATGGCACCGGCGTGGCGAATGCGCTCCGCAACTGCCCGGGCGTTCTTCGTGTGAACCTCCAAGTGCTCGGCGGCATAGGCATCCGCGACGGCGATTCCCGCCTCAAGGTCCTCAACCACGACAATGCCCGACTGCTCACCGCGCAGCGCCTCGGCGGCGCGTTCGGCATTGGCGGTGGCGGTATAACGCTGCGCTACCTCCGCGTTCACGGCGGCGGCAAACTCCTCTGAATCAGTAATGAGCACGGAAGCAGCCATGGGATCATGCTCTGCCTGGGAGATGAGGTCATAGGCCACGTAGACGGGGTTGGCGCTATCGTCTGCCAAAATGGCGATCTCCGTGGGCCCGGCCTCCGCATCAATGCCCACCACGCCCTGCACTGCCCGTTTAGCGGCGGCAACAAAAACGTTGCCTGGGCCGGTAATGATATCGACAGGCTCCAGTGCTTCCTCACCGGTAACCGGTTCATCATCGCCATAGGCCAACAGCGCAATGGCTTGCCCGCCGCCTACTGCCCACACCTCGTCCACGCCGAGCATGTGGCACGTGGCCAGCACCGTCGGGTGCGGCAGTCCGCCAAACTCCTTTTGTGGCGGGGAGGCCACGACCATCGCCTCAGCGCCCGCTTCCTGGGCGGGGACGGCGTTCATAATGACGGAAGATGGATACACCGCCTTGCCGCCCGGGACGTACAGCCCCACCCGCTCGATGGGGTGAAAGACCTCGGTGACCGTTGCCCCCGGTGCCAGGGTGGTCGTGTGCGAATCCGGCCTCTGGTCAGCGTGGACAGCACGCACGCGTGCGATGGATTCCTCGATGGCTGCCCGCACTTTCGGGTCCAGCTCTTCGGCTGCTTTCTTTAGCTCCTCCTGAGGCACTCGCACCGCGGCCGGGCGTATACCGTCAAATTTTTCGCCGAAGTCGAGGGCGGCCGCCGCTCCGCCGTCACGGACCTTCTCCACCATGGGGATAACAGTGCCCATCACCGAGGACACGTCCGTGCCGCCTCGCGGCAATACTCGGCGCAAACGGGAGGTAGTAAGTGCCTCTCCACGCAGGTCGATGGTTCGTAGCATGCTGGGACCTCTTTTTATAATATGCAGTGGTTTCTATACCTTCCCATTACTATACCCGGACCGAAAAGCCAGCGAACCGGCAGGTGCGGGTTATAGAATGTGCCACTAGTAACACATTCCGGCATCCCGAATCGGTAGAGGGAGGTGACGAAATGAGCAACGGCGCCGACGGCCTGGACCGCCAGACCCCGTCAGACCTGCTTGCCCGCGTCGAACGCCTCACGCGCCGGGAAAACCTTGACTGCATCCGGGTGTCCGCACACGAGCTCCTCTTCCCGCACTCGCCGCTCGGGGAAACCCGCGCTTTCATGGACACTGAGGGCGAGCCGATCCTGCGTTTCTACACCACCCACCATGGCATTCTTGGTTTCGGCGATATCCCCAGACTCAGCGAATTCGTCAATGACTGGAACCACGACTGCCTCTCGCCGCACCTCGTGCTCAACTATTCCTCCCCTACCGAAGTCGAAGTGTGGGGCCACTCCTTCCTCGTGGTGCACCAGAAACCCACGAGCGCCCAACTCTCCGCTTCGGTAGTGCCAGCGCTCCACAACGCCGCGGCCTGCCTCGAAGAACTGGCTAAACATTTCCCCGTTCTCACGCTTCCCCGCCCGGCAGTCCCGGAAGAACAGACAGAACTCGACGGCCCCGTCGCCAGCGTCGATACGGCCCGCCTCGAAGCTCTCTTACCCGCCCTGGGAATTTCGCGCTTCCAATCAGATGGCGATGAAGCAGTTTATGCCTGGATCAATGACGTCCTCTTTGCCTTCGCCATTGACTCCGGCCCAAGCCTCATCATCAAAGGCCATTGGGACCCGAACCTACAGGGCAGCGAGTTCTCCAAGATTTTCCTCATTTGCAATGATTGGAACCGGAACAATCACTCGGCCTCGGCCTTCTGCCACTCCAACGTTGACGGGCTGCAGGTGCGCATTGATTACGCGGTCATGACGGGCGCCGGGCTATCCGACGCCCAACTGATAACCGCCCTCGGCCGCGGCATCAAGCACGTCCTCCACGGCATCGATGACATTTCACGCGATGCCGTGGGCTCCTCCCCCGTCGCGTGGCCCTAGCGCACGTCGACCGCTGCCTCGTTTTCTTCCGTTTCACTTTCGAGCGCCACGCTGGGCGGCTCAAAGAACAGCGCGGACCAGTAGACAAACATGGCCATAAATGGTCCCACAAGCCACGCGATGCCGGGCGAAAACTTCGGCACGAACTCCACGAATTCCCCAGGGTTCTCCGGAACATCAGTGGCCGTCGCCCCGCCGAAGACATAGAAGGACGCCGCACCGGCCAAAGCCGCCAGCGCCACCCACAGCAGCACACCGACGCCACGGTAGCGCTCTCCCCAACGGTGGGCGATTGCCCCCAAGGCCATACCGAGGACTCCGGTGATCAGCACGAAGGTGATATAAGAATCGAATTGCACGTCGGCAACGTTGCGCAGGACATAGCCGCCATCCTCCATGCGATGGCCCTCCAGAGTAGGCCGCCACAGCCCCCAGACAGCGCCAACAGCGGAGAAACCAAGGAGCGCTAACGCGAGCAACCCCGCGCCGAATCCAATGGCGCGGGGTATATGAAAGCTAGGTGCACGCAGTGCAGGCACGATAATCTCTAGCCGCAGAAGGTCCAGTTACCGTTCTCGCGCTTGAAGCGCATGGTGGAGCTGTCCATGCCCTTGCTGGTGTTGACGTTCACGGTTGCGGATGCATCGTCACCGTTGACCACGACATCGTTGATGGACTCAACACCGGTCTTGGACCAGTCGAAGCCCTCCATCTGGGAGGTGTCCTGGCCGGCTGCGGCCATCATGTCCTTGAGCTGGTTCATCGGCACATCCGGGACCTGGTTGTAGTCCACCTGGTCGAGCCCGGAGTTTGGATCATTACGCACAGCCGCGCAGGTGTGCTCCGGAAGGTACTTCACAAAGGAGCGCATGGTCTGCTGCTCATACATGCCACGTACCAGGGTGTTGATACCGTCGATATCCTCCTGGCTTGCAGCCTCACCCTGAACCGGTTCAACCTTTGGCATGTTCTGGAACGGGTCCGCACCCTCTTCGAAGGGGTTGGCTACAGCCTGGTCGCCGCCCTCAGGATTCTCTCCCTCTGGCTTCGGAGCAGCGCTCTCGCCGTCCTTATTCTCTTCCCCCTCCTTCTTTTCCTCAGAAGTCTTCTCTTCCGTCTTCTTCTCAGACGTCTTTTCCTTGGACTTCGTCGTCGTGGTGGTCTTTGCCGCAGAGGAAGCGGTGTCGCCTGCGTTCTCGTCATCGGAACCACAAGCAGCCAAGGAAAGCGGTGCAACGAGTGCAACAGCGATGAGGGACTTCTTGGCAGGTGTCAAAAAGGACAAGGGATAACTCCTCAAATTAAATAGAGAGCGATAGGTAAATCCACGCTAGGCGTGGTGGTTGCTCTTGGGCATCTCCGACAACCCTAACAAGGGCTGTTTGAAGAAATCATATTTTACACCTTGAAGCTTCCTGTGAGCCCCACTAGGGGTTTCTTGCGCCGCGTAGAGTTGGTCGTGTGCATCTATCTCGCGACGCTATCGTTTCCACCGCCCTCGAACTCTTGACCCGCTACGGGCTTGCCGACGTCACCATGCGCCGCGTCGCCACCAACCTCGACGTGGCTCCCGGCGCCTTGTACTGGCATGTAGCTAACAAGCAATCGCTCATCGCCGCCATGACCGCTGAGATCCTCTCCCCCGTCGCGGGTGAAACCACGGCGGAGTTGGTCAGCTCGCTGCACCGAGAGCTGCGCCGCTGGCGCGATGGAGCTGAGGTAGCCATCGCTGGCGCCGCTTTCCCAGAGTCTTCAGCCAGCACCGACTTAGAAGAGCTATTCACAACTACGCTGCAGAAAGAAGCCCCCGATGCGTCACCGGAGGATATCGCCGTCGCCGCTCGTACGCTGATCCACTACACACTCGGGGCTACGTTCATGGAGCAATCCCGCGAGCAGCTCAGTGGGGCGTCGCCGAGCGGGACGTCGCCCAGCACGGCCTCTCCTTCTCCGGGCACCGCGCCCGTGGACGCCACCTCTGTGCGCGCCGCGGAACTCATGGTTGCCGGTCTAAAGTCACTGCGAACCGATCGCTGCGAATAGAATTGACTAAGCTGAGCCTCATGACTGAGACCCGTGCTGATCTAACGCCATCTCGCCAGGTGTGGCCTGGTTCCCCCTCCCCGCTCGGCTCCACCTTCGATGGAGCCGGAACTAATTTTGCTATCTTTTCCGAAATCGCGGAGAAGGTTGAGCTCTGCCTCATCGACCACGATGGCAGCGAAGAGCGCATTGAGTTGACTGAAGTCACCGCACATGTCTGGCACGCCTACCTCCCCAACGTCAGCCCCGGACAGCGCTACGGTTACCGCATCCACGGCCCTTATGAACCGGAGCACGGCCTGCGCTGCGATCCCTCGAAGCTGCTTGTCGATCCTTATGCCCGCGCCTTCGACGGTGATTTTGACGGCGATGCCTCGCTGTACTCCTACGATATCTTCGCTGAAGAGCCTGGCACTGGGCGCAACGAGGATGATTCCTTGGGCCACACGATGCTGTCGGTGGTCATCAACCCCTTCTTCGAATGGCACGGCGACAACCGGCCGCATACCCCGGATAACGAAACCATCATCTACGAAGCCCACGTCAAGGGCATGACGATGACGCACCCGGATGTGCCAGAGGAGCTGCGCGGCACCTACGCCGGCATGGCGCACCCGGCGATCATCAACTACTTCAAGGACTTGGGTGTGACGGCCGTCGAGCTGCTGCCGGTCCACCAGTTCCTCCAGGATGACCGTCTGCGCCAGCTGGACCTGCGCAACTACTGGGGTTATAACACCTTCGGTTTCTTCGCGCCGCATGCGGACTACGCCTATGCCAAGAAGCCCGGCGAGGCGGTGGCTGAGTTCAAGGCTATGGTTCGCGCCTACCACGAGGCAGGGATTGAGATCATCCTCGATGTGGTCTACAACCACACCGCCGAAGGCAACCACATGGGGCCAACCATTGCCTTCCGCGGTATTGATAACCACGCTTACTACCGCTTGGTCGATGACAATCCCGAGCACTACATGGACTACACCGGCACCGGTAACTCCCTCAATGTCCGCCACCCGCACTCCCTCCAACTGATTATGGATTCGCTGCGTTATTGGGTGACGGAGATGCGCGTGGATGGCTTCCGCTTCGATCTCGCGTCTACTCTGGCGCGCGAGCTGGATGACGTCGACAAGCTCGCCACCTTCTTCGATCTGGTGCAGCAGGACCCGGTGGTCTCCAAGGTCAAGCTCATCGCCGAGCCCTGGGACGTGGGCCATAACGGCTACCAGGTTGGTAACTTCCCGCCCATTTGGAGCGAATGGAACGGTAAGTACCGCGATACCGTCCGTGATTTCTGGCGCGGGGAACCGTCGAAGATGGGTGAGTTTGCCTCACGCTTGACCGGCTCTTCCGACTTGTATGCCAACAACGGCCGCCGCCCCACCGCATCCATTAACTTCATCACCGCTCACGACGGCTTCACGCTGCGTGATTTGGTGTCCTACAACGAAAAGCACAACGCGGACAACGGGGAGGACAACCGCGACGGTGAATCCCACAACCGCTCGTGGAACCACGGCGTGGAGGGCCCGACTGACGACGAAGAAATTAAGAAGCTCCGCCGCCGCCAGGTCCGCAACTTCCTCACCACTCTTCTGCTCTCCCAAGGCACCCCGATGCTGTGCCACGGCGATGAACTAGGCCGCACCCAGGGCGGCAACAACAACGTGTACTGCCAGGACAACGAGATTTCCTGGATCGATTGGTCGATGTTGGAGCAGGAAAAGAACATCGCCATGCACGGTTTTACTAAGCGCCTGATTAACATCCGCAAGAACCACCCGGTGTTCCGTCGCCAGCGTTTCTTGGCCGGTGGCCCCTTCGGTTCTGAGGTGAAAGACCGCGATATTGCATGGCTCGTGCCCTCCGGCAAGCTGATGACTCCGGAGGACTGGGATTTTGAATTCGGCAAGGCCCTCATGGTCTACCTCAATGGCAACGCCATCACGGAAACGACGGCCCGCGGCGAACGCATCACGGATGATTCCTTCATCATGATTTTCAACGCCCACCACGAGGACATTGAGTTCACCCTGCCGAAGAAGGACTTGGGCGCTAGCTGGCGGCTCATCGTCGATACTTCTGATTCCGGCGGATACCCGGACGAGGAAAAGCTGATCGCTGCCGAAGGAACCATCATGGTGCAGCCGCGCTCCACGCTGATCTTGCGCCAGACCGAGCCCCCGGTCTTCGACGACAACGACGAATCTGCATAATCGGTTGCTTCGGCAAGAAGCAGCTGAAGCTTTGGCTGCTTCTTCACCGCTTGCTCTCCACCACCAACACCATGCTTTGAAAGGAATCCGTGTCCTACACTGCCCACGGTGCCGTCATTGATGTCACCGCCGAAGCCATTGTTTTCCGCCGCTCTTTGCTTGCTTCTTCCCTCGGCGCACCAGCCCACGAGAGTCTCTCCCTCGCTGGAGCCACGGGCGTGGAATGCACGGAGCCGACGGCAACTGGTTTTGGGCAGGTCATCGTTCACGGCACCAGCGGTTCCGGAGGTGGTGCTGGTGACACGGTCATCCGTTTTGCACCCGGCCAGGATGCCACGGCTTTCGCGCAGGCGGTGGAGGCCGCCCTGCGCGGCGAAGCACCGGCCGCCAGCACTCGTGTTCAGGGATTGAACTTCACCGCCGTCGATGTGGAAACGGCCAATGACAACTGGGGTTCGGTGTGCCAGATCGGCGCGGTCCGCTTCCGCGATGGCGAAGAGACCGAGTCCCGTACCTGGTTGTGCACTCCCCCGCCGGGCCTAGAGCACTTCGACGACGTCAACATCAGTATCCACGGCATCACGCCAGATGACGTCGCTGATGCTTCGCCCTTTGCTGATGCTGCTGCCGAGCTCTTCGACTTCCTCGGCTCTGACACGATGGTGGCCCACAACGCACAGTTCGATTCCACGGCCTTGCGCAGCGGCCTTATGAAATCTGCGGCGCCGGTTCCGGAGATTCGCTTGGCGTGCTCGCTGGCCCTGGCTCGCGATGCCTCCCGCGCCGGTGTCATCGACGTGGCCAACCATAAGCTTCCGACCGTCACCTCTTACATCGGGGCCGAGGACTTCCACCACCACGAAGCCACAGCGGATGCCCGGGCAGCCGGCGAAATTATTAGTGCCCTGGCCCAGCGCTTTGGTCACTCTGGTTCCATCGAGGACTTGTTCACCACCCGGGACTTTGCCCTGGGCACCTTGAGCGAGGAGTCCGTCATCCCAGTTCTGCGCGCCAACACTGCTCCGTTGTCTGCAGCGGACTTAGGCGCCGGCACGGATTTCCGCGACAAGACGCGCATGGCGGGGACGACCTCGGGTGCGAAAAAGAAGAGCTCCGGGTCCGCACAGCGCCGCGGGCCGGCCCCATGGCAGTCCGTATCCACGCCAGACACCATCCCGGATCCGAACCCCGACGCCGATCCAGAAGGCGCATTGTTTGGCCAGAATGTCACCCTCACCGGTGACTTCGAACCTTTTGATAAAGGTCTGTTGTGGTCCAAGATTGCTGAGCGCGGTGGAAAGGTGGGCAAGAACGTCACGAAGAAAACCACCATCCTCGTCGTGGGCCAGTGGGCCACCAAGACGTCGAAGGAAAAGCGCGCCGAAGAGCTACAAGGCAAGGGCCAGAATATTGAGATCTGGCAGACAGACAAGCTCCTCGAGGAGCTTCAACTCGATGAAGCACCTCCGTTTTAACCCGCGATTGGCCTCAAGGCACCCGCGATAAGCCCCATTACAAAGGAATTCTCCTCTTCGCTGGGAACCGGTGGGCGTGGAGCGCAGTCCAATAAGCATAAGGAATCTGCACCTGCCCAACCGTTACGGAGATAAATCCTTATGACCATCGCGCTGTCCACTTCCCTCCACGTCGATCGCCTTCTCCCCTCGCTCTGCCCGAGCGAAGAGCTGACCGGAATTAAGCTGTGTGATGATGGTTTTGGGGACTCACCTGCTAGCCTCCAGCTATCGCGCACGCTATCGATGTCCATAGTGCGCGGCACGGGTACGGAGGCCAAGCGTGTGAGCCAGCGCGCTCTGGATGATATGGGCTTGACCGTACGCCAGGCATGGGATTCCGCAGCGCTGAATCTGCAGCGGCGAGCGTTGACGGAGCAGGGACTGCGATTCTTCACCCGCCCTGCCGAACTCGGCTTCATGGGGTCCGAGGCAGGCCTCGAGGTGCGTGCTCATCGCTGCACGATCTCGTCCTGGTTGGCCCATCCGCAGGCTTTCGTTATCCTAGACAATCATCTTCAGAGGCTCAGCCAGGCTCGAAGCATCACGTACCTCGTGCCTGATGCGCACACTCTTTATGCGTTGTTCAACGTATCCCCGCATCGCGCCACGGAGTTAGCGTGGCGCGCTGCTGAATTGCGTCCGCGCCATCGAGCCCCGCTCAGCATGCAACCGCTAGTATTAGCTAACGGCTTCCCGTTGGAGGTGTAGACGCACCCCCGCACTTTTCCGCCGTGGCCGAAAGGAGTCACGTTTCACGATGGCTGAATCATCCATGTCCCGCTTGAGCAACCAGTATCATTCCTGGGTGCACGCGCATCCCACTGCGGCGCAGGACTTCCGCGATGCCATCGAGGACTTGCTTAACGACGCCGGAATTATCTTCGACCGCGTAGCTACCCGCGTCAAGCTTTGGCCGTCCCTGAAGGCCAAGGCAAAGAAGCGTCGCGGCAACGGCGAGCTGATGTACCCCACTCCGTGGGAGGATATCCACGATGTCTTGGGCGTGCGGATTACCGTCTTCCACTCCACGGTTATTCCGGAGGCCCTCGAAGTTCTGGGGGAAACCTTCACAGTGCTTCGCTCGGTGGACAAGGCAGCAGAAACGCGGATTTCCGGCGGCTTTGGCTATGGCTCACACCACCTAGTGCTCAAGGTCTCTGAAGATAGTGCCGCTGCCCTTGAGGAACTTGAAGCCTATGTTGGCTGGACCTTTGAGATTCAAATCCGCACTGTGCTGCAGCACGCCTGGGCGGAATTTGAGCACGATATCCGGTACAAGCAGGGACCAAACCCGCCATCCCCACAGGTGGATCGCCTTTTCACGCTCGCTGCGGGCCTCATTGAGTTGGCGGACCAGCAGTTCGATGAGATTGCGGCGCTTAAGGCCCCCAGCTCCGAGGCGGACGATGACGTGGAAATCACGGCAGAGACCCTCCCCGGCGTCCTCGCCATCATTCTGGGTAACCGCTTTCCGCGTTCACGCTCGGAGCACTATCGCTTCCTAGCGGAGCTTTTAGAAAACAACGGCATCAATCGTCTAAGCCAGCTCAAGCAGCTCCTCGATGAAGACGCTATCGCCCACGTGCATGACGCCATGCGCTACCGCTTCCGCCCGGGCCAGGTCAGGCTTATCGACGATTTGCTGCTCAACAAGTTCGGCGCCCAGCACATCGAGGCCACCGCCCAAGCCGGCGACCGCAAGGATCGCAAGCGTCGCCTGAACGCGCGCCTGAAGGCCTTAAAAAACTTCCGGAATAATTAGCGGAATCCGCCGCGGAACTTGTCCATCTGCCGGCGCTCCTTCTTCGTGGGGCGGCCGGCACCGCGCGGGCGAACCGGAACCGAGGGTAAAAACTCCTTCGGCGGTGGCGGCGGTGCGTGGTCGATGTAGCAGGTCCGCGCGATGGGAGCGCCCACGCGCTTGGACACGGTGGCGAGCACCTCGAGATCATGTTCGTGGTGGTTGCGCCACACGCGCACGCGGTCGCCGGGGACAACCTGCTGTGCGGGCTTGGTGGCGTTGCCGTTGAGCTTGACGTGCCCGGCGCGCACCGCCGTGGCAGCTTCTGACCGGGTCTTGAACATGCGCACGGACCAGACCCAGGCGTCAATGCGGACGGGCCGCCCGTCGGGCTGATTCACCATAGACGCTTATAGGTTGTGGTTTTCGTTGACGATCTTCTGGATCTTGACCCAGTTGTACACGCCACCCACCACGGCGACGATGAGGCCAATGGCCATACAGGTCCAGAAACCAGTCAATGCCCAACCCAGGAGGATGCCGCCGGCGACGCCTCCCACGACACACACAGCGCCGTTGCGTGCGTGGGTGCGTACGGCTTGTTTGCGTTGCTCAATGGGATTGTTGGGGCGTCGCTGCATAGTCATGGGGCTTATTTTACATGGCCAGAAACCCGCAACCTTAAAGCTCCACCCAGGCTGTTCCGGCTTCCTTCGGCCCTACCCCACCCTGAGTCAGTGCCGCGAGCGTTGCAGCGAGTTTCTCCTCACCGCCGGGCTCAACGGACACGGTGAAAGTCACTGCCTGGCCATAAGCGGTATCCACCATGTCGACGCCGCGGTTGCGCAGCTCCGCTTCCAGCCGGCCGGCCTCCGCGTGGGAAACCTCGACAGTATAGAGCTCGCGCAAGGCGCGCGTGACATGCTCAACCTGTTCCATCGTCTCGCTCACGGCACCGCCATAAGCGTGAACGAGCCCGCCCGCACCCAACTTGATACCGCCGAAATAGCGCACGACCACCGCACAAATATCAAGCAGCCCCGAGCCTTTCAAAACATCAAGCATCGGTTTACCGGCGGTGCCGGAGGGCTCGCCATCATCGGAGGAGCGCTCCACCGGATTCGAGCCATCGACGTGATAGATATACGCCGAGCAGTGGTGGCGGGCGTCGGGAAAGCGGTCGCGGGCGGCGTCGATAAGCGCGCGTGCTTCCGCCTCGTTCGTGGCGCGGCCGATGAGAGTGATAAACCGCGAGCGTTTGATCTCAATCTCGTGCTCGACGACGTCACCTGCGACCGGGCGTTGATAACTCTCCAGCATTATGCGACGAGGAAGTCGTACTCAGGGGTGCCCGGCTGAAGCTGCTGGCAATTCAGCTTCGACTTCTCCATGCGCTCCAGCAGGCCATCGATGCCCGCTGCGCTGCCCAGTTCGATGCCTACCAGTGCCGCGCCGGTCTCGCGGTTATTGCGCTTGAGGTATTCAAACAAGGTGATGTCATCCTCCGGGCCGAGAACATCCTGCAGGAAGTGGCGCAACTGGCCTGGCTCCTGCGGGAAGTTCACCAAGAAGTAGTGCTTGAGGCCGCGGTGTACTAGGGAGCGCTCCATGATTTCGGCGTAGCGCAGCACGTCATTGTTGCCGCCGGAAATAACGCAGACCACCGTCGAACCCGGCTGCAGGTTCAGCGTGCACAGGCCGGTCACGCTCAGCGCGCCGGCGGGCTCGGCGATGATGCCTTCGTTCTGGTACAGGGCCAACTGCTCAGTGCACACAGCGCCTTCGGAGACGACATCCCAGTGCAAGCGGCCTTGATTGGCCTCCAAAACCTTGAAGGGCAGCTCACCGATGCGCTTGACTGCAGCCCCATCGACGAAAGGATCCACGGTGTCGAGCGTTACCGGCTCGCCGGCAGCGAATGCAGCGCTGAGCGACGCCGCCCCGGCCGGCTCAATGCCAACCACCGCGGTGCGCGGGGCCATGTCAGCGAGGTAGGAGGTGATGCCGGAGATCAGGCCGCCGCCGCCCACGGGGACAACCACGGTGTCGAGGGATTTACCGATGTACGACAGCTGGGACACGATTTCCGCGGCGACGGTTCCCTGGCCGGTAACGGTATCGCGTGCGTCGAAAGGCTCAATAAAGAAGGCACCGCGTTCCGCAGCATCCGCGTGCGCGGCGGCTGCCGCTTCATCGAAGTTGGCGCCGGTGACCACGAGTTCCACGACGTCACCGCCATGGACCAGGATGCGGTCGCGCTTTTGCTTCGGGGTCGGCTCCGGCACGAAGATCTTGCCGTGGATCCCCATGGTGCGGCAGGCATAAGCCACTCCTTGGGCGTGATTGCCGGCAGAGGCAGTAACAATCCCCTGCTTCCGCTGTTCTTCGCTTAAGTTCGACATGCCGTACAGAGCGCCGCGAATCTTGTAGGAGCGCACGTCCTGCAGATCTTCGCGCTTTAAGTACACCTCATAGCCGGTTTCTTGGGACAGGCGCGGGCAATACTGCAGCGGAGTCGGGGCAATCTCCGAGCTAATTCGCGATTGTGCCAGTTGGATATCAGAGGCGTGGATTGGCTCGAAGTCTTGCGGGGTGCTTGTCATGGTGGCTCATTTTAGCGCCCCAGCTCTCTCGCGTCGCACATTACCTAGCATTCGACCGATTCACCCAACGTTTACCTAGATATCGATTGTTTGCAACGCTGCGTTCCCCAAAAGCACCATGGGCGCAACGTACGGTGGTTCGGAAACTTTTTCGTTCCGCTTCAAGGAGTCTTTCTCAATGTCTCGCTCTTTCTCCCGCCGCACTCTCGCGGTGTGTGCTGCGACCGCGACTAGCCTTAGCCTGACCGTTCCGGCATCCTCGGCCGCGATTGTGGACAACGTCATCGAGCATTCCGCCGCTGACGCCAACCTCAAGGTGACCCCGATCGGCACCTATGAATCCGGCGTGTACGCAGAGTCAGCCGCGGAAATCGTGGCCTTCCACCCAGCCTCCAAGCGCATCCTTACGGTTAACGCGCACGCGGGCCAGATCGACGTCCTCGACGCCGCTGACCCAGCCAAGCCCACCTTGATCGGCTCCATTTCTGCCGGTGAAGGCAAAGAGATCAACTCCGTAGCCGTGCGCCCTGATGGCCTGGCTGTGGCCGCCGTCCAGCAGGCGGACAAGACCGAGAACGGCGAGGCGCTCTTCTTCAACGCTGCGGCCGAGGACCTGGCCGCCGCCGAGCTGGGGCGCGTGGCGGTGGGGGCTTTGCCGGATAACGTCCACCTCACCGCGGACGGAAGCTACGCTCTCGTGGCCAACGAGGGCGAGCCGTCGAACGAGCTCAACGCCGAGGGCACCGATTACGTCGCCGACCCAGAAGGTTCCGTCTCCGTTATCAAGCTGCCGGCGGGAGTTGCGGCGCCGGCTCAGGCGGATGCCCGCATCGCTGATTTCACGGCTTTCGACGGCAAGCCACTGCCTGAGGGGGTGCGCGTCTTTGGTCCCTCCGGGCACGAGGCGAAGCCCTCCATTGACTTCGAACCGGAGTACATCTCCTCCCAGGCGGGCAAGGCATACGTGACACTGCAGGAGGCCAATGCCATTGGGGTCATCGATATTGAATCCGCCACCGTGGAGAAGATCCTGCCGGCTCACATTGCGGATCACTCGCAGGTGCCGCTCGACTCCTCCAACAAGGATGATTCGGCTGAGCTGCGCACCATCCCGGTCAAGGGGCTGTCCATGCCGGATTCCATCGGCGCTTTCACCGCCGGTGGCCAGACCTACTTTGCTACCGCGAACGAAGGCGATGCCCGCGAGTGGGGTGTCAAGGAAAAGGACGGTGGTTCCGGCGTCTACACCGATGAAGTCGAGCTCAAGGACCTCATCGAGGACGGCAAGGTGTGCGAGGGCGCGCTGGGCGACGTCTCTGCGGAAGACCTCGCCGATAAGAAACAGGCCGGCAACCTGAAGCTGAGTACTGCTTCCGGCTGGAATGAAGAGAAGGGCTGCTTCGATGAACTCTATGCCTACGGCTCCCGGTCTTTTAGCATCTACGATGCCAACGGCACGGTCGTCTTCGACTCCGGTAGCGATTTTGAAAAGATCACCGCTGAGCTGAATGAACCGGGTGTGTTCCACCACAACGCCGATAACGAAGCGGCCGAGTTTGATGACCGCTCTGACAACAAGGGCCCTGAACCGGAGGCCCTGACAATCGGCAAGGTTGGGGATCGCACCTATGCTTTCGTTGGCGCCGAGCGCGTCGGCGGCGTTTTCGTCTATGACGTCACTGACCCGGCCAATGCCTCCTTCGTCACCTATGTCAACAATCGCGACTTCTCCACCGATGAGTTCGCCGCTGCCGGTGACTTGGGCCCGGAGGGCTTCACTTTCGTCGACAAGGCCAACTCCCCCAACGGCGAGCACCTGCTCATCGTGGGCAACGAAGTCTCCGGAACCACCACCATCTACTCCGTTGAAGATGTGCTCGACGACGAAGACGCTGCCGACAACAAGGACGACGAGGGCAAGAATAACCACAGCTCCCACTCATCCACCGCGGGCATCATCGCCGGTTCTGTCATCGGAGTCATCGCCGCGGTGGCTGCCGCGGTAGGCCTGCTGAACACTCCGGGTATCCGCGAAACCGTCCTCAGCCTTGCACCGGCGCCGCTGCGTGAGCAGCTGGAGAAGTTCCTGTAATCCCTACTTTTCCTCGGGGCGGGCTGCTACATTGAAGTGGGCTTAGGACAAGCTAGCCCCTTTTTTCTCGCACCCCCTTCGCACCTTCTTTCAAGGAGAATTCCTGATTATGCGCCTTTCCACCTCCCTTATCGCAGTGTGCGCGACGACGATGGCCCTGGTCACTCCGTTGGCCACAGCCGCAGAATCCGCTGAGAGCAGCCAGTCCTCCGCTTCCTCCCAGAGCCAAAGCTCTAGTGGCGGAAGCTCTCAGGGCCCCAACGGTGGAAGCTCGATGAACGTCGGTCACATCGACACCTCCGATCTCTCCAAGGAATGTGCGGACGCTGTGCACAAGGCGCGTGAGGAGCACGAGCAGGCGGTGGCTGATGGCACCGCAGGTTCTTCCTTCATGGGGCCGCAGGAGCTGGGGCTCGGCATCCTTAACGGTTATGGTTCCTCTGGCATGCCAGCAGAGCCAGACTGCGTCCAAGCGGAAAAGGACGCCGAGTTGGAGAAGGAATGGGACGAGATGCCCGAATGGGTACAGTCCGCCCGCCCCAATGACACAGCCGAAGAGGTCTTTGCGTGGGTCGGCGGCATTATCGCTCTGGTCGCCGTCGCTATTAATGCGCTGACCGTGGTCGCACAATTCGACCCATCCGTTCTCGATGGTCTGCGCGCCTTCCTCAAGAGCCACGGCTTCTACTGGGATAACTCCCAGAAGAAGGAAGGCGAGAAAGCTGCTGCGAAGTAACCGCCTCCCCACCAAAAATTAAACGCGCGAACCTGCTCGGTTCGCGCGTTTATTTAGTTTGCTCGCTGGTTCAAGGCCGCTCGCTGCTTAGAACAGCTCCTCGGTGGCAATCTGCGCACCCTCCACGAGGGATTCCAGCTTGGCCCACGCGATCTGGTGGTGCAGACGGCCGCCGAGACCACAGTCCGTCGATGCGATCACGTTTTCTGGGCCGACCAGTTCAGCGAACTGGATGATGCGGTCTGCTACCAAGCGTGGGTGCTCCACAGCATTGGTGGAGTGAGAAACCACACCCGGGTAAATGACGGTGCCCTCCGGCAACTTGTGGTCCTTCCACACGCGCCACTCGTGGGCGTGACGCGGCGAGGCACCCTCGAAGGAGAATCCGCCGACCTTGGCCTGCAGGATCTCCTCAATGATGTCCTCGAACGGAATATCCGTCACGTGCGGGCCATGCCAGGAACCCCAGCAGATGTGCAGACGAGTCTGCTCACGCGGGATGTCCTTGATGGACTCGTTGAGGATCTCAATGCGCTCGCGTAGGAAGGCCTGGAAGTCCGCGACCGTCGGCTCCGGGACCACGGAGTCCCAGGCTTCAGCCAGGTCCGGGGCGTCGAACTGCACGGTCAAGCCAGCATCCGTGATGGCCTTGTACTCCACCTTGAGCGCTTCACCGCAGGCACGCACGAGATCGGTCTCATCCTCGTAGTACTTGTTAGGCAAGCGCGCCGCAGCACCCGGGGACAGGGCGGCGACGAAACCTTCGGTGCCCTCTGGCAGGGCGTCGGCAAGCAGCTTCACGTCTGCCTCGACTTGTTCCTGGCCAATGTAGGTAACCGGGCCGGTGAACTCCGGGTTGGCCACCTTCTTGCGGCCGGTAAAGATTCCCGAATCCGGGTCGTTGTAGGCCTCGGCGAAAAGGGCGCGGTCGCGGCGATCCTTCATCGACGAAAGGCGAATCTTGCCCGGCTCGGAACGAATCTTGTCACCGATTTCCCAGCGGTCCTTGTCCGTCATGGTCAGACCACCCAGGCGGGTAAAGGAGTAGTTCCACCACGCGCCGTAGTCCACGGCGCCGGAGGTGATGTGGCCGTATTCGCCCTCGTTAATGATGTCGATGCCGAGATCGACTTGGCGCTTAACGACGTCTGCGACCGAGCGTTCCAGAATCTCGTGGAACTTCTCATCGGAGATGGTGCCTGCGGAGCGCTCGAGGTTAGCTTCCAGCAGCTCCTTCGTGCGCGGCAGCGAGCCAACGTGGGTGGTGCGGATCTTATTGACCATGAGGAAACGGTCTCCCTTTCAACTAGACTGTGCTGTCTAGCGTAACCCACGGGCGAGGCGCAGCCCGCTTCATTCTGTACTTTTATTCAGCACCCGAACGAAGCATGCTGTCTCAGCCCAGGATGCCGGCGCCCATCGTCGCCTTGAGATCACCCATGAGGTTGCTGGAGCGCTCCACACGCAAATGCTCACCAAGGACCATCATGGTGGACTCTTCGCCGTCGACAAGCGTGAGGTACACATCCGACTCGCCCTTGTTGTTGACCAGGACCTGCTTGAGGCGCGCAATGTTGTCCATCGTGCACTGATCCGTGCGCATGGTCAGGCGCAGCGGCAGGCCGGCACCGTTGCCGGGACCAAGATCGGGGATGCGGATATCGGAGCAGAACAGGGACATGCGCTCATCGCGGATCTTCACCTGCACCTTGGCCAGGATGATGTTATCTTCCGCGATCTGCGCGGCCACCAACGAATACACCTGGTTAAACACGAGGATGTCTACCTGTGCACCGTTGTGGTCCTCCATGCTGACGATGGCCCAGGGCGAGCCATCACGCTTGGAAAAGCGCCTGTCAACGCCCGAGATAATGCCGCCAATCACCAGCTCTTGGCCATTGCCCACCTCACCGTTGAGGATCTTCGTAATCGGGGTATCGGTCTGCGCGTTGAGGGCTTCTTCGAATCCGTCGAGCGGGTGGCCGGAGACATACAGGCCCAGCATTTCCCTCTCCAGGGCCAGCTCGTGCTTGCGGTCCCAGTTCTCGTCCGGAATATCGATGGCGAAGGCGGAGACGGACTCGCCTTGCCCTTCCTCCCCGCCAAAGCCGGCGAAGAGATCGAATTGGCCCTTGTCGGCCGCCTTCTTCGTCGTCTGCACCGAATCCACGGCATCTTCGTGGATGAGCATGAGTCCCTTGCGCGGATGCCCCAAAGAATCGAAGGCACCGGCCTTGATGAGGGATTCGGTGACGCGCTTCGAACAGGCCGCCAGCTCGATTTTGTCCAGGTAGTCGGAGAAGGACGTATAGGCGCCTTTCTCCCGCCTAGTCTTCACGATGGAATCCACCACATCCCCACCAACGTTGCGGATAGCGCCCATGCCGAAGCGGATATCATCGCCCACGGCCTGGAAAGTCTCCACCGATTCATTGACATCCGGGGAGAGCACGCGGATGCCCAGGTGGCGGCAGTCGGCCAGGTAGATGGCGGACTTATCCTTTTTGTCACCCACCGAGGTCAACAGCGCAGCCATGTACTCCGGCGCATAGTAGGCCTTGAGATAGGCCGTCCAGAAGGACACCAAGCCGTAGCCTGCGGCGTGGGACTTGTTAAACGCGTAGGAGGCGAAGGGCTCGATGGTGCCCCACAGAGCGTCCATCGCTTCCTTGGAGTAGCCGTTGTCCTTCATGCCGCCCCAGAACTTGTCGTACTGTTGCGCCAAGACTTCGGGCTTCTTCTTACCCATGGCCTTACGGAAGCCGTCTGCCTCGCCGGCGGTGTAGTTTGCCACCTTCTGCGAGATACGCATGATCTGCTCCTGGTACACGATGAGACCGTACGTCTCATCGAGGATTTCCTTGAGCGGCTCCTCCAGCTCGGGGTGGATCGGAGTGATTTCCTTGCGCCCATTCTTGCGGTCCGCGTAATCCCAGTGCGCGTTCACGCCCATCGGGCCCGGGCGGTAGAGCGCCAGCGAGGCCACGATGTCCTTAAAACCAGTCGGTTTCATGCGCTTGAGCAGCTCCTGCATGCCGCCCGAGTCCAGCTGGAACACGCCCAGGGTATCGCCGCGCGAGAGCAGGTCATAGACCTTCGAGGCTTTCGGGTCGTCGGCGTGAAGGTCTTCGAGGTGGACTTCCTCGCCACGGTTTTTCTTGATGTTCTCCAGGCAGTCACCAATCACGGTGAGGTTGCGCAGGCCCAGGAAGTCCATCTTCAGCAGCCCGATGGCCTCGCAGGCCGGGTAGTCCCAGCCGGTGATGTAGGCGCCGTCGGCTGGGCGCTTCCACATCGGAATGTGGTCCATGAGGCGCACCGAAGCCATAATCACGGCACACGCGTGCACGCCGGCTTGGCGGACCACGCCCTCAAGACCACGGGCGGTCTCGTAGATCTTCTTGACGTCCGGGTCGGTCTCAATCATCTGCCGGACCTCGGCCGCCTCCGAATAGCGCTCGTGCTCCGGGTCCATGATGCCGGCGAGCGGGATGTCCTTGGCCATGATGGCCGGTGGCAGTGCGCCGTTAATGCGGTCGGCCATCTGGAAGCCGGGCTGGCCAAAGTGCACCTTCGCGGAGTCCTTAATAGCCTGCTTCGTCTTCACGGTGCCGAAGGTGATCACCTGCGCCACCTTGTCCTCGCCCCACCTCTCGGCGGCGTAGGTAATCATCTCGCCGCGGCGGCGATCATCGAAGTCGATATCGATATCCGGCGCGGAGGGGCGCTCCGGGTTCAGGAATCGCTCGAAGAGGAGATCGTGCTCGATCGGGTCAATATTGGTAATCGTCAGCGCGTAGGCCACGAGCGCACCGGCCGCCGAACCACGGCCCGGACCAACGCGAATGCCGATGGAACGCGCGTGCTTAATAAGCTCGGCCACGATAAGGAAGTAGGACGGGTAGCCCTTCATATCGATGACGCTGATTTCGTACTCAGCACGGTCGATGTACTCCTGTGGAACATCCCCACCGGGGAAGCGATCCTTGAGTCCTTCCATAACCTCATGGGTCAGCCAGGAGGTTGGGGTGTGGCCTTCGGGGACGTCGGCAATCGGCATGCGGTCGTGGGTATGTTCCTCCCAGATCTTGCCGTAGTCTTGCACGCGCTCCGCAATCCACAGAGTGTTATCGCAGGCTTCCGGGACCATATGGTCCCACAGCTCACGCATCTGGGCGGCAGATTTGATGTAGTAGCCGGTGCCGTCGAACTTGAAGCGGTCCGGATCCATGAAGGTCTTGCCGGTCTGCACACAGAGCATCGCCTCGTGCGCGGGGGCTTGGGTTTCCAGCACGTAGTGGCAGTCATTGGTCACCAGCGGCGGCAGGTCCAGCTTGCGGCCGATTTCCAACAGGCCATCGCGCGTGCGCTTCTCGATGTCCAGCCCATGGTCCATGAGCTCCAAGAAGAAGTTGTCCTTGCCGTAGATGTCTTGCCACATAGCGGCGGCCTCTAACGCCTCATTGAACTGGCCCAGGCGCAGGCGGGTCTGCACGTCACCCGATGGACAGCCGGTGGTGGCGATGATGCCCTCGGCATGCTCGGCAATCAATTCCGCGTCCATGCGCGGCCACTTGCCCAATTGGCCTTCATAGGAGGCCAGGGAGGACAGCGTGAACAGGTTGCGCAGGCCGGTCTCATTTTCCGCCAGCATGGTCTGGTGCAGGTAGGCACCGGAAGCGGAGACGTCATCGCGCTTCTGGTCCGGGGTTCCCCACAGCACGCGCTTCTTGTTGAAGCGTGACTCGGGCGCAAGATAGGCCTCGATGCCGATGATGGGCTTCACGCCAGCACTCGTCATCCTTTGGTAGAAGGCATTGGAGCCATACATGTTGCCGTGGTCTGTCATGCCGACGGCAGGCATTCCTTGGCGAACCACCTCATCCGCCAACATATCCACCTTGGCCATGCCATCCAGCATGGAGAACTCGGTGTGGTTGTGCAGGTGGACGAAGGAGGAGTTTTTGGCCATGCGGCTCATCTTAGCGGGGACGTCAAACTTCGCCCGTAGCTCCTCGCTGAGGTACATTTTCTTAAATGTTCTACACTATTGCTGCCTATCTCATGTGGGGCTTCTTCCCGGCGTTTTTCCCGCTTCTGCGCCCCGCCAGCCCTTTCGAGATCTTGGCCCACCGCATCGTGTGGACCGCGGTTCTTGTCACCGCAATGCTCTTGGTAACCGGCGGCTGGCGCGAGTTACGCGCGTTCAGCTTGCGCACCTGGGGGTGGATGCTCGCCTGCGGCGTGGCCATCACCATCAACTGGGGAACCTACGTCATCGCCATCAACAGCGACCACGTGGCCGATGCCGCACTTGGCTACTTCATCAACCCGCTCGTCTCCGTGGCCCTAGGAATCATCTTCCTCAAGGAAAAGCTGACGAAGGCGCAGGTGGCGTCGGTCAGCATCGCCTTCATCGCAGTGTTGTGGCTGACCTTCATGACCGGTCAGGCCCCTTACTACTCACTGGCCCTAGCCTTCAGCTTCGGTATCTACGGCCTGCTTAAAAAGCGCATCACGGTCTCCTCCATGGGGTCGGTGGCCGCGGAAACGATTGTCATGCTCCCCTTCGCACTCATTTATCTGGGCTACCTGCAGGCACAGGGCGAATCCACCTTCATTACCGAAGGCCCCGGGCACATCGCGCTGCTGATTACCTCCGGCCTCGTCACCGCCCTACCGCTGCTGTGTTTCGCGCAGGGTGCTAAGCACCTGCGCCTGTCTACCCTCGGCATGCTGCAGTACATGACCCCCATCATGCAGATGCTGTGGGCGCTGTTCGTGACCCAGGAGCACATGTCCACCGAACGCTGGATTGGCTTTGCCATCATCTGGGTTGCGGTGATCATCTACCTTGCGGACTTGGTGCGCATGGGCCGCGCTTCTCGACGCCGCGCCCGCCTCCACCCTGCCGACGCATCACGCGCCACCGCAGAGGGCTAGCGGCGCTTCAGCTCCTCGCGCGCTTGCTTAGCCTGGGCGCGCCGGGCGGATTCCTCGCGCGCGTTCAGCGCCCACCGCGGCATGAGGACGGCCATGGCGATGCAGTAGATGGCCACCACGATGAGAATGCCGAGGGCGAGCTTGTCCGCACCCCAGATCCCTTGCGCGATGGCAGCCCCAGAGGCGATGAAAGCGCCCGCCCACATCAAGAGGTAAGCAAAGCGGTAGTTCGGCGGCCACGTAGAGGTGTTCGGAAACAAGCGCATGTCTTCTCCTTGACTGTTTTAGCGGTTCTCGTTCTGTCCGACGTTAGCGGGCGGGCGCACGCCGAAGGATCCCCAGGCGGCATCGTCGGGGGCAACCTCCACGGTATCGACCCGCGGGTCGGAGGCGAGTGCGCGCAGTTGGGTGCCCGCAGAATAGACCACCACCGCATCAACGTGCGTGGGGACTTCCTCGCCCATGCCATTGGCTTGCGCAGCCACGCGGGCGAACACCGCCTCGATGACGTCGGCGCGCTCGGCCCCTGTGACGGGTTCGGGAACAGCGATGGGGGCAGCCAAGCCGATCACGATGGCATCCATGCGCTGGATTGGTTGCAGGGCCTCAGAGACGTCGTGCGGACTCAGCGGCTTAGTAAAACCCACCAACGCATAGGCTGGCTTATCCGCCTGCGCCAGCGAGGCCTCCGCGCGCTCGCGGTATTCGGCGGCAGTCTCGGTTCCATCCGGGCCCAGCTGATCTCCCTGCAACGCCGAGCGAGGCTGCGTGCCAAGCAGACCGAAAAGGACAATCACCACCAGCGCCAACACGGCCAGCAGCACCAACGCCGCGGTGCGGCGGCGCCGATAGATGCGCTGGCGTGTGCTCCGCTGCGGGCTCATCCGCGCAATACCTCCACGGCGTGCTTGAGATCGTCCGGGTAGGGTGCGGTGCATTCGAACCACTTGCCGGTGCCCGGGTGAGTAAAACCGAGCTCGACCGCGTGCAACCACTGGCGGTTAAGGCCCACGCGTTTCGCCAGGTTCGGGTCGCAACCATACATCGGGTCGCCCACGCAGGGATGCCCAGTAGCAGACATGTGCACGCGGATCTGGTGGGTGCGGCCGGTCTCCAGGTGGACTTCAAGGAGGCTGGCCTCGCGGAAGGCCTCGAGCAGCGTGTAGTGCGTCACCGCCGGCTTGCCGTCATCAATGACCCCAAACTTCCAGCCCGCGGAAGGATGACGCCCGATAGGCGCATCAATGGTGCCGACGATGGGATCGGGCAGGCCCTGGACCACGGCGTGATAGGTCTTTTTCACGGTGCGCTCGCGGAAGGCGTTCTTGAGCTGCGAGTAGGCCCGCTCACTAGCTGCGACCACCATGACGCCTGAGGTACCCACGTCGAGGCGGTGGACGATGCCCTTGCGTTCGGTAGGGCCGGCGTCGGCAAGCGCATAGCCCGCCGCCCGCAGCCCGCCGATGACGGTGGGCCCATCCCAGCCCAAAGTCGGGTGCGCGGCCACCCCCACGGGCTTGAACACGCAGATGACATCCTCGTCCGCGTAGAGGACATCCATGCCCTCCACCAGCTCTTCCTTAGGGATGAGCGGCTCCTCGGGCGCTGGCATCATGACGTCGATCCAGCCACCGGCGCTTAAGCGCTCGGACTTGCCCACGGCCGCACCGTCGATTTCCACATCACCCGCCGTGCACAGCTGGGCCACGCGGGCGCGGGAAATGCCCAGGAGCTTGGCCAAGGCGGCATCCACGCGCATGCCATCGAGACCTTCGGGCACCGGCAACCTACGGCTTTCGCGCATTACTCTCCCCCGTTTCCTTTTCTTCAGCTTTCTCGTGCATCTCCGCCCAAAACATCGCAATGATGAAGACCACGACTCCACAGGTAATGGCCGCATCCGCGATATTGAAAACAGCGAAGCTGCCCACGGAGATGTAATCCACCACGTGGCCGAACCAAAACCCTGGCTCGCGCACGAGGCGGTCGATGAGGTTGCCCAGAGCACCGCCGGCGATCATCGCCAGCCCGATGGCCTGCCACTTGTCATGAATGCGCGGGGCGGCGATTGCTACACCAACAACGAAGGCGAGTTGGATAGTGGTAAACAGCCACGTCGAGCCTTCCCCTCCCATAGAGAAGGCGGCGCCGGGGTTAAAGAGAAGGTAGAAGCGGAACCAGTCACCGATTACCGGTAGGGCTTCGCCTTCCGTGAGGATGGACAGCATCAGTGCCTTCACGGCTTGGTCGACGGCGGCCACACCGAGCACCACCGCAACCATCACTCCGATATAACTCCTTGCTTTCACTCGTTCCATTCTAAACAGGCTCATCCGGTAATTTGGAATGCGTGTTTCGTGTGAGAGCTCTAGCAGTCCTGTCCGCCACCGTCTTGGGAGTCAGCGGCGCGCTCGCCGGCTGTTCCTATTCCCAGCCGGCCAAGCCAGTCGAGGAGCCAGTGGGCTTAGCCCTCGACGCCCCGCGCGTCACCCTCCTAGAACCCGGTGACGACGCAAGCCGCGTTGTGGCGTATAAGGATCTCGATGCCACTCAGGAGCTGACCTATGAGGTCGCCACGGGTTTTGACCAGCAATTGCGCAAGGACGGCAGCTCGGCTCCTGCACCAGCGACCAAGGACAAGGTCACCCTTCCGCTACAGGCCTCGGTGGAGGCTGCCACCGAGAATGTTGAGGGCCAGTTGCCGGCCAGCCGCAACGCCTTCGTTACCGTGGGCAAACCTGCGGCCGAAGGCGCGGACGTCTCCTCCGCCGAGGGCTTCCAGTTTGGGTGGCGCGGCACGGATAGCGGGCAAATGAACTCGCTGCGCCTTGCCGCCCCGCAGGCCGCAACCGACGAGGCCCGCAGCACTGTGGAGCACGCCATCACCAGCCTGACCTCGCTGCCCATCGTCTTCCCGGATGAGGAAATTGGCTCCGGCGCTCAGTGGGTCGTGGAATCGCGCGTTACCGGCGAGTCCACGCTGCTGCAAACCACGACCTATACCTTGGACAAGCTCGACGGGGATATCGCCACGCTCAACGTCGAGGTTGAGCAGCGGCCGTCCCTGGGCGCGCTCTCCTTCGACGGCGCTGACGCCCCCGAGGAGCTGCGGGGCAAAGAGCTCAAGGTCATGGACACCACGTCGACGTCGAAGGGCACGGTCACCGTTGATCTGACCAAACCACTTCCCACAGCCGGCGATGTCTCCGTGACTACTGCCATTTCTTATGGTGCGGACAGCTCCGATCTTCGCGTGGTGCAAACCAGCGCCACCGATATGACGTTCACCACCGACTAGTCCGCTGCGCGCCGCGCCTGCCCCGCATCAGGCAACCGCGCGCCGACCTTCGGACAGCGCAGCGCCCGCCACCCACCGGCTCTCAATCCAGTGTGGTGGCGGGCGGTGAAGCTTGAATCCCAGTCTTACTGAGCCGGGGCGTCGGCTGGGGCCTCAGCGCCTTCTGCCGGGGCGTCGGCAGGAGCTTCGGCGCCTTCAGCGGGGGCGTCGGCAGGCGCCTCTGCGCCTTCCGGTACGGAATCAGCACACATCTCCGGCACCTCTTCCGGCGGGACGATGTTGGTGACCAGGACACAGGCCCACGTCTTGGACAGCTTCCACGTGCCGCCCTCGTTGATGAACTCCACCTGGTCGGCGGTCTGCTGTTGGCCGTCCGGGGTATTGATGTGGACGGTCGCGAGCGCGGAATCCGGCACGAGGCCCGGGATGACCGGGGCAACGACCTCGAAGGTGGCACCGGACTCGGCCTGGGACTGCGACATGACGTCGAAAAGCTCCGGCGCCGTCTCACTGCCCTGGACCAGCTGGACCTTCTCTTCCTGCGGAAGGTTCGGGTCGGCGGCCTTGGTCAGGATCTCATTGAGCTGCTCCACGGTAGGCATCTCGGTGGAGGCCACCTGCGATGCGGAGGTTTCGCCCGAAGGCTTAGCGGCGGTGCTGTTCTCGGTGTCTGCATCCTCGGAAGACGAGCAGGCAGCCAGGGCAGTCGCGGCGCCCAGGGCCACAACGGCGGCGCTCAGCTTGAAGGATTTCACAAATACTCCTCACGTAGGGGATCGTGGTTTATCCCTTTTACTTTAGCGTCCACGACCGCCGCCCTGGGGTTCCCGCGCAGGTGCGTGCCTGTAGTAGCCTGCTGTCATGACTTTCGCCCTCATCGCCACCGGTGGCACCATCGCCTGCACGACGGTCCGTGACGGATCCCTGGTCCCCACCGTCAGTGGGCAACAGCTAGCCCAATTCCTCGACGCTGAAGTCGGAACACACGACATTGAGGTGGTGGAATTCCGCGCGCTGGATTCCAGCTCGATTACTTTGGCAGACCTCGATGAGCTACTGCTGTGTGTGCGCCAGCACCTTGCGCGCCCAGAGATTGATGGTGTCCTCATCACGCACGGCACCGATTCCATGGAGGAAACTGCGCTGGCGTTATCCCTCTTCGACCTCGGCGAGGGGCCCATCGTGCTCACTGGCGCGCAGCGCGCCTTCGACCACCCGGCTGGTGATGGCCCGCGCAATCTGCGCGATTCCTATGAGCTCCTGCGTTCCGGAAAGCCCGGCGTGTGGGTGCAATTCGGCGGCAAGACCATTCCCGGACGCGGCGCGCGCAAATGGCATACTTCGCAGCTCAACGGCTTTGAGGAGCTACCGGTGGGTGACTCCGCTCTGCCGCCGTTGCCGCTCTCCCCCATGGCGCAACACCCCGTTGAGATCATCGCCGCCTACCCGGGTGCCGGTGCCGCGCTTGTCGACGCCTCCCTCAACCACACCCAAGGCCTCGTCATCGAAGCCATGGGCTCGGGGAACATGGGTGAAGAGATGGGAGCCGGGGTTGCCCGCGCGCTGCAAGCGGGTGTGCCCGTGGTGATTAGCACCCGCACGCCCTACGGAGCCACCAAGCTGGCCTATGGCGGCGCAGGTGGCGGTGCCACCTTGGGCGAGATGGGTGCGGTGGCCTCCGGTGGATTCCGAGCCGGCCAAGCCCGCATTATGCTCGCCGCGGCACTTGCCACCGGCACACCGGTGGCAGAGATGTTTAACCCAGCACCGCCCACCGCGGCTTATACCGCGGGCTAGCTATCCTCGCGTGACGGTTCCGCCCCAGCGGTGTCAATCTCGGGCCCATCGGCCTCGGTGGCGTCGCCTGGCAGCGCCCCCTCCCAGGCCAGTGAGTCCAATGGATCGGCCGGGTGGAGGTCTTCATCCTCAGCCGCGAAAGAGCGCACGAACCCCGGGCCCGTAGCGCGAGTTTCAAAGCGCACGCTGACCACCCCGTGACCGGCGCCTTGAATCCAGCCGTGGCCAAACTCGGAGTGGTAGACGTCCTGGGTAGCATGCCAGCGGCGCATCGAATCCGATCCCGCTTCTCCCAGCGATTCCGACTCTGCTCCGGGCTCTGCCTCGGGTTCCGGCGCGCCGGGCAGGTGATCGCTGACGCCAGTCTCGTAATCCGTATCCGGAGCTGGACGCACGACCTCGCGGTCTAGCTCCGGAAACAGCACGTCTTGGCGGGCCTCCTCCAACCCCGAGTAGCTCACCCCGACCAGCCTGATGGGCCCGAGCTCCTCCGGGTAGCGCGCCAAACTCAAGGCCTTAGCCTCGAGGACCTTCAGGTCATCCGTGGCATAGGGCAACGTGGCCGAGCGGGATTCGATGTGGAAATCCGCCATCCGCAGCTTCACCGTCACCGTGCGCGCGCCGCGGCCGTCCTTGAGCAGGCGGGAATGCGCGCCCTGCGCCGCGCGGATTAGTGCCGCATCCACCTCCGCCGCCGTGCGCAGGTCCGTGGGGTAGGTGAACTCGGTGGAGATTTGTTTAGCAATCGCGCGCGGGGCGACCGGACGCTCATCAATCCCTTGGGCGAGCTTCCACAGCTGCACGCCCACCACGTTGCCCAGTGAGATCTCGACTTCCTTGCGGCTCATCGCCGCCAGCTGTCCGATAGTCTCCACGCCAATGGCTGCGAGCTTCTGCTGGGTGACTGGGCCCGCTCCCCAGAGCTTGCCCACCGGCAGCGGGTGGATGAGCTCATCGAAGCGCTCCTGGGGCACGATGAAAGTCCCGTCCGGTTTGGCCTCCCCTGACGCAATCTTCGCGCTTTGCTTGCCTGCACCGGCGCCGATGGAGCTGGGAAGGCCCGTCTCAGCTCGAATCACTCGGCGCAGATTCTCCGACCACTCACGGACTTCGGCGGGCGTGGCTCCGGCGAGTGCGGCCGGTTCCATGAAGGCCTCGTCGATGGAGAGCTGTTCGATGACCCCCGCATGCTGCGCAATAATTCCAAATACCCGGCGCGAGGCCGCCACATACACCGCCCGGCGCGGCTGCACCACCACGGCTTTATAACCCACGAGCTGCTGCGCGCGGAACATGGGCATTGCGGAATGAGCTCCATATGCGCGGGCCTCATAGGAAGCACCGGCGACGACGCCGCGTCCGCTCGTTCCTCCCACCAGCACAGGCCGGCCGCGCAAGGTAGGGCGGGTGAGCTGCTCCACCGACGCAAAGAACGCGTCCATGTCGATGTGAAGAACCCAGCGTTGCATGTGCTCCAGTTTAAACACCGCGTATCCGTCACCCATTATTCATGTTTCTTTACCACCTTCGTAACCCCAACGCCCCCATCCGCTTACTTTACCGCCCTAACCTTTTTCGCCGTGACTTCTCAACTCTCGCCCCAACAACCCGCCTCCCAGGCCCACGTGGTCGTTACCGGCATTAAGCGCGAGTTCGCGGACAACACTGGTCTCCATGCCACTGACCTCGTCATTAACTCCGGCGAGTTCATCTCCATCCTCGGCCCCTCCGGTTGCGGTAAGTCCACGCTTCTGCGCTGCATCGCAGGCCTGGAAACCCCTGATACTGGAACCATTACCTTCTCCGATAAAGAAGTGTTCGGCCCACACACGAACGTTCCCGTTAATAAGCGCAACCTGTCCATGGTGTTTCAAGATCTGGCGCTGTGGCCGCACATGACTGTGGAGAAAAACATCGAGTTTCCCCTCACCACCGCGGGTAACAAGCTGTCTTCTGTGGAACGCACAGAACGTGTGCGCGCGTGCATGGACATGGTCGGAATTACCCCGAAGGCACAAGCTCGCCCCAATCAACTCTCCGGTGGCCAGCAGCAGCGCGTAGCCATCGCCCGCGCGCTTGTGTCCAACCCGCAGTTGCTACTAATGGATGAACCTCTCTCTGCGCTCGATGCTGCCCTGCGTGTTCAGATACGTGCCGAGCTCACTGCCTTGGTCCACGGCTTAGGCCTCACGGTCATCTACGTCACCCACGATCAGTCCGAGGCTCTGTCCATGTCGGACCGCGTCGTCGTCATGAAGGACGGCGTCATCGAACAGTTCGCCGATCCTGTCACCCTCTACGACTCCCCTGCCACCCCCTTCGTCGGTGGCTTCGTGGGTACTATGAACCGCCGCGCCGGGCTTCCCGACGTCCGCCCGGAAAACCTCACCGTCCTTGACGCGGAGGAAGACATCGGGTCTTTCCCGCACCACGTGGACGGAATCGTCCGCACCGCTCAGTACATCGGCGGACGCTACGAGCTGCACTGCGATGTCGAAGGCGCTGACGAGCCTTGGGTGGCTTACAGCCGCTCTCGAGTCGATCGTGGTTCGACGGTACGTCTTGCGTACTAGTCACATCCGTTTTCTACTTTTAAGGATTCTCCATGCTGTATAAGAAGCTTTCTCTCGCCCTCGCTGCTTCCGCTCTGGCTCTGGCTGGCTGCGGTTCTGTTGATTCCGCTGACTCCACCGACGCATCCTCCGCCGACAACACCGGTGCTGAAACCAGCGCCGAGGCCTGGGAAGCCCCGGAGGGACTGTCCGGCGAGCTGGACTACTACTCCGCGAACCCGCAGGGCCTTACCGACGCCCTCGTCGAAGCCTTCGAGGAAAAGACCGATGTCAAGGTCAACGTCTTCGCCGACACCACCGGCAAGATCACCGCCAAGCTCAAGGCGGAAGAGGCTAACCCGCAGGCAGACGTGGTCTACTTGGCTTCTTGGTCCGCTGCTTCCAAGCAGGACAAGGCAGGCGCTCTGGCGGAGTACACCCCGGAAGGTGCTGACAAGATCACCTCGAGCTGGGTATCCAAAAACGGCACCTTCACCGGCCGCGATGGCTCCGCGTTGGCACTGGTGACCAACACCAACGTGGTGGACTCCGCTCCTCAGGACTGGGAGGACCTCGCTGACGAAAAGTACAAGGATCAGGTCATTATGCCGGATCCGCGCGAGTCCGGCACCGCCGCTGACCTCATTGCCGCCATGGTGGATCAGTGGGGCGAGGACAAGACCTGGGAGCTCTTTGACAAACTCTTCGACAACGGCATGATTGTCCAGGGCGCTAACGGTCCGGCCCTGGACCAGGTCACCTCCGGTTCTCGAGGCATCGTCATGGGTGGTGTGGACTACTCCGCATACTCCGCTCAGGCCAAGGGCGAGCCGCTTGAGGTTGTTATCCCCTCCTCCGGCACTACCGTAACCCCGCGACCGGTCATGATCCTCAAGACCACCGACAACAAGGACGCTGCCGAAGCTTTTGTCGACTTCATGTTCTCCGATGAGGCACAGGAGATTTCTGCTTCCAAGAACATGATCCCGGCCAACACCGAGATCACCCCGAAGAACGGCCCGAAGCTGGAGGAGATTGAAACCCTCAACGAGGATCTCGATGGCATCGCCTCCTCCTCCAAGGACATCAAGGAAAAGTTCGCTGAGCGCTACCTGAAGTAGCCTCTACTATCTCACCACGGAGCAACCCCACCTTATGAGCACCACTATCCGCAGCCCTCAGCGAACTCTCGGCATTTATGCAGTACTCTTCGTGCTGCTCGTGCTTGTCGCTGCGCCATTGGTATCGGTGCTCATCAGCGCTGTGGTGGGGTACCGCGATGAGCCTTCTTCTCTCCACAAGATTGTGGAGCCGGGAATGGGAGAGGTGCTGCTCAATACGGTCGTCCTCTCCCTCCTCGTGGTGGTCTTTTCTACTCTGTTCGCCGCCCCGCTAGCTTTCCTGCGCGCGTGGACGTCTTTTTCTAAAGCGAACTGGATAGAAATCGCCATCATGATTCCTTTCATGACCCCGCCTTTTGCCGCAGCAATGGCGTGGATGGATTTCACCCGCCGCGGTGGAGTCTCCGAATTGCTCTTCGGGCATACCGTCGGCAAGCTCGCGCATGACGCCATTTACTCGGTTCCTGGCATGGCTTTCATCATGGCGTGCGAGCTCTTCCCCTTCCTCTATCTCATCCTGCGCAACTGTCTGACCTCAATTCCTGCATCCTCTCTGGAAATGGCTCAAGTCGCAGGCGCCAGCCGGTGGCAACAGATTAGTCGCATCATCCTCCCCACCGTCGTGGGCCCCTATTCACTGGGCGCACTGATCATTTTCATCAAGGCTGCCGGCGAGTTCGGCACCCCAGTTACCTTGGGAAACGCCATCGGTTTCACGGTCCTCGTCTCCTCCATCTACCAAGACGTCACCATCGACCCGTTGAGTTTCTCCGATGCAGCAGCCTCCTCATCGGTGTTGTTTGCACTTGGTGTGGGCGCATGGGCATTCCAGCAATGGGTCTCGCGGCGCGACCTTACCGGTGGTGGACGAGTATCCCGCCAAGTCTCGCTCCGCATCGGCACCGCAGGCAAGGTCCTTGGCAGCTTAGTTGCTTTCCTCATCATCGCCTGCTCGGTGCTCATCCCGTATATTTCCATCACCCTGGCAGCCATGACCATTCTGCGATCCGCGCCCCCAACGCCTCAAAACCTCACCTTCGACTATTTCGCCATCGTCCTGCAGATGCCTTCCGCTCAAGAAGCTTTGCTGCGTTCCATCGCCCTCGGTGCAATTGGCGCCACAACGGCGGTCATCCTCGGCATCGCGGTCACCTTGCTCACCCAGCGAACCAGGCAGATCAGCGCCCGTGTTGTCGACTTCCTTGCTGTAGCACCGGATACCGTCCCCGGAATCGTTCTCGCCATTGGCTTCATTCTCCTATGGAACGCTCCCTGGCTGCCATGGACACCTTATGGCTCCATGATCATCCTCGTCATGGCTTTTACTGTTCTCTTCCTGCCGATGGCGGTGCAGAACATCAAGACCTCCGCTGGCGCGGTTTCCCCTTCGGTCTACGAGGCAGCCGCCGTGTCCGGCGCCTCCGCCTCCCACACGTTGCGCAGCATCACCTTGCCGCTGCTTGCCCCGGGTATCTTTGCCGGTTGGCTGCTGGCGTTCTTTGTGGGCTTCCGCGAGCTCGTCATGTCCTCCCTGATCCGCCCGAGCCAGCTCAATCTCCTTGCGCCGTGGATCATGAACCAATTTGACCAGGGCCACCGCGCTGAAGCCATGGCTATGACGCTCATCGGTGTAGGAACCTCCACTGTCGTGCTAGTCCTAATCACGTGGTGGCAAGGAAGGAGGGCACGTGGCTAGTATCCTCATTTTCGCGGACCTTCACCTTGGCCGCCCCGACGCGCCAGGCATGGAGTGGGTGCTAAACGTACTGGAGGTCACGACTGCGGATGCATGTATCTGCCTCGGTGACATCATTGACCGCAAAGCCGACGCAGCCACCTACGTACCCCAAGCACAGAAAGTCATGGCTCGCGCATGCGAGCTTTTCAGCGACGTCCATTTCATCTCCGGGAATCACGACGTCCACCACGAACTCAGTTTCTCTTCGCCTGTAACGGTTCATTCCGCCGACGTTCACTCCTTTCACTGCGCCGGCGCTACCGTTGTCACCGCCGCGGTAGCTGCCGATCCCGATCCCCGCACACTCACCTTTCCAACGCGCCAGAGCAACGAGCCGCATCTGGGATTACTGCACTCATCAGTGACCGGTGAATTCTCTAAAGGCATATGCTTGCCCACGACACCCGAACAGCTACAGGCCTGTGGCTTCGACGCATGGATTCTTGGCCACGTCCACACTCCACAAGTGCTTCAGGACAATCCCTTTATCGGTTGGGTCGGTATGGGAGAGGCAGTGCTTTACGACGTCCCCACTTCCTCCCTCACTCGCCTCTAACACATCTCCTACCTGACCACACGCGCCGCTCAGAGAACTAGCTCTCACTTGCCCACCGCGTGATCAATGTCTCACGAATTGGCGTTTGCGCTAGACCGAAAGCACCGCATGCATGCATCATGTATACATGCAAAAAGACAAGGTACCCGCCGCGGAACGGGCCTACGATCACCTCAAGCGCCGCATCATCGATGACGACATCGATGACTCGGAGATGCTCTCCGAGGCCGCCCTTGCCGCCGAGCTGGGAATGAGTAGAACCCCGGTGCGCGAGGCTTTCCTCCGCTTGGAGGTGGAGGGATTCTTGAAGCTCTACCCCAAGCGCGGTGCACTGGTCGTACCGATTAGCCCCCGCGAAATCCGTGAGGTCTACGAGGCGCGCCTCCTCGTGGATGAGAACTCTGCCCGCCATATTTGTGGACTGTCCGCAGAGGAGCGCGGCCTCATCGCCGATGTCCTCGTCGCCACCATCGATGAGCAAAAGGCCGCCCTCGACGCTGGCGATCTGGGCACCTATACCCAACTGGATGCGAAGTTCCACCAAACCATCATGGACAACGGCGGCAACCGCCTCCTCGCCCACCTCGGCCACACCTTGCGCGAGCGCCAACAGCGCTTTACCGCAACTGCCATCGGCCGCAGCGTCGAGAAGGCACGCGGCTTCGTGGCCCAGCACGCCTTGCTTGCCGACGCCCTCCGCACCGGCGACATCGACACCTACCTGACCGAACTCCATTCCCACCTCAACTCCTCAAGGAAGCAACTGTGACTGTCTCTGCGCATTCGAACCCGCTTGTCGAGGCGCCCACTCCCCAACCCGACGCCCCCACAGACGCCGACACCACCGAAAGCACTGAAAGCGCTGCCACCCCAGGCTTGCCCAGCCGCTCCGCCGAAGCGCCGCTGCCTAAGCGCGCGTGGTTCCCCGTCGCCGGTTCGATGATCGCCGTGGCGTGGGGAGGAAACGAGTTCACCCCGCTGCTGGTGATGTACCGCGAGACCTCGAATTTTTCCCAGGTGACGGTCAACGGGCTCTTAGCCGCCTACGTGGTTGGCATCATCCCCGCACTGCTCATCGGTGGCCCACTGTCCGATCTGCTCGGCCGCCGCCCATTGTTGCTCCCCGCGGCACCGCTGTCCTTGGTGGGATCTTTCTTGCTCTCCATCGCCCCCAACGAACCACTCATCATCGCGTTGGGACGCGTCTTGTGCGGTATGGCATTAGGCCTAGTCATGGCGGTGGGTTCAACGTGGATTACGGAGCTCATCACGCGCGCCGGCGGCGACCCAGCGTCCGGCGCTCGTAAGGCTTCGTTGTGTTTGACCGCCGGCTTCCTCGTCGGCGCGGGTATCGCTTCGGTGCTGGCCCAGTGGGGGCCATGGCCGACTCACACGGCCTATATCCTCCACATGCTGCTCACGCTGTTGACTGCCGTGTGGCTCCTGCATACGCCTGAGACCCGCCAGCCCAGCCGAGGCGATGTCAAGACCACCATCCTGGAGCTCAGGGTGCGTGACATGCTGGAGATGCTCCACATCCCCGCCGCTGCGCACAAGCGTTTCCTGCGTGTCGTCGTGCCCGTGGCCCCCTGGGTCTTTGGCTGCGCGGGAGCGGCCTATGCGCTCCTTCCACAGCTGCTATCCGAATCCGCTGGAAACGCCCCCATCGCTTTCTCCGGCCTGATGACCGTCATCACCCTGGGCTGCGGCGTGGCCGTCCAGATGCTGGGCCGCCTAGTTGATACCCACAAGTCCGCGCGAGCCTCGGCCCTGTCGATGTTCGTCATCACCGTCGGCGCAATCCTCGGGGCGTTTGCTGCTCACTCACTGTCCCTGCCGCTCGGCATCGCGGCCGCCGCCACGATGGGCTCGGGATACGGTTTGGCGCTGGTCGCTGGATTGTCCGAGGTCCAGCGCATCGCGGGCGAGCGAGAGCTCGCCGGCTTGACCGCCGTGTACTACTCCATTTCCTACACTGGCTTCTTCATCCCGATGGCCTTTAGCGCGCTTGCGCCCTATATCGGCTTCACGGCGTTGTTCAGCATCGGCAGCTTCTTGGCGCTGGTGTGCCTCATCAACGTCATCCTTGCGTGGCGCGCACACCTGCCCGGCACCCGCCGCTAGCGAAAACACCCCGTCATCGCGGCCCCCTCCGGGCCGCCTTGCGCCACCAGTGCGCAAATGCTCAAAGCTCCGCCTCCCACTCGAGGGAAGCGGAGCTTTTCGCTGCGGATTTAGGCCTTGGCCACGGTAGCCGTCACGCCCTTGAGGACATCATGGATGTTCTGTCCATCGCTTGGCTCGAGAGCCTGGGCCGTCACAGTGAAGTCGACGGCAAGCACCTCCGCCGCGATGTGCTCGCGGTGGCGATGAGCCCACTCTTCCTTCTCCGCTGGAACGGAGAGAACCACGGTGATGCGGTCAGTCACCACGAAATCCTCGGCCTTACGCGCATCCTGCAGGCCGCGGATGACATCCGCTGCCCAGCCCTCTGCCTCGAGCTCCTCCGTCACCTCGGTATCCACGGCGACGAGGCCATCGAGCCCTTCCACACGAGCCGTCGACTTCGCATTCGCCGCCATGAGGCGCTCGGTGTACTCGTCCGGGGACAGGCGGATATCGCCGTCGACCACGACGTCCTCGCCCTCGCGCACGTAGTTGCCCGCCTTGAGGTTCTTGATGGCTCGCTGAACATCCTTGCCCAAGCGCGGTCCGGCTACCTTGGCGTTGCACACGACCTCGAAGGTGCCCACCGCGTCGACATCGTCGGTAAGCTCAACGTCCTTAACGTTGACCTCATCCCGGATGATGTCCTTGAAATCCGCCAGGCGCGCCGAATCCTTCATCGCCACCGTCAGCTTCGGCAGCGGCAGGCGGTTGCGCAGCTTGTTGGACTTGCGCACCGAGGACGCCGCGGAGGCCACCGCGCGGGTGGCATCCATGGCGGCCACGAGGGCATCGTCAGCCGGGTAGTCCTCGGCCTTCGGGTAAGAAGCCAAATGCACGGAACGCTCACCGGTCAGGCCGCGGTAGATAACCTCGGCCACATGCGGCAGCAACGGCGCCACCACGCGGGAGACCGTCTCCAGGACCGTGTAGAGCGTGTTGAAGGCCTCCGGATGGGCTTCCTCGCCCTCCCAGAAACGGTCACGGGAGCGGCGCACGTACCAGTTGGTCAGCGCGTCCGCGAAGAGGCGGACCTCCTCCGTTGCCGAAGCAATATCGGTATTCGCCAGCGCGTCGTTGGTGTTCTTCACCAAGTCATGGGTCTTGGCCAAGATGTAGCGGTCCAGCACGTTGGTGGAGCTCACGTCGAACTTTGCGTCCTGGGAGGCGTAGAGCTGCAGGAAGGTGTACGAGTTCCAGATCGGCAGGATGGCCTGGCGCACGCCCTCGCGGATGCCCTGCTCGGTGACGATGAGGTTGCCGCCGCGCAAGATCGGCGAAGACATGAGGAACCAGCGCATCGCATCCGAGCCATCGCGGTCGAAGACCTCATTCACATTCGGATAGTTGCCCTTGGACTTCGACATCTTCAGGCCATCATTGCCCAACACGATGCCGTGGGCGACAACCTTCTTGAACGCCGGGCGGTCGAACAGGGCGGTGGACAACACGTGCAGGAGGTAGAACCAGCCGCGCGTTTGGCCGGAATACTCCACGATGAAGTCCGCCGGGGAATGCGTCTCAAACCATTCCTTGTTCTCAAACGGGTAGTGCTTCTGAGCGAACGGCATCGAGCCGGACTCAAACCAGCAATCCAACACATCCGGCACGCGGCGCATCGTGGACTTGCCCGTCGGATCATCCGGGTTCGGACGAGTCAGCTCATCAATGTACGGGCGGTGCAGGCTCGTCGGACGCACGCCAAAGTCACGCTCCAGCTCATCCAGCGAGCCATAGACATCGACTCGCGGGTACTCCGGGTTATCGGAGATCCACGCCGGGATCGGAGCGCCCCAGTAGCGGGTGCGGGAGATGTTCCAGTCGCGAGCGCCCTCCAGCCACTTGCCGAACTGGCCGTCGCGGATGTGCTCCGGCAGCCACTCGATCTCATTGTGGTTGAGCTCGACCATGCGGTCACGGAACTCCGTCACCTTGACGAACCATGCAGGCAGCGCCATGTAGATGAGCGGCTCGCCGGAGCGCCAGGAGTGCGGGTAGGAGTGCTCGATGGTCACGTGGCGTACCACGCGGCCAGCGGCCTTGAGGTCCTTGATGATGGCCTTGTTGGCATCGAAGACGAGCTGGCCTTCATACGGCGGTACCTGGGAGGTAAACTTGCCGTCCTCATCCACCGGGATGACCAGGCCCACGCCGTACTTCTGGCAGGTGAGCATATCGTCCTCACCGAAGGCCGGGGCCTGGTGGACCACACCGGTGCCGTCCTCGGTGGTGACGTAGTCAGCAAGCAAGACCTGGTACGCATTCTCCACGTCCGGGAAGAATCCGAAGATGGGCTCGTACTTGAAGCCCTCCAGCTCCGCGCCCTTGAACGTCTTGAGGACTTCCACCTCACCCAGCTCCTTCGCCAGGGTGCCGGTCAGTGCTTCAGCCATCACGAAGGTACGGCCAGCAAAGTCGCCCTCGGTGGCCTTGAACAGGACGTAATCAACCTCCGGGTGGACCGCCAGAGCCAGGTTGGACGGCAGGGTCCACGGGGTGGTGGTCCAGGCGAGGAAGGAGGCGTCGGCAAGCTCGGCGTTCTCCGCCAACGTCTTCTCCGCCGCACTTCCCTCCACGGCACCAGCCACCGGGAACGTCACCGTCAGGGTCGGGTCCTGACGCATCTTGTAGGAGTCATCCAGGCGGGTCTCCTGGTTCGACAGGGAGGTGTGCTCCGCCCAGGAGTACGGCAGAACCCTAAATCCCTGGTAGATCAGGCCCTTGTCATAGAGCTCCTTGAACGCCCACATGACAGACTCCATGTACTCCAAGTCCATGGTCTTGTAGCCGTTCTCGAAATCCACCCAGCGAGCCTGGCGGTTGACATACTCTTCCCACTCATCGGTGTACTCGAGGACGGACTTGGCGCAGTACTCGTTGAACTTCTCCAGGCCCATCTCCTCGATCTGGCCCTTGTCCGTGATGCCGAGCTGCTTTTCTGCCTCCAGCTCCGCCGGCAAGCCGTGCGTATCCCAGCCAAAGACGCGAGGGACGTGATTGCCGGCCATGGTGCGGTAGCGCGGGACGATGTCCTTGACATAACCGGTCAGCAGGTGGCCGTAGTGCGGCAGACCGTTGGCAAAGGGAGGGCCGTCATAAAAGACATACTCGGGGCAGCCTTCGGTCTGCTCGAGGCTGGCTTTAAAGGTGTCGTCGGCCTTCCAGTACTTCTGGACTTCCTGCTCCATATCGGGGAAACGGGAAGACCCAGCAGTCATATCGACTTTGGGATAAACACTGCCGACGTTCGCGGGGTTGTTGCTCATCTAAAAATTCCTTCACTCGTTCGCTGTGACGGGGACGCGCCGTACGGCTCGCGGTACCACCCCGCTTGGGCGCCGAGGCGCCCCGCTTCGTTGATGTGAAGGAGATGACGGTCCCTACCCGCCCGGTTCTAATAATGCGACGCTCACGCGCCTCACGTTCTTCCGGAATGCTCCCCGGTGATAGCCGGCTCACTGCATATAGCTCCAAAGTATAACCGAGGGGTCAAGTTTTCACAGGCGCAGGTTCCCGTGAACCCCAAAATAGAAACGACAGTGCACAAAAGAGGTGCCTGAGAAACAGTTTTCCACAGGAACATTTTTTCTAATGCGCGCAGCTCAGAAGGTGTTTTATGCTCCACAAATATGAACGCGCTACAGACTTTCCTCAACGCACTCGGGGCCGGCATCGATGTCATCGCCGAGTGCGAAGGCATGTCTGAAGCAGACCTCATCGCCGCCGGTTCCCCCGACAAAACTGCCGCGCAGTTGGTGCGGCTGCACACGAGCTTCTTTGGCAAGACCGCCATGACCAAGATGCAACGTGATGCAGTGAAGGCTGCGCGCCAGCGCGGCCACTCATTGCCCACTCTGGAGATCATTGACCGCTATGCCCGCAAAGCCAAGACGCAGGCATTGGGATGGAAGTTGCGCCTGGAGCTGTGCCGGACCAGCGCCGATACCCTCGCGATGGAAAAGCTGGCGAAGAAGAAGCTCAAAGAACACTCGGCCCCGCCCGCACCGAAGGAGGGCGTGACCATCTACCGCCGCCGCAATGCACCGTGGACGATGGCAATCACAGGCCCCGCGCAAATGATTGCAGAGCTTAGCGACGCCGTCGACCGCGAACGTCCCCTCGAATCCATCCGCGAAGCTTTCTTCAAAGGCGCCGCCCCGCGCCGCGGTTTGCAAACCAATATCTTGGTCCCGCTGGATGCAATGACGAAGATTCTCAACGGCGACGGCGAGGAAATCACGCTGCAGATGACCAACGGCGCAACGATGACCGGCGCGGAATACCTCAACAAGGTCATAGCCGAAGAGATCGACCTCGATGGCGCGCTGGCGACTCTCTTCCACCCCTATCACGGGCCGGTCAACCTCTACTATGAGGAGCGCTCCGCCAGCATCAAGCAGCGCATCATGGCCATGGCTGAGTTCCCGGTCTGTGCTTGGGGCTCCTGCATGAAGCCCGCCGATGAATGCCAAGTTCACCATCTCATCGCGTGGAAGAACGGCGGGTATACCAACCAGGAAAACCTGGTGATGCTGTGCCCGTATCACAATGGCGTGAACCAGGACGATCCGAACGCGCCACCGGGACGCGGCCGCATGGCCCGGGTCAACGGAACGGCCACAAAGACGTACGGTCCCCTCCCGCCGCCCACGCCTCTGCAAGCGCCTCCCGGGCTATTCGACGCCCCGGAAAGAGACGACTAGGAGCGACACAACTAGGTGTCTTCGCAGAAAAAGCCCTCCACCCAGAACTCCTGGGGGCGAGGGCTACTCGTCGTGCTTGCGGCGCAGTTTAATCACGGTATCTGCGATAAACAGAACAATGCCTACCCCGGCAGAAGCAAAGAGCAGGTACAGAGACCACTCAGAGGCGGAGAGGATGTAATTCACGAACGCCAAGAAGGCCACAAAGGCCAAAAGTAATGCACCGATAAGCATGCGCGCTCTCCTTCCCCGCCACGCCTGAAAAATCAATACCTACTAAGAATACATACCCACAGAAAAGAATAACGGCGCCCCCGCAGGGACGCCGCTGATTCAGTGATTAATTGTTGGACTTGCCGGCTTCACCGTTGGGAGCAGCGGTACCGCGGGACTCCAGCTCCTCAAGCTGAGACTGCAGCAGCGTCTTGAGGCGGGTACGGTACTCGCGCTCGAAGGTGCGCAGCTCGGAGATGCGAGCCTCCAGAGCGGTCTGCTGCTGCTTGACCGTGTTCATGACCTCGGTGTGCTTCTTCTCGGCATCGGCCTGCAGCGCAGCTGCTTTCTCCTCTGCCTGGCGAATCTGCGCCTCGGCGCGGGACGTAGCGTCGGACTCAGTCTGCTTTGCCTTGTTCTCAGCGTCCGCCACCAGCTTCTTGGAGCGGGTATCGGCCTCCTGCAGCTGAGCTTCGTAGCGCTTCTGGGCGTCCGCGAGCTGGGCCTTGGAGTGGGAGTCAGCGTCGGCAAGCTGCTTCTCTGCCGCCGTGCGGGCCTCAGCCAGCATGGACTCGGAATCAGCCTTGGCCTCGCTGGTGAGACGGTCCGCCATCTCCTGAGCCAAGCCCAGCACGCGGGCTGCCTGCATATGAGTATCCGGGGTAGCCAGGCCCTGTGCGTTGGACTGGGCAGCGCCCACACCAGCCACGGCAGCGGCGGAAGAGGCGGTGGTGGAGGCTGCGGAGTTCTTCTTTGCGGACTCCAGCTCCTTCTTCGTGTTCGCCAGTTCCTTCTTGGAAGCCTCGAGCTCGCGCTTGGCGGCGGCAGCTTCCTCGCGAGCTGCCTTGAGCTCGGCGGAGTTGTCCTTTGCCTGAGCAGCCGACGCCTGGGAAGACTGTGCCTGAGCAGCCTTTGCCTGCTCCTGCGCACGCTTCGTCTCTTCCTTGGCCTTGGCAATCTCATTCTTGGAGTCAGCCAGCTTTGCCTCGTACTCGGCGCGAAGCTTGGATTCAACTTCCTTGCGCACAGCGGCCTCGTCGACCTTAGCGGCAGTAGCGCCGCCAGCGGCGCCGGCCGAAGTCTGAGACTTCAGTTCCTCAACCTGGGCGTGGAGATCATCGTTCTCGTCCTGCAGCTGAGCAAGAGCATCCTCAACGAGGTCGAGGAACTGATCTACCTCATCCTCGTTGTAGCCACGCTTGCCAATTGGCGGCTTGCTGAAAGCGACGTTGTGTACATCAGCGGGTGACAGTGGCATTGACTTCTCTTCCCCTTACGAATCGGTCAAACCTCTAGAGGTTCCAGAGGCCGGGTACATATGCGGTTAATAATACGGATTTTGCTAACTCATTGTATCCGAATCAACACATTATCTAACGCTGGCACGAGTCTCAACGTTAACAGGAGGGTTTAATACACCCGTTAGTTACACAGCAAGTCCGCTGGGGCCGAAAAATAGCCACGAAATCAGTTGCGAAAGAATGGACAAAAGCAGGAACAAAACAATGATGGAAACGTCGAGCGCAACGCCTCCCAACTGCAGCGGAGGAATCACCTTTCGCAGCGCCTTAACCGGCGGGTCAGTGACTACGAAAAGCACCTCTGCAACCATCATGAACCAGCGGGGCGGATTGAATTGGCGCGAAAAAGATTGAATCATTTCGATGACGATTCGCGCTAACAAAATCCACGAGTAAAGACTCACGGCAACGAGGAGAATTGAACCTAAAGCATTCACAGTGCCCGAGCCTATCCGAACCACCCCCACTAACGGTATTCCCCTGCCCTCCGGTTCGCGCTCGGCGAACATGAACGGCTAATCGTCGGCTGAACTATCCCCGTACTCACTACGCCGCCGGTTTCATCAATGCGAAACCGCCCCACCACTTTCCCCTCCCCTTAGCCAACACGGGAGAAAAGAAATCGATGGGGCGGTAGAACGCGACGTACTTAGCGCAGGTGAGCTGCGCGCTCCAGCTCAACAGTGGAGATATCGGCGCCCTTCGGCACGATGGCAAAAACCTTACGGCTGGTGTCCACGCCCTTGGTCAGGTTCTTCATGCGGCCTTCCAGCGCAAAGCAGAGGCCAGCGGCAAAGTCAACGAAGCGCTTTGCGGAGCCACGGTCAGCGTCAGTGAGCTCGAAGACCACTGCGTCACCGTCACGGAAAGGGCCACCGACCTTCGCTGCATCGTCAAAGGAGACGAGCGACAGCGCCACGATAGTCGGGACAAATTCCTCTTCCGGCTTCTCGTAGGAAGGTGCGTACGCCGGTGCGCTGTAGCTGCGCTCGTCAGCGTAGTAAGCATCGTCGGTGTCCATGTCCATCGGGCCCAGCCCGAAGAACTCTTTAGTCCTATCAATCAGTGACATTCTGGGTCTCCCTCTGACCTAGTGTGTGCTGTTCATTTGCTGTCTTGTAATGCGCTTTTGCAATGTCAATTAACCTAGCGGGCGAGCTCCCATGATTCCGGTTCCGACACGCACGATATCCGTTCCAGATGCAATCGCCGCCTCCAAATCTGCGCTCATTCCGGCTGACATTTTTAAAGCCCGTCCGAGCTTCGCCGCGACCTCGTCGGTCAGCGCCCTTACCCGAGCGAATACCTCCGCAGGCTCGCTCTCCAGTGGAGGAACCACCATGAATCCCTGCAGCTGCACATTCTCCAGCTCTTCAACGACATCCACCAGAGCGGGGACATCCTCCAGCGGGCATCCGCCGCGTGCGGTATCGCCATCGGCGGAAACCTGAATGAATGCCGGAAGGGCGTCCTCGCGTTGCCCGCGTTCTTGGGCAAGCGCCACTCCTCGGTCCAGCGCCCGGGCAAGCTTTTCTGAGTCAAGGGAGTGCACGCTGTGCGCCCAGCGGGCGACGTGGTTCGCCTTTTTGGTTTGGATCTGGCCGATCATGTGGAAGCGAATCTCGGGCAGCGCCTCTGCTTTGGCGCGCGCCTCCTGCTCACGGTTTTCTGCCACATCCGTAATGCCCAGCTCCCCCAGCAGCGCGATGTCCTCTGCCCGGTGAAATTTCGTCACCGGCAGCAGCTGTGGCACGGGACGGTCATACGTGGCGGCAAAACGTCGAATCTCAGCGCGGGTGCGCTCCAGTCCGGCCCGTAGTTCTTCGCGACGCTCAGCGGGGTCCTTGCTAGTCATTTAATCCTCCAACCAAATCACACCGGCTTGACGCCCGGTGACGCCCTCGCGGCGATAAGAAAAGAAATCAGTGTCTTCGATCGTGCAGCGCGGATCCGACTCAATGGCCGTAACCCCCATCCCCATCAGCTGGCGAATCAGACCGGCGCGCACGTCAACGCCCCACGTTCCAGAAGAGGTCCGGGTTTTGGAGCCGGGCAGGTGCTTCTCGACGTCGTCCGCCATCGACTCCGGCACCTCATAGTTGCGCCCAGAAGCAGCAGGCCCCATGAGCACTTGGATCGACGAAGGGGTGGCACCCAGCTCAATCATTGTGTTGACCGTATTCCGGACGATTCCGTTGCGCGCGCCTAGGCGTCCGGCGTGGGCGGCGGCGATGACGCCCGCGGAGACGTCGACAAGCAGCACCGGTGTGCAATCAGCAACGAGCACGCCTAGCCCCAAGCGCTTTTCGGTGGTTACTACGGCATCGGTGGCGGGGACGGGTTCGCGGACACCGCGGCGTTCGGCCCCCACCACCGTGACCGTGTTGGTGTGGAGCTGTTCCATCCACACGATGTCTTCTAGACCAGTCACCCGCAGAAGCCGCTGGCGATTGGCGGTCACGGCCTCGGGGTCATCACCAACGTGATCACCCAAGTTGAAAGAGTTATAAGGGGACGACGACGCCCCGCCGGCACGGCTGGTGAAAACCATGCGGACGGGGCGTTGTGCTACGTGTGCTTCCTCGTTTACTGGCATGCACTCCAGAGTAGCGGGCTGGGACTAACGCATGAAGGACGGCACGTCGAGATCGTCGTCGCCGTCATCATCGAAGTCGCGGCCACGGCGCTCAGCGGGGCGCGAGAGGCGGTACTCGTCGTCGGCGCCGCGGCGGTACTCCTCACCGCGGAAGCGGTCCGAGGTGGTAAACAGCCCGCTGGACGGGGCCGGCTCGGCCGGCTGCTCGCGCTCGTAGGAGTGGCGTGGGGTGTACTCCTCGCGCTCGATACGCTGGGCGTCGACACGCTGCGGCTCAGCGCGGGTGTAGTCCCCACGCGGGGCCTCAGCGCGGGATGCGGCGGGGCTTTCCGCCTGTGCCTCGGCGCGGTTCTCAAAGAGGGAACCCGGGCGGGCAGCCGGGGTGGCCTGCTGACTCTGCGGTGCAGCCTGACCGGGCTGCGCCGGCTGCGTAGTCATGTTGGCCTGTGCGTCGAAGCCGGTGGCGATGATAGTGACGCGAACCTCATCACCGAGGTTGTCATCGATGATGGTGCCGAAGATGATGTTGGCGTCTTCGTCGGCGCGCTCCTCCACCATGGAGGCGGCTGCGTTGACCTCGTGGAGGCCCAGGTCGGAGCCACCAGCGATGGACAGTAGAACGCCCTTGGCGCCTTCCATGGTCGACTCCAACAGCGGGGAGTTGATGGCCTGCTCGGCGGCGTTGAGCGCGCGGTTGTCCCCACGAGCGAAGCCGATACCCATGAGGGCGGAGCCGGCATCGGACATAACGGAGCGAACGTCCGCAAAGTCGACGTTGATCATGCCCGGGATAGTGATGAGGTTGGTAATACCCTGAACACCATTGTGCAGAACTTCATCGGCGGCGCGGAAGGCCTCGACGATGGACAGCTCCTCGCCGCCCAGCTGCATGAGGCGGTCATTCGGAATAACGATGAGGGTATCGCAGACCTCGCGCAGCTCTTCGATGCCAGCCATGGCCTGACGGGTACGGCGCGCGCCCTCAAACTTGAATGGGCGGGTAACGACGCCAACGGTCAGCGCACCCATCTTCTTCGCGATGGACGCCACGACGGGGGCCGCGCCGGTGCCGGTTCCGCCGCCTTCGCCGGCCGTCACGAAGACCATATCGGAGCCTTGGAGGGCGTCTTCGATTTCGGTCTTGTGATCCTCCGCGGAGGTCTTGCCAACCTCCGGGTTAGCGCCGGCGCCGAGGCCGCGGGTGGCCTCGCGGCCGATGTCGAGCTTGGTGTCCGCATCGGAGAAAATCAGCGCCTGGGAATCGGTGTTGATGGCGACGAACTGGACTCCCTTGAGCCCTTCTTCGATCATGCGGTTGACAGCGTTGACACCGCCGCCGCCGACGCCGACGACCTTGATGTCCGCGAGGTTGTTGCTAGATGAGATCATACGAGGGTCTCTTGCCTTTCGAATAAGCTTTTAATGTAAACGAGGAGGCGCCTCTTTTCGCGAGAGGCGGTTACATCCATCTTTAACGACAACGGGGTAATTTCGGCGCACATTTTGCCGCGTGTCGGTACCCTCAACCTCTACTTTAGGGTTGCTGACATGCGGTTTTCTTAACAAGCGCCACACCCGTCCCACTCGCGACGGACCTAGCGGCGAGTCACCAGCGACGGGTTGGAAATGTTCCAGGATTCACCCTCGAGTTTGAGCACATCCTCGAAAGCGATTGCCTTGTTCTTATTGTCTTCCGAGGCACCCCAAAAGATGGTCTTGTTGTCCTTGGTTCGGAACGTCAGCGAGTACCTATCCTTGACCTCGAGGGCCGATACCTTTTCCCGGATTGGAGCGGGAAGGGCCGCAACGGCATCGACGGCCGCTTGCATTTCCGGGGAACCGGAGTCGGTGTGCCCGGTGATTTCCACGGCTTCGGGCGGCGCCTCGGCTTCCACGAATTCCTTGCCGTGGTTATCCACTAGGACGGTGCTGTCACCGTCGCGCACGAAAGCCACTGCCTCGTGCTCGACGATTTCAATGTGCACCGTCGAGGGAAAAGCCCGCGACACAGTTGCGCTTTCCACCCAGGGGATCTCCGCCACGCCCTGCGCGGCCTCGCGAGCGTCCAGGCGCGCCAGGTTTGTGCCCTTAGGCACGCCACTGGCCTGTTCCACGTCCTCAGCCGTGACATGGTCATTTCCCACTACCTCGAAGGACTTCACCGTAAGGATCGGGAAAAGCCACACCACTGCGGCAGCGATCACCGCTACGAGAAGGACCGCGCCCACCACGAGCACCCCAGCCTTTTTAGACATTCGGTTCCTTCGGCTCCTCCGCCTCGTCCTTATTGCCCAGCTCGGACAGAATCTCGCCAGCCACGTAGGTAATCGTGCCCGCACCGATGGTCAGGACGATATCTCCGGGCTGTGCCAAGGAGATGACGTCGCTGGCGGCTTCGGAGAAATCGGGCTCGAAGATAACCGGCATGTCTTCCGGCATCTTGTCGGTGATGATGCGGGAGGTAATGCCCTCTACCGGCTTCTCACGGGCGCCGTAGATGTCGAGGACGACGGCGGCGTCGGCAAGCGCCAGCGCCTGAGCAAATTCGGCGTCGAACTTCATCGTCCGGGAGTACAGGTGCGGCTGGAAGCAGGCGATGACGCGCGCGCCCTCGCCCTCCGCATCCGCCTTTGCGCGGGCCGCACCGAGAACTGCGGAAACCTCCGTGGGGTGGTGCGCATAATCGTCGAAGACGCGGATGCCGCGCTCGCTTCCGCGGTACTCAAAGCGACGGCGCACGCCCGTAAAGTCGGTCAAGCCCGCGGCGAGCTCCGCCGGATCCCCGCCAGCGAGCGCACCGGCCAACAGGGCAGCGGCCGAATTGAGCACCATGTGGTGGCCGGGAACGTGCAGGTCATAGCTTAGCTCCTGCGGAGCCTGGCCCGGCAGGGTCAGGCGAACGCGGACGTGCGCGCCGACGGCAGAGACTGTCTCCTCCACAACCTCAGCCGCGAGGGGCACCGAAGAAGCAGCGTCTGCCTCGCCGCGCGCGCCATAGCCCAGCACCTGAATACCGCGCTCAGCGGCACGCTCACCGGTGGCGGCCGCCTGCGCATCCTCGAGGCAGACGACAAGGTAGCCGCCGTCGACAATGCGGTCGGCGAAGTCATCGAAGACCTGGTAGTAGCTCTCCGCGGTGCCGAAATAATCGAGGTGATCGGGCTCGATGTTCGTAATCACGGCCACGGATGGGCTGTAGCGCAAGAGCGAAGCATCGGACTCATCGGCCTCCGCCACGAAGGCATCGCCCGTACCGCCGTGTGCGTTCGTACCAGCACGGTTCAGCTGTCCACCGATAGCGAAGGAAGGATCCAGCCCCGCCTGTTGGAGCGCGGATACCGCCATGGACGTGGTCGAGGTCTTTCCATGGGTTCCGGCAAGCAGCACCTGGCGGTGGCCTTCCATCAACTCGGCCAATAGATCGGAACGGCGAATAACCGGAATACCGGCGGCGCGCGCGGCAGCGAGCTCAGGATTATCCTGCGGGATGGCGGCGAAGGAAGTCACGACAACCGTCGGCCTATCGCCGGCCATTTCAAGGTTCTCGGCCGCATGCCCAATGGCAATGTGCGCGCCCATTGTGCGGAGGACGTCAACAGCCGTCGATTTCTTAACGTCCGAGCCGGTGACGACCGCACCCCGGCTGACCAGGATGCGCGCGAGACCGGACATGCCGGAGCCTCCGATACCGACAAAGTGAACGCGGGACAGGTCCGTGGTGGAGGGGGTGTCAGTCATAGTGAAAAAATCCTTCTTTAATAAACCTGTACTGTGCGCCTAATCGCGGACGCCGGCGGCGACGCGTTGCGCGATGCGGTCAGCGATGACAGCCGCAACGTCGCCGGCCTCGCTGGCATCGGCAGCGGCACGCATGGCTGCCAGGGCCTCGGGGTGGTCAAGAATAGCGCGAACTTCTCTGATAAGGCGCTCCGAGGTCAACTCGGCGTCCGGAATCTGGACCGCGGCCCCCGCCTCCACCAATGCCCGCGAGTTCAGCGCTTGCTCGCCATTGCCGTGCGGCAGCGGCACGTAGAGCGCGGGTAGACCGGCGGCGGAAACCTCGGCCACGGTCATTGCACCGGAGCGGCACACCATGAGGTCAGCAACCGCGAGCGCGCCAGCCATGTCATCGATATAAGGCACCGCCGTGTAGTGTTCGCGCCCAGCCGGCGCCTCGTTCTTCTTGCCATAAGCATGCAACACTTGGAAATCCCGGCATAGGTCATCGAGCGCGCCGGCGACGGCGGTGTTAATGCTCACTGCGCCCTGTGATCCGCCGGTCACCACGATGGTCGGGCGATGTGCGTCCAGGTTCCAGTTCTGGCGAGCAGCTGCCGCCTTTGCGCCGTCGGGGTCCTCCCCCATGCCCGGCCGCACGGGGATGCCCAAGACATCCCCGGGCATCCCAGAACCTTCTTGCGCGTTAATGCCCGTGCCGCCCAAACGCACGCCTAACTTGTTCGCCATGCCGGCCAGGGCATTGGTTTCGAGAACGAAGAACGGAATGCCTAAGGACTTGGCCGCCAAATAGGCCGGGGCGGCGACATAGCCGCCGGTTCCAAACACAACGTTGGCCCCAACGTCTTTGAGCACCGCGCGGGTTTCGCGCACGGACGTGAGGATTCGCCAGGGCAGCTTCACAGCATCAGCGTTGATCTTGCGCGGGACCGGGACGGGGGTAATCATGCGCAAATCGACTCCGCGCGCCGGCACAATATCGCGCTCCAATCCGCGTGGGGTTCCCAATGCGGTCACCCGCGCGCCGTGGCGTAAGCGCAGCTCCTCCCCCACCGCGAGCGCGGGTTCAATGTGACCGGCAGTGCCGCCACCTGCGATAACGACGGAAATCGGCGTGTCATTCATGCTCTACACGCTACCAGCGCGGCCCCGCCCTACCGACGCTCGCCGCGCCGACGCTCTCGGCGGTACTCCCGCCGCTGCTCCTCACGCGGTACCTGCGCACGCGGCGAGCGCCCCGTCACAGCGCGGCCAAACCTTTCCTCGCGGCTGCGCTCCACCTGTCGTTGGGAGTGCTCGCGGCGCACGCGCTGAGGGTGCTTGCCATGCGCGCGTTCGCGCGGGGCTCGGTGGGCTCCGCCGCGGCGCTCGTTGGGCGGCGTCGGCTCGGGGATGAAGAAAATGCGGTCGAAGAGCGGGCGGCCAAAGTTCTGCATCGCGGACACTTGGAGCGGCTCATGGCGCGCCACGTTGCACAGCAGCCCCATCGAACCGATCGTAATCACCGCAGCTGTACCGCCCGCGGAAATCATCGGCAACTGAATACCCGTCACCGGCAGCACGCCGATGACGTAGCCAATGTTGATGAATGCCTGCACGACAACACCGACCGCCAATGTGGCGGCCAGCAGGGACTGGAATTGATCCTGCGCGCGGGTTGCGGTACGCAGTCCAAAATAGCCCAGCACGGCAAAAAGCCCGATGACCATGGCACCGCCCCACAGCCCCAGTTCCTCACCGATGATGGCGAAGACGAAGTCATTTTTCGCTTCTGGGAGGTAGAACCACTTGGCGCGCGATTGGCCGAGGCCCACGCCCCAGAAGCCGCCGTCGGCAAGCGAAAGGAAGCCCTGGTAAGCCTGGAAACCTGTACCTTGCGTGTCCTCAATGTTTCCGCGCAAGGCATCGAAGTAGGTGTGGAAGCGGTGCGAGCGGAAGCCACCGGCTAGGAAAACGGTGATCATGCCGATAGCGCCGAAGATGCCGACGACGGTAGGAACGCGCCAATCCACGCCTGCGAAAACCAGGGTAAAGACAACGATGAGGGCAAAGGATACGCCCATGCCCAAGTCACCCTGAGCAACGATAAGTACGAACATGATGCCGGCGATGATGGAGTACATCATGAATGGATCCGTCAGGCGCATCGAGCGATGCGTCTTATCCGCCAGCGCCGAGGCACCGTACATGCCCACAGCCACACGCGCGAACTCTGAAGGCTGGAAGGCCACGCCTCCCGGCAGCATGATCCATGACTGCGAACCGACCTCCGCGCGGCCAGTACCGATCCCGGGAACGAGGACGAGGATGAGAAGCAAGATGGACAGCCCCAAGAACCAGGGCACGAGCACCCGCAGCGTGCGTGGTGACATGCGCAGGCCAATCCAGAACACAATGAGGCCGGCGACGACGAGCACGCACTGACGCAGGGCGGCTGACCACGGGCTATCGCTTTCTGAAAGGGACGTCGCCATCGACGAGGAAAAGGCCATGAGCACGCCAATGCCAATGAGTGAAAAGATGGCAATACGCAGCACCAAGTAATCGAGCCCGGGATAAGCGCGCAGGCGCTCACGGAGATCACGCAGGTGGTGTCCCAGCGTGCGTGGTGGCTTCTGGGTGCTGGTGGCAGTCACGGCTTCTGGGTGCTCCTAGCTAGCGGGCGAGACGGCGGGCAGCGGCGGCAAAGATGTCGCCGCGCTGGCTCATTCCGGTGTACATGTCCAACGATGCCGCAGCGGGCGCCAAAAGTACGGTATCGCCGGCCTCGGCGTGTTGCACTGCGGCGGCCACTGCCTGCTCCATTGCTGCTTCTGGGTCGTGGCTATCCACGATGACGACGGGGACGTGCGGCGCTTCCTTTGCTAAGGCTTGGGCGAGCACATGCTTGTCGACGCCCACCAGAACCGCCGCCTTCAACCGCGCCGCGTGGGTGCGCAGTAGGTCCGAAACGTCGGCGCCTTTGAGCTGACCGCCGGCGACCCACACCACCGAATCCAGGCCGCGCAGAGCGACTTCCGCGGCGTGTGGGTTCGTGGCCTTGGAATTATCGATGTAGGTCACGCCAGAGTGGCGGTGAACGACCTCTCCGCGGTGCCCCGCCACCACATAGGAGGCGAGGCCTTCGGCGATGGACTCGGGGCGCGCGCCGGCGAGAGCGGCAACCGCAGACGCAGCGGCAGCGTCCAGCACCCCGGCCAGGCCGGCGGGCTGGATGGTGGTGACGTCCTCGACAACGGCGGCCTTCATCCCAGCGACCTCGTTCACCACGAGACTACCGGCGCTAACTCCCACCTCACCCGCAGCGGGCTCGGCGTGGCTAAAGGCAGTCGCTGCCGGAATCGAGGAGGCGAGAGCTATAACGTGCTCGTCATCTTTGCCGTAGACGGCGTGCTGCCCGCGCAGGATCTTGGCTTTGTCGGCGGCGTAGGCATCGAAGGAACCGTGCCAATCCAGGTGATCATCGGCGAGGTTGAGCAGCGCTCCCACCTCCGGGCGCAGCTGGGAGGACCAGTGCAGTTGGAAAGAGGAGAGCTCCGCCACGAGGATGTCCACGCGGGGCTCGGCGGCCAGGGCATCAAAGGACGAGACGCCGATATTGCCTACCGCTTGTGCGCGCTGGCCGGAGCACTGCTCATCGGCAGCCATGATGGCGGCGAGCATGCCGGTCGTCGTGGTCTTGCCGTTCGTACCGGTTATCGCGAGCCAGCGGCGAGGGGCGCCGAAGACCTCTGCGCGGTCGAGGCGGTAGGCCAACTCAACATCGCCGATGACCTCAAGGCCTTGGGAAGCGGCCGCGACGAGCAACGGCGAGTCGGGGCGCCATCCTGGTGAGGTCACGACGAGCGAGTACTCCGAAAGGTCGGCCGCAGCCGTGTCTACGGCAGCGACGCCCAGCTCGGAGGCGATGCGGCTGCGGGATTCCGCGTTGCCGTCAGCCACCGTGAGGTCCACGCCCAGGCTGGCCAAGACCGCCGCGCAACCGCGACCAGATACGCCTGCGCCGGCGATAAGGACGCGGCCGGATAGGAATTCTGGACGCGTCATGCTCCGACTCCAATGCCCGCAGCAGTCAGCCAATCACCGTAGAAGATGGCGACGCCGGCCATGGCCGCCATGGCGGCCAGCAACCAGAAACGGACGACGACGGCTGTTTCTGCCCAGCCACCATTCTCGAAGTGGTGGTGGATCGGAGCCATACGGAAGAAACGCTTGCCGGTGGAGTGGAAGACCACGATTTGGATGACAACGGACACCGTCTCGATGACGAAGAGCGCGCCGATGATGATCATGAGCAGCTCGGTGCGGCTGGTGACGGAGATGCCGGCGACCAGACCACCCAGCGCCAGGGAGCCAGTGTCTCCCATGAAGATCTTTGCCGGGGCGGCGTTCCACCACAGGAACCCGAGGCAGCCGCCCAAGCCCGCAGCCGCGAGCACGGCCAGATCGAGGGGATCGCGCACTTGGTAGCAGCCGGCGGCGAAGTTGGTGGCGCAGGAGTACCGGAATTGCCAGAAGGTCATCAGCGAGTAGGAGCCCATGACGATGGCCGTGACACCGGCCGCAAGCCCGTCGAGCCCATCGGTGAGGTTGACGGCGTTCGACCACGCGGCGATGAGGATGTACATGAAGATCAAGAACACGATGGTTCCGATCACGGTGCCGCCGACGGCGAGGTCAAAAGTCTTCAGGTCACGGATGAAGGACAGCTTCGTGGAACCGGGGGTCAGGCCATCATCATTGGGGAAGCGCAGAACAAAGAAGCCGAAGAGCAGCGCCAGCACGAGCTGGCTGACGAGCTTTGCGGTCTTGTTAAGGCCGAGATTGCGGTGCCGGAAGAGCTTGATGAAGTCATCCGCAAACCCCACTGCGCCAAGTCCCAGCGTCAAACCAAGGACGAGGAGACCCGACGCGGTGAAGCCCTCATGCCCCGTCAGGAGCCCGTAGATGCTGGCAACGAGATAGGCCACAAGGATGCCGGCCAGGATGGCTAGTCCACCCATCGTCGGCGTACCACGCTTGCGCAGGTGGGACTTGGGACCGTCTTCACGGATCTCCTGTCCGCGGCCAGTGTCGGAAAAGTACCGGATAAGAACCGGGGTGGTAAAGATCGCCACGAGGAAGCTAACCGCACCAGCGATGATGATCTGAGTCACGAGCTTGAAGTCCTTTCTAGCGGCTAGCTGTTGTTCAGCTGTTCCGCGACCAACCAAAGACGTTGGGCATTGGAGGCCTTAATCAAGACCACGTCCTTAACGCTACGGTTAGCCCAATCATCGACCCCTGCCGGGGCCACGCGCAGTATGCCGTCGACAGCCTTTGCAGCCGCCGCGGCATCGGCGCACACCACTGTATTTATACCCTGCTGCATGGCAGCCTTAGCCATTGCCCGGCAGTTGGGGTTCTCCCCTACTGCTACTAAGTGCTCCACGTGGTACTTGGCCAAAATCTCACCGAGCTGGCGGTGAGATTTTTCCGCATCGCCGCCGAGTTCTCCCATCTCCCCCAGCACCGCGATGGCACGAGCATCGGGGCGCGCGGCGGCGGTATAGGCCAAGGCGGCGATCGCCGCGCGCATCGAGTCCGGGTTAGCGTTATAGGAGTCATCGATGACAGTGACGCCATCGCGGCGTGTACGCACGTCCATGCGGTGCTCGGAGGCGAGGCGATGCCCAGACAACGCAGCAGCCACGGTGGCGGCCGATACCCCGAGCTCGATCGCTGCGGCCGCGGCAGCGAGCGCGTTGGATACCTGGTGGGAGCCAAAAACCTGCAGCTTCACGGCAACGGGCTCGGCATCCGGGCTATGCAAGGTAAAGGAGGGGCGGGCAACGTCGTCGAGTTCGATATCGGTGGCGTAATACTGCGCTGCCGGTGCGCCTCCGCGGCGGTTTTCCGTGGAGTAGTACACCACCTTGGCCCCCGTGCGGGGAGCCATCGCCGCGACGAAAGGATCATCGGCGTTGAGGACGGCCACGCCGCCGTCTTCAGCCTTCGGCAGTGCTTCTACGAGTTCTCCCTTGGCCTTCGCGATGTTCTCCCGCGACCCAAACTCGCCGAGGTGTGCTGTGCCAACGTTGAGAACAACGCCGACGCGCGGCGCGGTGATGTTGGTCAGGTGCCGGATGTGCCCAATGCCGCGGGCCGACATCTCTGCCACAAGGTAGCGCGTGTGCTCATCGCAGCGCAGGGCTGTATAGGGCAGCCCAATTTCATTGTTGAAGGAGCCCGGCGGGGCAACGGTCTCCCCCACCTCACGGAAGATAGTGGCTATGAGGTCTTTGGTGGACGTCTTTCCCGCCGAACCAGTAACGCCCACAATGGTGAGCTCCTGTTCGGCTGCAAGCCGCTGGGTTACTGCTCGGGCGAGCGCGGAGAGTGCTTCAACGACGGCCGCGGCGGAGCCATCGGCATCATTGGCATAAATGTCCGCATTGGCACCGTCGCCTTCGACGCGCCCGTGCGGCTCGACGACGATCGCCGGAACGCCCACCGGCCGCGCCGCCAAAACAGCCGCGGCCCCTTTGTCAATCGCGGTGTTGGCAAAGTCGTGCCCATCTACCCGAGCGCCGGGCAGCGCCACAAAGAGACCGCCCGGGGTGACCTTACGAGAATCGAATTCGACGAACCCAGTCACTCGGGTATCTGGATCGTTGACATTATCCAGGCGGCCGCCCGTGATCTGAGCGATCTCAGCGAGGCTTAACGCAATCATGCTTGCTCCTTGGATTCTTCGTTACTCAGGGTAGTCGCAGTGGCCATGGCATCAAGGGCGCGAGCCATCTCCTCGCGGTCATCGAAGTGATGAACGGTATCGCCAATCAACTGTCCTACCTCATGGCCCTTGCCGACGACGATGACAGCATCACCCGGCTGCGCCCACGTCACGACCTCATCGATGGCCTCGGCGCGGGAGCCAACTTCTCGAATATCGGCCGACGGGTTCGCCTCGCGGGCTCCCGCCAGCACGGCAGCGCGGATGGCGGCCGGGTCTTCGGTTCGGGGATTGTCGTCGGTGACGACGACAAGGTCGGCGCCCTTCGCGGCCGCCGCGCCCATAAGCGGACGCTTGGAAGAGTCACGGTCGCCACCTGCGCCAACGACGATGCCGATGCGGCCCGCGCTGCCGTCCGACTGCGTACGCAGGGTGTCCAGCACGGCCGCGATTGCAGCCGGCTTGTGTGCGTAGTCAACCACGGCGACAAAGTCTTGGCCGCGGTCGATGCGCTCCATGCGGCCTGGGACCGCCACCTTTTCGACTCCTTCGAGGAAAACTCGTGGCTCGACTCCCACAGCGGCGGCCATTCCCGTCGCGAGTGCCGCATTGGCAATGTTGAAGGTGCCCGGCATGGGCAGGCGGAATTCATAAGTACCGGCCTGCTCACCAGAGGCGACCTTGAGTTCCACCTGCTGCGCACCGGTAACCTCGGTGCGCAGCTGGCGGCCGGTGATATCAGCCTCGCGCGCCTCCGAGCCCGTCGACACCTGAATCACCGGGCGTGCAGCTGCTCGCTGCGCTATGCGACGCCCCCATTCGTCATCGACACAGATGACGGAGCGGTCGGCGGCTTGGGGCCCGTCGAAAAGCATGGCCTTGGCCTCGAAATAGTCCTCCATTGTCGGATGGAAGTCCAGGTGGTCCTGGCTCAGGTTGGTAAATCCGCCCACGTTGAAGTGCGTGCCTTGGACTCGCCCCAAAGAAAGCGCGTGGGAGGACACCTCCATCACGACGTGCGTGACGCCCTCGGAGACCATTCGCGCAAAAAGCTCCTGCAAGGTCGGCGCCTCCGGAGTGGTCAAGGACGTAGGTACCGGCTCGCGGTTGATGCGAGTGCCCGTCGTGCCGATGAGGCCGACTGAATAGCCTGCGTGCAACAGCCCCGCCTCAAGGAGGTAGCTCGTCGTGGTTTTACCGGAGGTGCCCGTCACGCCGAGGATGGTGAGCTTTTGCGTGGGATGACCATAAATCTCGGCAGAGACGGTACCGAGGATGGCGCGGATATCCTCCACCACGAGAATCGGCCGCGACTCCCCTGCTTCGACGAGAATACGCTGGCCTTCGGCATCCGTAAGAATGGCAGCCGCCGCGGTATCTGCGGCGAACTTCGCGCCATGTACGCGTGTTCCAGGAAGCGCCGCGAACAGGCCGCCGGGCGGCAGCGTCGCAGAATTCAATCCACAGGCCCCCACGGTGATCGAGGCATCCCCGATCACCGTGCCCCCAGAAATCTCTGCTAGGCGCTCAAGGCTGGTGCTGCTTGTCACGATGCTTCCTCTTCTCTGTTGTTCTGTGCTCTAGGTGTATTTATCGGCGCTGTTGCTTTTACTCGGCACGCAAGGTCAGTTTCGGTGCTGGCGGGGAGGGCGGGATATTGTCGCGGTCTAGCAACCAGGATGCAATATCGCTGAATACGGGGGCCGCAGATTGACCGCCGGAACCGTCGTCGTTGACGCCGGATTCAGGTTCATCAAGCATGACGGCGACGACGAAGCGGGGGTCGTCGGCAGGCGCAACGCCCGCGAACGTGATCCAGTACTTGGAGTTGGAATAAGCCCCAGTTTTCTCATCGACTTTCTGCGCGGTACCCGTCTTTCCGGAGAGCTGATAGCCCTCAATGTTTGCGTTTCCGGCGGTGCCGTTGTTGATGCCTTGCGGGTCATCCTGGAAAACGGCGCGGAACATGTCCACGACTGTGCGCGCGGTTTCGGTGCTGACCACGCGGGTGGTCTCGGGCTCGTCCAGTTCTTCCTTCGTCCCGTCCGGCGCTGTAATCGAGTCAATGATGCGCGGCTCAATGCGCTCACCATCATTGGCCAGTGCCTGGTAAATAGATGCCAATTGCAAGGCGGTCCATGATTGGCCTTGGCCGATGGGCAGGTTAGCGAACGTTCCGCCCGACCACTGCGAGCGATCGGGAACAAGTCCCGGGGACTCGTTGGGCAGCTCGATGCCGGTCGTCTGGCCGAGGCCGAACTTCTTCAGGTAGTCGGCATACTTATCTTGGCCGAGTCGATCCGCCAACATCAGCGTTCCCACGTTCGATGACTTACCGAAGACGCCGGTCGTGGTGTAGGGCTCGACGCCGTGCGGCCAGGCATCGTTCACAGTCACGCCGGCCATGTCGATGGAACCGGGCACTTGCAGAACCTCATTGGGGTCAGTAAGCCCCTCTTCAATGGCTGCTGCGGCGGTGATGATCTTTGCCACCGAGCCCGGCTCGAAGGGATGCGAGACAGCAAGGTTATCGAAGGTCTTATCCTTGTCCAGCTGCTTTTCGATGTCCTTGTTCGGATCAACCGTTCCAGTATTTGCCATCGCCAAAACCTGGCCGGTAGCTGCGTCCAAGACGACTGCCTCGGCGCTCTTCGCCTTCGAGTTGGCCTTCGCCTTCTCCAGCTTTTGTTGCACGTAAGTCTGCAAGTCGAGGTCCAGCGTCAGCGTCACGTTCTTGCCGTCGGTGGTGGGCACCTGATCGCGGAGAGTACCTGGGATGACCTGGCCGCTGGCGGAAACGTCTTCCGTCGAGCTGCCATCGATTCCCGTGAGGGTGGTGTCTCCGGAAGCTTCGAAACCAAATTGTCCCTGGCCATCCATGGATACCTTGCCAATGACGTTCTCAGCGATCGATCCGTTGGGGTACTGGCGGATTTGCTGTTCATCGGCAGCCAGGCCGTGGTATTCCTCAGCGATGGCTACCGCGACATCCGGGTCGACGTTGCGCACGAGAACCTCGTACTGGGTATCGGCGCGGAGCTTATCCATGATCTGCTCCGAATCTACGTCCCCGGCGTCGATGCCCGCTTCCTTCAGCTTGTCCGGGATTCCCTTCGACATGTCGGTGAGCCTCTCTGTCACCTTGTCGTCGAGGTAGGTCTTCTTTGCGTCGGGCGCTAGGGACGCAAACTCGGCCTCGTCGGAGGCCTTCTGCTCTTCCTGTTCACGAAGCTCATCGCGCAGGCGGGTCGGTGACACAGTCAAGGACCGAGCGCGCATGGTGTAGGCCAAACGCTGGCCATCGCGAGCAAGAATCTCGCCACGCCCAGCGGTATCCACATAAACACGAGTTCGCTGTTCTGCGGCCTTCGCTGCCAAGTCTGGGCCCCACACGATCTGCACCCATGCGAGGCGCCCCATCCACGCCAGCATGACGACGAGTAGTACCGCCGCAATGACATGAACGCGACGGTGCATCGTCTTTTGCTGGCTCATAAACGGCTTGCCGGTACGCGGGTTTCGGGAACGGGTCGCGGGAACGACGCGGTCGGCGTCGTAACGCTGCCGTGGTTGGTGAGAGGTACCGCGCGGTTGGGCGGCACGGGCGGCGGAAACGCGCCTCGGGCGCCGGCCACCTGAGTGTGGTGGGGTCACACGTCACCTTTCTATCTGCAGCGAGGATGGGTATTTGAACAGCTAAACATCGTGCCCCCACTGGTGCGGGGGTGGAGATGAACTCATCCCGAATTGTGCCCTATGATCGCCGCCCGTCCACGCAGGCACGCGCGGAGCGGGAAGGGATTCTACCCCCGAGCGGCGTAAGGAGCCTGAGCTGGGATGTCCGGCAGCTCTACGTTTCCTTCACCCGACTGACCTCCCTCGGAGTTGTCTCCCGAACGTGAATCATTCGGGGAAGAGCTCTCACGCTCGCCCTGCCTTCCGTTGAGATTCGGGCGGGCGTTCAGGTTGTCGGACATGTTGGCGGTCGCGTTCGGGTCACTGGAAGCCTGTCCCGGGCGGACCGGCTCGCCGTTGACATCGATGACCGATTCCATATCCGGAGTTGCCTCACGCTTTTGTTCCACGTTGCCGTCCGGACCGACTTCCACAACGCCCGGCTGGACCGGGATACCCATCTTGGCTTCGTGGGCACGGCGGGCAACATCGGAGGCGGAGCGAACATTTTCCAAGTCTCGGTTGAGAGTTTCTAGCTGGTTATCCAGCGTGGATTCCTGGGCGGTAAGCTCCTGAATCTTGAAAGTCTGGGACGTCGACAAGCCCGAAAGCCACATGGCCGCAGCCACACCAGCGATAAGTAGGCCGATGGCAATGAAGGACAGGCGGGCGAAAAGGCCAGTGACCCGAGTGGGCTGCACAACACGGCGCCCACGATTGCTCACTACCTGCTTCGACCCAAGGCGGTTTCCCCGCAGACTGGTTGCGCCCCGTCGTGAGGGCACTGTGCCGCGATGCGGAGTGCGGCTGGGCAGCGGCGTGGTACGGCGACCCCGCTCAAGCAGTGCGGTCCCCTGCCCCGAGACGTCGGCTCCAGTAGTGAAATCGCGGCTAGTGCCCATGGTGTGGGTCCTCTCGTGGTCGCGGCGGTCGGTTGCCTGTGCAGTGCGGTCTCTCAACGTCATGGCCTACCTCCCGGTTCATGAAAAGACGGGGTCCCTTCAAGACGCTCGAGAGCGCGCACCCGGGCGGATGCCGCCCGCGGGTTCTCCGCAATCTCTTCCTTGCTCGCCTTCTCGGCCCCACGCGTCACAATGGAGTAGTGCGCCGCGGTGCCCGGGAGATCCATGGGCAGGCCCGCCGGTGTGGTCGAGGTGCTGAGTTTGGTGAAGGCATGCTTGACGATGCGATCTTCGAGCGACTGGTAGCTCATAAACACCGCGCGCCCACCAACGGACAGGGCATCCGTGATTACGGGGATAACCTGCTCAATCGCTTCAAGCTCGCGGTTGACCTCGACGCGCAAAGCCTGGAAGGTTCGCTTCGCAGGGTGGCCGCCAGTGCGGCGAGTTGCCGCCGGGATAGCGGCGTACAACAGCTCAACTAATCGCGCGGAGTTGCTGAAAGGTTCCTTTTCCCTTTCTTTGAGCACAGCGGACGCAATCTTGCCGGCGAAGCGCTCATCACCATAAGTCTTGAGGATGCGGGCAAGCTCGCCGTGACTATACGTATTCAGAATGTCGGCGGCCGTCATTTCCTGGCGTGGGTCCATGCGCATATCCAGCGGCGCGTCGGTCTTGTACGCAAATCCGCGGTCGATCTGATCGAGCTGCATGGATGACACACCAAGATCAAACAGCGCCCCGGCAATGCCGTGCTCCCGCGCGATAGAAAAAATTTCGTGCTCGCCCTGCGCAATGGCGCTGCCCACCTCGTCGAAGCGCGCGTTGACGGCGACGAAGCGGTCAGCGAAGGGACTGAGACGGCGAGAAGCATTGCTCAAGGAAGCGGAGTCACGATCCACACCAATGATGCGTGCGGCGGGAAAGCAGTTAAGGAAGTACTCACTGTGGCCGCCGGCGCCGAGGGTGCCGTCGACAATCACTGCGTTCTCCCCTGCCGCTTCAACCGCTGGGGCAAGCAGCTGAGACATGCGCGCACGCATGACGGGGACATGGCCATGGTTGTCATTCACGTCGTAGGTAATAGTGCCATTGCGGTCCACAGCTGCTGTCCCCCTTTCCGTTCAGGCGCCTGAGGCTGCTGTCTGATGTGGTCGATAAAAAATCGAGTGCGTATAGGGCCCTGTCCGAGGAAGGGTTCTGATGTCGGGGAAGTACACCAGCTCATCCTCCTCGGGCAGAGTCCGTACACGCACTCTCGGTGCACCGGGCTAGCCCTAAAGCAGTCCGGCAAGTACGTCATCGGCGTCTGCCGCCGAGTAAGCGTCTTCAGTTTGCGCCTGGTATTCAGCCCATGCGGCTGCGTCCCAGATTTCGAGGAAGTCGACCGAGCCCACAACCACGCATTCCTTCGTCAGGTTTGCGTACTCACGGTGGCCTGCAGACAGCGTGATACGCCCGTGCCCATCGGGACGCTGCTCGTCCGCACTCGCTGCCAAGTTACGGATGAACGCACGTGCGTCCGGGTTGGTACGAGACACAGCCGCAGCCTTCCTGGCTCGTGCCGCGAACTCCTCGCGCGGGTACACCGCAAGCGAGTGATCCTGCCCCTTGGTGACCATGAGGCCACCGGCCAGTTCTTCGCGAAACTTCGCTGGAAGCGTAAGCCGCCCTTTGTCATCGAGCTTGGGAGTGTAGGTGCCGAGAAACATCCCCGGGTCCACCTTCCTGTCACTCGAAAACTCCGGATTCCTCTCGCGACAAGAGAACAACTCTCCTCCGCTGCGCCCCACTCTACCCCACTTTCCCCCACCACCAACACCTTTAGCACCCCACCCTCCCGCGTGTCACAATAAATCCCCAGATAAAAGGATGTTTTTCCGGTGGGAAGTTTTCCCGGCACCCCCTTGACATACCGCTAAAGTAGGGACCCTCCCCGGACAATCACCCACGCAACTTCCACCCCTTAGAAACTAAATCTCCTCACCAGCCCCAGAATCCTGCAACTTTGCCCGCCCCACCCCCAACAAAACCGCCAGCGGCACCCAGGCTCCAGTCCCCAGCCCACACGCAGTGGGTGAAAGTGGGGAATTGAGGGAAAGCGACCAAAAGCGCCGCCACCACCGCCTCCCTTTTTAGAAACGCCGCGTTCCTATGATAGAAACAGTGTGTTGCCATCTTGAGAACCACGGGATGGCGCTCCATTAGTTTTCTTCACCCACTAGGAAGATCCCCTATGTATCTAGCTTGGCGCGAGATGCTCTTCGCGCGTACCCGATTCATCCTCATGGGCGTTGTCCTTGCCCTCATGTCCATGCTCGTCGTCATCATCTCCGGCCTCACAGCAGGTTTGGTCAACGACGGCGTCTCCGGACTAAAAGCAATGGATGCCGACGTCGTCGCTTTCGCCGACGGCACCCAGAAAGACTCAGCTTTCACCCGCTCGGTTGTCGATGCCTCTGATAGCGAGTCCTTCGCTCAGCACGACGGCGTGGAAGAAGCCGCCCCTCTTGGCCTGACCATCGCCAATGCCCATAACCAAAACGGCACGGCAGTGGACCTGACCCTGCTGGGAGTAGAACCGGACTCCTTCGTGGCACCGGCAGGTTTGCCCGCACTTGACACCAACCGGGTCGACGGCCAGCCCAGCAACACCAAGCACGACATCATCGTCTCCTCCACCCTGCACGATGAGGGCATCGAGGTCGGCGACACCATCACGCTCGATCGCTTGGATATCCCGCTGAATGTCGTTGGGTTTACCGATAACCAACGCACCTTCGGACACGTGGACGTGGCCTACCTTCCGCTCGACATCTGGCAAGAGATCCACGCTGGCGGTCGCCACGGCGAAGCCGTGAACCCAGACGCTTATGACGAAGCCTCCGTCATCGTCGCCCGCACGTCAGACAAGCCGGACACCGAGGCCCTCTCGGAACAGTCCGGCCTGGATGTTCGAACCCTCAAGGAAAGCTTCGACTCCTCCCCCGGCTACACCGCCGAGATGATGACCTTATCCATGATCACGTGGTTCCTGTACGTCATCGCCGCACTCGTGACTGGCGCCTTCTTCCTCGTGTGGACCATTCAGCGGGCCGGCAATATCGCCACCCTCCGCGCGATGGGCGCGACCAAGGGTTTCTTGTTGCGCGATAGCCTCGGCCAGGCAGTCGTCATCCTTGTCTTGTCCATCCTGGCGGGTGCGCTTGTCGCCGTCGGCCTGGGCAGCCTCCTGGAGCAGACTGCCATGCCTTATGCCACCGAATTCAGTTCCGTCATCAGTGGCGGACTCATCCTCTTCGTCGCTGGTCTGCTCGGCGCTTTCATCGCCGTTGTCCGTGTCACCCGAACCAACCCCCTCGCAGCCCTAGGAGAAAACCGATGAGCCCAGCTTTAGAACTAAAAGACGTCACCGTCAGCTACACCGATGGCGACTCGCAGGTTAAGGCACTCGATTCCGTCAACCTCAGCATCGATCCCGGCGAATTCGTTGCCGTGGTCGGCCCATCAGGTTCCGGCAAGTCCACGCTGCTCGCTGTTGCGGGCGCATTGACGACGCCCGATTCCGGCCAGGTCCTCGTCGCGGGCGAGGACATCGTGCAGCTTGGCGACGCCCAACTGGCGCAGATCCGCCGCAACCACATCGGCTTCGTCTTCCAGTCCACCGGAAATCTTCCTTCCGCGTTGACTGCGGAGGAACAGCTCGAGCTGGCCAGCAAAGTCATTGGAAAGACTGGGCGCTACTCCAGCACCGAACTCCTCGACAAGGTTGGCATGAAGCACCGCGCCAAGCACCGCCCAGGAAGCCTGTCTGGCGGTGAACGGCAGCGCGTTGGCATCGCGCGTGCACTCGTTGGCGACCCCCAGGTGCTGCTTGTCGACGAGCCCACCGCAGCCCTGGATCGTGCACGCTCCCAGGAGATCGTTGCGCTCTTGGCAAAAGAATGCCACGACTTTAACGTCGCGGGCATCATGGTCACTCACGACTACGAGGTTCTCGATCACTGCGACAAGGTCTATGAGATGGTCGACGGCCGCTTAACACCGGCCACCGCATCCGCCCAGCGATAAGCAAAGAATGCGCAGCTTAACGTAGACTCACACGCATGCCAAAGATCACTGAAACGACAGTAGCCGAGCACCGCGCCGTCCAGCACCGCGCGGTGCTCGAGGCTGCCGAAAAGCTGATCATCACTAGCCATGGTGCAGTCCCCACCTTGGCCGAAGTTGCCGCAGAAGTCGGGCTTGCCCGCCCCAGCATCTATCGATACGTATCATCCCAGCACGATCTACTGGTACAGCTGCTTATTCAGGCGACCCAATCGTGGAATGAGCAACTCGAGGCCGCCATAAAGGTAGCCTCCCCGGAGCCTAAGAAGCGCATCCACGCCTATGTCGACGCCACGCTCGATCTCTTTATTCATAGTGCACACGGCCATTTAATGACCGCCGCACAGCACTTCCCCCAGGCCTTTGCTGACGAGGCAGTACAGAAGTCTCATGGCGGATTCGCCTCCATCGTTGACGAGTTCTGCCCCGGCGTTTCCCCAGTAGATATCTCGTTGCTCAATGCGGCCATCGTCCGCGCCTCTGAGCTGGCGGACGGCTCACCGGAAAAGCTCAACAGCGCAACGCAAACCCTCTACGCAATGGCCGAAGCCATCCTACCCTAGGCCACCACATCAAAAGAGCCCTCCGCGGATTAAAGCGGAGGGCTATTCAGGACCAGTTTTGGGACCGGTTCTAGACGCTTAGCGGCCTTCAAAGCGACGACGGAAATTGTCTTCGAGGCGGTTCCCAACGTCGCTACCACCCTTCTTGGATTGCTTGCCGCGATCCCGAGTGGACGACTGCGCACCGACTGCAACCAGAGAATCCTCCGAGTTCCCGCGCAGCATCCAGACGCCGGATCCAAACATGACTAGAAAGCCGAGGACCGAGAGGCTCACAAACCACAGGGATTGCTGGGCCAACGCAATACCGCCCACCATCATGCAGAGACCGACAACAATCAGGGCAACTCCGCGGAGGGTGATAGCGCCCGAGTTTGCGCCGAAAGAAGTTTCACCGGACACCGACGCACCAAAATCAGGATCATTGGCCAGCAACGACTGCTCAATTTCACGCAGCGCTTGCTGTTCGTGCTCAGAAAGGGCCACAGCGTCCTCCGTAGTGGGTTGGGTTTAGGTAGTGGAACTGGGAAATAGGATTACTACCTCTATAACGTCAAGGATAGCGAGATAGTTCCCGCAAAGACAGTCCACACGTTTTAAACGCACTACGCCCCACTACTGTGGCCCCGCGCTCCGTATTAAGCCGCGAGACCACCGAAGCCCAGCTCAGACTCAGTCGCATCCACATAGCGGGCGGCAAGCGCCACATAGCGATAGACCGTATCAGGATCAGGGACCGGATCCAGTCCGGATGCCACTCGCGAACGCACACGCGAGTAGTCCTTAAACTCCGCTGCCCACTGCGCATCAGCCGGGCCGATGAGCGCCACTTGCTCCCAAGCGGAGGTAGGCAAGCGCCGGCGACGTGACACCGTGGACGCCGCTACCCGAGCCCCGGCAGCGCGCAGCGAGGCGCGATAGGCCATTTCCAAAGCGTCCGCGAATCGCCCCTCCGCTGCGCTCTGGCGCGCCTCCACCAACAAATCCAACGCTTGACCCACGAAACGATCGCGGCGTACGCACTGCAACGCCTCCCGGTTACGGCTCCGCGCCGCTGCTGTTGCTGAGATTACCTGTGCCATGACCTCTCCCCCTTGGGCTTCTTCCTGAGCTTGTCAATAGAGACTGTGTTGTTGATTTCCTGTCGTTGTTTGTTGACGCGATTCACCTTAAAGCCGCCTTCCTACATCCACCCCCAATGTTAGTCCACATGTTCGAATTTGACAATAGTTTTACCGAACTTCTCCACGTTTTTCGAACATGCACATCAGATTTGCCTGCGAAGGGTTCGTTGCCTGCTTTCACATACCGCAAGAATCTGTTGTTATTAGACATGTGAGTTACACGCTGCGCCGCCTAAGCCCCCAAGAGTTCGCCATTGCCCTCCCGCACTTGGTGGATATCTACATTGCAGCGATGAACTACGACCCCTCAGTACGCAACAGCTCCATCATGCGGTGGCGCGGGGATCTCATACGCCCGGGGTTTTCCTGCGTGGCGGCCACCTCCGAAGACGGCATCACCGGCTTTGCCTACGGCTTTCTAGGCTCTCCTGATACCTGGTGGGATAGGCAACTCCGCCGAGCGCTCTCCAACAACGGCGGCGCAACCCCAGAGCAAGAAGAGGTTCTCCACAACTATTTTGAGTTGGCGGAAATCCACGTAGTGCCCGAGGCACAGGGCCACGGTCTGGGCCGTGCGCTGCTTGAAGCACTGGCCTGGAACCTCCCCGCCCGCTACATCCTGCTCTCCACACCTGAGGTTCCCAATGAAGCCAACTCCGCCTTCGGCCTCTACCGCAAAATGGGCTTTAGTGACTTCCTTCGCCAGCTCCATTACCCCGCCGATTCACGCCCCTTCGCCATCCTGCAATCAGCTGTGCCGCTAGCACCAGCCGGTACCGCTTAACCTGGCGTCTAATCCGTGAGCCTGCCCAGGTAGAGTGGCAGGCGTGACTACTCCGCAAATACCTTCCCTGGACGATATCCCCGTAGCCGTACGCGAGGAGCTCGAGCTTTTCCTAGATAGTCAGCGCGACGCCATCGCGTCCATCGGTTCCCCGGTGACTAACGCGATCTCCTATTTGGAATCCTTCGTGCTGGACGGCGGAAAACGTATCCGCCCTCTCTACGCGTGGGCAGGTTTTATCGGCGCACATGGGCTCGAGGGCACGGAGTCCCCGCAGGCGATGCTCCGCGCAGCTTCTTCCCTAGAATTCATCCAGGCTTGTGCTCTCATCCACGATGACATCGTGGATGCTTCCGATACCCGGCGCGGCAATCCCACCGTCCACCGTGGCGTAGCCGCTCGCCATCGGGAGCTCGGGCTCAGCGGTGACGCTGACTTCTTCGGGCAGTCTCTCGCCATCCTTGTGGGCGACATGGCCTTGGTCTGGGCCGAGGACATGCTCCAGGATTCCGGCCTGAGCCCCGAGGCGCTCGCGCGCGCTCGGGCGCCGTGGCGGGCGATGCGCCGCGAGGTTATCGGCGGGCAAATGCTGGATATTTGCCTCGAAGCGGAAGGCTCCGAGGATGCAACGTTGGCGGACTCAGTAAACCGTTTCAAGACCGCCGCGTACACCATCGAGCGCCCGTTGCATTTGGGCGCAGCCGTAGCAGGAGCACCCGAAAAGCTTGTTGCCGCTTTCCGCGGCTATGGACAAGACATCGGGGTCGCATTCCAGCTCCGCGATGATTTGTTGGGGGTCTTTGGTGACCCAGCAATTACTGGCAAGCCCGCCGGTGATGATCTGCGCGAGGGCAAGCGCACGGTCCTCTTGTCATTGGCTCTGCAACGTGCGGATGCCACTGATCCCACTGCTGCTTCGGAGCTTCGCCGCCTCATCGGCCAGACGGAGGATCCCGCAGATATCGCCCGCATGGCCCAGATCATTGCCGATTCCGGGGCACCGGATGTCGTCGAGCAGCGCATCAGCGATCTCACGCGCTCGGGCCTTGACCACCTTCATAATGCCCAGGTCGCCCCCGAAGTCACGGCAACGCTGGAAGAGCTTGCCCACAAATCCACCGCACGCCGGATGTAGCATGGCCCGCTCCGCATCCGCGCGCGTATCCCTGCGCATTCCCAACCCGCTTCCTTTGGGCATCGTCTCCGCGGCGATCCTTGCTCTCGCCTCCTTCTCTGGTGGCGCAACCCGGAACCGCGGCGGCTTTCTGGAGGCACTCAACATCGGATTCCTCGCGTATGGCCACGGCCGCAACATCGGCATAGTCCTCTATTGGGTTGGCCTCTTTGGATTGGTCGCCGCGTGGGTCCTGGCTGGGCGTTATCTCATCGCCCCACAGCTCAAGAACCCGCAACCCGACGGCGCGCTGTCTGACATCCGCCGAATGCTGATGTGCTGGGTTGCCCCGCTGTTGTGCGCGGCCCCACTGGCTTCGCGGGACGTGTACTCCTATCTCATGCAGGGAGCCATGGTGCGCGATGGTTTCGATCCTTATGTCGAAGGCGCGGCTGTTAACCCCGGCCCCTTCCTGCTGGAAGTCTCACACGACTGGCGAAACACCACTACGCCTTATGGTCCGCTGCACTTGTGGATGGGCAACGGGGTAACCAACCTCGTGGGGGACAATGTCGCCGCGGGCATCATCGTCTATAAGGCGATATCGGTCCTCGGCTTTGCCGCCATCGCTTGGTCGATTCCACGCCTTGCACGCAGCATCGGGGGCGATCCGGCGCTAGCACTGTGGTTGGGTGTAGCGAATCCAGTGATTCTATTGCACCTCATCGGCGGCATGCACAATGAATCGGTCATGGTGGGCTTGGTATCGCTGGGATTGCTCGCCGCGGTTCACGACAAGTTTCATCTCAGCCTCCTTCTTGTCGGCGTAGCGGTGTCGCTCAAAGCCACAGCTGTATTCGCCGCACCGTTTATCGTGTGGCTCATGCTGCACCACTGGGCGCCGAAAGGCACCACGCCACTCAAGCGCTTCGGGGTCTTTCTCCTGTCCGGCGTCGTTGCCGTAGCGGAGGTCGCGCTGGCGGTGGCGGTGATTACGTGGGCGTCGGGAAGCTCGTGGGGCTGGTTGTCACAAATCAGCGGCAATTCCAAGGTGATCAATCCCCTGGCCGGCCCTACCTTGCTCGCCGACATTCTGGTACCGCTCATCCAGGTCTTCTCCCCCGATACCACCTATAACGGGGTGCTCAGCGTGTTGCGTTCAATTGCGATGATCCTCATGCTCCTCGGCCTCGTCATCGTGTGGTGGTGGGGGCGAACGGGCGTGCGCCGCGCGATTGCCGCTACGGCTGCTGCCTACCAGGTGGCGTTCGTCTTCAACTCTGTGACGCTTCCCTGGTATTACGCCTCCGTGCTCACGCTCATGGGAACCTTCCGCCCACCGCTGCCTTTGATCAAACTAACCACCGGCGTGGCCCTCTTTATCGGAGTGGCCTTCGCTGGCGACGGAAACCACCAGCTCTATAACTGGTTCTGGGACATCGCCATGGTGGTCGTGGCATGGTCAGCAACGCAGTGGATTTTCGATGGTGTTCCACGCACCACCGCGGCCATGGATGAGGCTGCTACTGCTAAAACGCCGAAGCCTGCGCGCGCCGAATAACCTCGCGCGCAAGGTGCCCGTGGAGCGCGTCAATGGGGCGGCCTGGCAAAGACTCATCTTCGGTAAACAGGTGCGCCAGAATCTCATTGTCGCCCCACCCGTTGTCCGAAAGAACTGTAATGACACCGGACACGTGCTTGGAAATGACGCCCTTGGAATTGAAGAATGCCTCCGGGACGAGGCGCTCCCCCTCGGCGTTTCGCCACACAATGAATTTACGCGCGTTGAGCAGGTCAAAGACGCGAGTGATGGGAAGATCGAGCTTTTCAGCAACCTCAGCGAGCGTCAGCAGCTTTTCCCCGGCGAGGAGCTGCGGTAGTTCCGGGTGGGGATTCTCGAAGTTGTTCTCAGAATTAGTCACGGACACAACTGTAGCCGGATCACACTTTGGGGCGCTGATCGGCCATACTGGAATCCATGACAAGGCTGAACGTGGGCGACATTCTCGAAGGACGCTACCGCATCGATCAGCCGATCGCTCGCGGCGGCATGTCCACTGTGTATCGCTGTGTCGACATGCGCTTGGGCCGCGCAGTGGCCGCCAAGGTCATGGATGAGCGCTATCACGATGACCCTGTCTTCGTCACCCGCTTCGAGCGCGAGGCCCGCGCCATGGCGCAGCTCAGCCACCCCAACCTCGTCGCCGTGCATGATTTCTCCGCGGATGGGTTACCCATCTATCTCATCATGGAGCTCATCACCGGCGGCACCTTGCGCGAGCTCCTTGCTGAACGCGGACCCATGCCGCCACATGCCGCGGCCGGCGTCATGCACTCCGTGCTAGCCGGGCTCACCGAGGTCCACCACGCCGGACTGGTGCACCGAGATATCAAGCCGGACAACGTTCTCATCACGGACAACCACCGCGTTAAGGTCGGCGATTTCGGCTTGGTGCGCTCCGCCAAGGCGGAGCACGATAGCTCGGGTCAAATCGTCGGCACCGTCAGCTATCTCTCCCCCGAGCAGGTTACGGGTGCGGATATCACCCCGGCTTCCGATGTCTATTCGGCCGGAATTGTCCTGTTTGAGCTCCTTACCGGCACGGTCCCCTTCCACGGCGAGACCCCACTAGCCCACGCCACAGCGCGCGTGCACGCGGATGTGGTGGCGCCGTCCTCACGCATCGAGGGGGTGCCTATGCTTTTCGACGCCCTCGTAGCCACCGCCACCGCGCGCCAGCCGGCCGAAAGGTTTGCGGATGCCGGCGAATTCCTCGATGCGCTGGATGATGTATCCCGTGAACTGCAGCTCCCGCAATTCACCGTCCCCGTCCCGCGGAACTCGGCTGCTGCACGAACAGCCGCTGTGCCCACGGATTTTTCGGGGGCAGGCAATACCCGGGTCTTCGAAGCCACGTCCACGATCCCGGCGCCTCAACCGCCCACGCGGGAAACCCGTGTAGAGCCTCGAAACGATGTTTTTCTCCCGCCGGCCGCACCGGTAAATCCTCCGGCACCGTCCCCTGCGGTAGCAGAACCTTCTGCGCCGCTTCCCCCGGCCGGTGCCGAGGAGGAGCCGGAAGAGCGCCCCTTGAGCAACCGCAGCGCCATCGCGCTTATAGGTTTCCTCATCCTCGTCGGGCTTGCCACCTTGGCCGTCGCCGTGGCGGCCTGGTGGTTTGGCTCCGGAGAATACGGCACGTGGCCGATTCTCTGGAGGCCGTACTAGTCTGCGCAGCGTCTAGCTGCGCAGACTCTAGTTGCGCAGCATCTCGGCGATAAGGAAGGACAGCTCCAGCGATTGCTGGGTGTTCAGGCGCGGATCCACGGCGGACTCGTAGCGGCCCGGCAGATCCACGTCCGTGATGTCCTCAGCGCCGCCGAGGCACTCGGTGACGTCCTCGCCGGTGAACTCTAGGTGGACACCACCAGGGTGAGTACCCAGTTCACGGTGCACCTCGAAGAAGCCCTGGACCTCGTCGACGATCTTGTCGAAGTGGCGGGTCTTGTAGCCGTTCGATGCCGTGAAGGTATTCCCGTGCATCGGATCGGACTGCCACACAACCTTGTGGCCGGAGTCCTCCACGGCCTTGATGATCGGCGGCAAGACGGAACGCACCTTGTCGTGGCCCATGCGGGCGATCATGGTGAGGCGGCCAGGCTCACGGTTCGGGTCCAAACGCTCTGCGTACTGCACAGCCTGCTCCGGGGTTACTCCTGGGCCAAGCTTGATGCCCACGGGGTTGCCGATGATGGAGGCGAAAGCGACGTGGAAATCGTCGAGGCCGCGGGTGCGCTCGCCGATCCACAGCTGGTGAGCGGACAGGTCGTAGAGCTTGGTCTCGCCGTTAGAGTCCGTACCCAAGCGCAACATGGAACGCTCGTAATCCTTCAGCAAGGCCTCGTGGGAGCAGTAGATCTGTGCCGAACGCAGGGTCTCGTCTGAGACTCCGCAGGCGTTCATGAAGGCCAGGCCGTTCTCAATTTCATTTGCCAGGGCCTGGTAGCGAGCGCCTGCCGGAGAGTTGGCCACAAACTCGCGATTCCACTCGTGGAGTCGGTAAAGGTCAGCAGTACCGGATTGGGTCAGTGCGCGGACCAGGTTCATGGCCGCCGAGGAGTTCGCGTAGGCACGGATCATGCGGGCGGGATCGTGGCGGCGGGATTCCTCGTTGGCTTCTACGCCGTTGACGATGTCACCGCGGTAGTTGTACAAGCCGTTTGCGTCCAGATCAGAGGAGCGCGGCTTCGCGTACTGGCCGGCGATGCGACCGAGCTTAACCACCGGGGTGGACGCGCCATACGTCAAAACTACGGCCATTTGAAGCAGCGTCTTGATGTTGCCGCGGATGTGCGGCTCCGTATTGGACTCGAAGGTTTCCGCGCAGTCGCCTCCCTGGAGGAGGAAGGCGTTGCCCAGGGCGACGTCGGCAAGCTTGCGCTTGAGGTCCTCAATCTCTGGAGCCACGACGATAGGTGGGACGGATTCCAGGATCTTGCGCACGTTATCGGCTTGCAGCTGATCCCAGCTGGGTTGCTGCTTTGCCTCGCGGGCAATCGCATCTTGAAACTTCTCGTTGATCCCCTCCGGCAGCGGTGGCAGATCAGGGAGCACTTCTTTGGGAATATCTACTGTCCAACTCACACCCAGTATTTAACCATCTTGGGTCTATCGCGCGTTAGTTAATGGCATTTCGGCCACGGTATTAATTCACGCTTTATTAACGCGGTTGCCCCTAGTCAACGGCAAGTGCTGTTCACAAACCCGAAATTTGGCCAGATTATGGCGGGCGTCGACCAACGCGTCATGGTTGCCGTTCGGGACTGGAGGCAGCTTGGGGCGGCCGGCGAATTCCCAATACTGCTTAAGCTCCCGGGTATAGCGCGGCAGGCCCTTGGGCAGACTCGCCATATCGCCCCAGAGTTGCGCAACAACCACGTGGTCATAAGCGCCCACCCAGGCCCACAACTCGATGGGAGTGGAGTGCCGGCCGAGGAATTTCAGGAGATCTTCGCGGATGGTTTCGCGCGATTTCCAGACCGGATCTGCTGGACTCGGCAGCTTATCCAAAACATTCTCACGCACCCATGCGTTTGCCTTGGCCGGATCGAAGTCTGTGGATACCGCGTAGTATTCGCTACCGTCTTCCCCGACAATTCCGATGGAGACCAATTCAATGGTCGATCCGTCCTCGATAAATTCGGTGTCGTAGAAGTAGCGCACGCCCCGTATCCTAGTCTCCCGCCCACATAGGCCTGCCCACTGGGGTCTATACTCAACTGCGTGAAGAAAGCTCTCTCCTCCCCTCTTCTCCCCTTGTTCATAGCAGGGCTGGCCTCCCTAGCGTGGATTATCCAGCTTCCGGCATTATTCAGCAGCGGCAGCATTGCACCTTATTACCACATTGACCTCGATGTCTATCGCGAGGGAGGACGCGCGCTTCTACGCGGAGAGAATCTTTACGCACAGAGCTATGTGCTCGACAACGGTTTTTCGCTGCCTTTTACCTACCCGCCTTTTGCTGCAGCGCTTTTCGCCATGGTGTCATGGCTCCCGTTGTGGCCGCTGTCCGTTCTTCTTACCGCAGCATCGCTCGGGGCGCTGTGGGTTTGCCTGTATGCCGTGATTTCTCGGAGCTGTGCTACTGAGCGACCTGGTTGGTGGTCCTCGTGGGCATTGTGCGCCTGCATGCTGATGGAACCGGTTACTGAGACGCTCAGCTTCGGCCAAGTGAACCTTTTGTTGACCGCGGCGGTCGTTGTAGATTGCTTACTGCTGAGCCCACGAAGCTCGAGGCGTGGTGTGCTTACGGGCATTGCAATAGCCATCAAGCTCACCCCAGCGGTGTTCCTCGCCGTGTTTTTCGTTCGCCGCGACTGGCGCGCTCTTGCCACTGCGGTGGGGTCCTTCGTCACATGTGGCGTGGTGGGGCACCTCGCCTCCCCGGCAAGCTCCGCGGTGTATTGGACCGATACCCTTCGTGATTCCTCGCGCATCGGCGGGCTGGCCTACTCCGGCAACCAATCACTCCGCGGCCTGCTAAGCCGCATTGTCCCCGAGCAAGCATCAGCTCTTTGGATTCTCGGATGCATCGCCATCGTCGCGCTTCTGTGGTGGCTTATGGAGCATACATCATCGCAGGTCGAGCTCGTGCTGCTCGCTTCCTCGGCGGCGCTGCTGTGCTCCCCGGTCTCGTGGTCTCACCATTTCACGTGGCTCTGCTTAGCAGCGGTATATCTGACCGCCCGCCGACACTGGTTCCTAGCTGCCCTCACATGGCTGACGTTGCTGGCCCGCGGCCACTGGCTCGTCCCGCACAATGAGCAGCTGGAGCTGACGTGGTCGTGGTGGCAGCAGATTCCGGGCAACGACTATTTCTTGCTCGTCGTGTTTCTTGTCGCGGTGAGCTGCTGGCTCAGGCTTGAGCCTACAGACGACGGTTCCGTTTTTCGCCGACTCGCACCGATCGGCGGCGGTTTAAGCGTCCAGCCCACGACGGGCACCTTGCCCAAAGCCCACAGTGCTAGCGACGCGACAGCGCAATAAAGAACGCACATGCTAAGCCAGAACCACGTGTTTTCCAGCGGCCACTGGCCCGCCAGGCTAACCTCGCGAGGATGGAGCGCCATGGGGTAGCCATAAAGAATGGTGAGGCCGATGGGATGCCCAAGATAGATAGGCAGCGTGTGAGCACCGATGAAACGCAGTCCGGTGGACAGGGCCGGAATATAGGACACCACAACCGCCACCGCGATTCCCACTGGGACCTCGAAGAACTGCTCTACCATGCGAACAAGGATATGAACGTCATCCCTCACCAGCGCCTCCGCGCCCGGGAGCAACCACGTAACGTCAACTTCTCCGGAGAAGTTATCCCACGCGCGGCGAGTAAAAAAGCCGATGGCGTAGGCCACTGTCATCCCGGAATACGCCCAAAAACTGCGGTGATCCCATATGCCCTTAAACGGTGCCTCGATGGCTGCAGCGAAGGCGGAAATGGCATCACGGAAATAGGCGGCGCCGACAAAGACCGGGAGAAACATGATGGCCTTCGCAATCGAGGTGTATTGCGCCTGCCAAGCGGTGAACAGAATCGGGCTACAGCTCAGCGCCATCGCTGCCCACCCGGGGAGCTTGCGTACGCACCACAAGAAGATGTTGAACAGAATCAGCGAATGCAAAAACCATGCCATGGAATGGCCCACGAGCAGGCTGGCTGTCATTTGGCCAACATCGAAGATGGGATCTCCAAAGACCCAGTGGTACTCCACGCGTTTGGTTTGTTGCTCAACGAGCATCCAGACCACATAGGGAACGAGGAAGTACCACAGGCGGCGTGTGAAAAGCTCCGCGAAGCTAAAGCGAAAAACCTTCTGGGCAAAAAAGCCGCTCACCAAGAAGAACAGAGGTAAGCGAAGCGGATCCAGCCAGACGTTAAAGGCCGCCAGCCACGTCTCCCCTGATTCAGGAACGGTGAGCGTGATGTGCAGTAGCACGACGCCCAGGATGGAGATGCCTTTCGCTACATCGGGCCACGCCAGGCGTTTGGTTAGAGAAGAAGACACTGACTACCGTGCCTCCGAACCGGGCTCGGCCCCTTCCGGGTAGCCGTGTCCAGCTTGCAGAGATGCCTTCACATCGGAGGCGTACACGTCGACATAGGGTTTACCCGCCAACTCAGCGAGCTGCTTCATCACGTAGTCCGTGAAGGCGCGCACGGTAGCGTGGTCCTGTGGATCAAGGTTGCGCTCGGCAGCCCACGCCTGGGGATCGATGGGCTCCCCCACGCGCATGCCGACGCGAACCGGGCGCGGGATCCATGAACCGATCGGGTTTGCCTTCCGGGTATTAATCATGGCGATGGGAATTACCTGCTCACCAGTAGTCAACGCGATGCGCGCCATGCCGGTGCGCCCCTTGTAAATGCGTCCATCGGGCGAACGAGTTCCCTCCGGGTAGATTCCAAAGAGATCCCCGCGGCCGATAATGCGTTGCGCGCTCGCTAGCATGGCGTCGCTCGCGTCTTTATTGACGCGGTCAATCGGTACCTGCCCCACGGAGCTAAAGAACCACTTTTGCAGGCCGCCAACGAAACCGGGGGTGGTGAAATACTCGCTCTTAGCCAGAAAAGTAATCTGCCGCGGGCATAACAGGGGGAAGTAGAAAGAATCCATGACGGCTTGGTGAGAGGATGCCAAGATAGCCGAACCGGATTCCGGGATGCGATCCATTCCTTCGGACCATGGGCGGTTCCATACTCGAAGGGCCGGGCCAAAAAAAATGTGCTTAAAGGCCCAGTACCACTTGTTTCGCATCGCTTATAGTCCTATCTGTTTATGCCGAACAGGCCACGCTGTCCGGTGAAAGAAAAATGTGCGGTGTTAACCTCGGTGCTCCTGGCCGGCGAGATCAGCGACACCAATCATACCCGCCGCGGAACCCAGTTTCGCGGTTGCGACTCGGGCCAGAGGCCTGTGACCGGCCCCGACAATCTGGCTAGCCATGGCTTCCCGTGCCCGATCTAGGTACAGATCCGCGTCCTTGGATACCCCACCGCCGATGACGATCAGCTCGGGGTCAAGGACATCCGCCACCATGGATAGTCCCTGCCCCAACCACTGTCCGAAGTTATCCATGACAGCCAAACCTAGGGGATCTCCCCGGCGAGCGGCCGCGGTGATCTCCTCGCCGGAGGGATTCTCCGGGAGGGTTGTTTCAAAGTCACCGCGCAGATCCGCGCAGGTGTCCGGCAGAGCGGTTCCGGACGCGTAGCGTTCGAGGCAGCCGCGCTTTCCGCACGAGCATTGGCGTCCGCCCGGTGAAACAACGAGGTGCCCAAACTCAGGGGCAGTGCCGAAAGCTCCGCGGTAGATCGTGCCGTCATTAAATAGCGTAGCTCCAATGCCGGTACCGACGGCAAAGAAAACCCATTCCTTCGCCCCGCGTCCTGCACCAAAGCGCCACTCCCCCCACGCGGCCGAGTTGGCGTCGTGCTCAAGCCGGACAGGAACGTCCAAGCGCTTGCTCAAGATTTCACGCACTGGGGCGTCCCGCCACGGCAAATGCGGAGCAAAACGCACAATTTCGCATTCGGGATCCAAGAACCCTGCGAGGGCAAGCCCAACGGCATCAATGTCATGAGAAGCTGCGAGGCTGTCGACGCAACGCACGATGTCATCTTCGAGCTCTCGCGCTTCCACGGCCGTAGGCACGCTCATCGAATCCACAATCTCTCCGGCGGGATCAATCACCGCGGCGCGCAGGTTTGTTCCACCAATATCGAACCCGATGGTGAGGCCACTGCGGCCGCCTTCAGCGGAGGGAGTGTGTTCAAGCATGACTAGTAGGATATACCCCGGCTTGCCCTCGATCACATTCGAGAATCTCGCGCAATCGTGCGCCCATGATTTCCCACGTCCAGCGCTCCTCCACGTGGCGGCGCCCGGCTGCCCCCATACGGTGGGCCCGGGGGGCATCGCCAAGCAACGTGCACAGCGCCTCCTCAAGCTCCGGCACCGAAGACCCGCGCACAACGAGCCCTGTCTCCGGAGTCACCGTCTCCGGCGCTCCGCCGGAATCTCCAGCAACCACTGGCAGCCCCGCCGCCTGCGCCTCAAGGTAAACAATGCCGAGTCCCTCGACGTCGAGTCCGCCACCTCGTGTGCGTGCAGGCATGGCGAATACATCGGCCGCATGGAGGGCCAAACGCAATTCCGCCGTATCCCGCGCCTCCTGAATCACGGCGTCTGGGCAGTACAGATGCGCAAGTTCACGCAAGGTCGGCTCGTAGCGGCCGCGTCCGATAATGAGTAATTGCGCATCTGGAATTCGCCCACGCACCGCTGGCATAGCGCGCAAGAGTTGATCCTGACCTTTACGCGGGACCAGACGGGAGATGCAGACAATTACTGGGCCGGGGCCCAACCCGAAATGCGCACGGGCCGCCTGCTTCTCTGCTGCGGTAGCTGGCGTGAAATCCTCCAGGTTGACCGCCGAGGGCAAATGAACCCACCGCGCACCCGAGCCGAACGCGGGCTCCAACCTGTTGCGCGTGTAGTCCGAGATATACGTGAGGACATCCGAAGACTTGCCGATCCTGCGCAAGGCTTGCCGTGCCCCAGGAAGCATGGACCACCCCACCTCATGCCCGTGCGTTGTGGCTACGATGCGGCGCGCGCCCGCTGCACGCGCTGCCGGCGCCATGAGCGCGAGTGGGGCCGCAGCACCAAACCACACGGCCTTGATATCGTGTTCTCGGATGAGGCGCTGCATCTGGCGGGCCGTAGCAGGCGTTGGCAGCATGATGGAGCGCGGCCAGCGGACCACGGTATAGGGCAGCGTCGAGTCATACTCCGCAGCGGCGTCCCCGTCTTGAGTCGAGGCGAAAACCACGACATCCTGCGGGTTGAGGGTCGCCAGAAAATCTCGAAGATAGGACTGGATCCCGCCGATGGTGGGCGGGAAGTCATTGGTGACGAGGAGTGTGCGCGCCATGTCCTAATAGCGTACGGCACCTTCCACCGGCATGGAATTCAGCGGCACCACGGCCACGGGGACGCCATAGGTGGAGGCATGAACAATCTGGCCATCACCGATATACATTCCCACGTGGGTAACGCCGGGGTAATAGCCCACAATATCGCCGGGCTGGAGTTGGTCCAGCGGCACCGGCGTACCACCGGCGAGCTGCGCCTGCGAGGTGCGCGGAATGCTCTTGCCCATCTGCTGATAGCTCCACACCATCAGGCCAGAACAGTCAAAAACATCAGGACCCGTTGCGCCCCAGCCATACGGGGCGCCAATACGGCTGAGAGCGGCTTCCACAGCGGCAGACCCGGAGCCATCGGCCAGCGCAGCCAAGTCAAGGTCGGAGGATCCACCGAAGTGCTGGACCCATGCCTCACGCGCTTCTGGGCTTAAGCCATCAACGGTGGCCTCAAGTTCCTTCTGTTGTTCTTCCAGCTCGGCCTTTTCTTTCAGCACCGAGTCACGCTTTACCTGCAGCTCGTCACGCTTATGGCGTGCCTCCTCGGCGGCATCAACCGCCTCTTGATGCGCGTTGTCGGCCGCTGCGGAAGCCGCGACCATTGCGTCTTCCTCACGCTTCGCGGCCTTGGATAGGGCACCTAGATAGCCCATCCGTTCTACCGCACTGGCCACGTCATTTGCATTGAGGGCGGCGGAGACCGACGTTGCAGCGGCATTCCTACGATAGCGCTTCTGCGCTAGAGCATCGATGCGTTCCTGTTGTTCGGCCACAGCGGCTGAGGCATCTTCGGAAGTACGCTGCGCTTCCTCGGCCTTTAATTCCAGCTCGCCGATCTCTTTCTCCGACTCAGCGAGCTCATCCTCGAGCCCCTTGACTTCCTCACCCTTGGCAGACACGCGCTGGGCGACGTCCGCCATGCGCTCAATGAGGCCGGGCAGGTCTTCAGGATCCTCCGCTTGCGGAGCGCCTTCCTGCTGCTGCTCCGGAGAAACCTCCTGGGACACAGCCGACGGTGAAAGGATGGCAACTGGAACCGTGCTCAAGGCAAGTGCAGCGACCGCACACGCAAGGCCACGACGCGACATGGATACCCCCGAAACTTAGAGAAGGTTAATAGATAACTGAATTATACCCTCAGTCGAGCAAAAACATAACGTCTACAAGAATAGCCGAACCCCTTCCCCACCCTCACCATCAACATGGCAAGAGCGGCGGAAGGGGTTAGGACGATTACCGAGTGCGCTTAGAAGCGAACTGCGGAGTGAATCGGCATGTAGTTCAGGGAACGCTCACCCACCGGGGTACCGGAGTTCAGAGCGTCAATGATGGTGCCATGGCCGGTGTAGATGCCAACGTGAGATGCACCAGAGTAGTACACGATGATGTCACCCGGCTGCAGCGCATCGAGGGACACCGGGGTGCCGGCAGATGCCTGCGCCTGGGACGTACGCGGGATGGACACGCCAGCCTGCTGGTAAGCCCAGGAGGTCAGGCCAGAGCAATCGAAGGCGCTCGGGCCGTTAGCGCCGTAGACGTACGGGGAACCGATGGCGGAACGAGCGGCTTCAAGAACCTTCTCGCCCACGGACTGGGTCGGCGCCGGGGCCGGTGTCGCCGGGGACTCAACAGCAGCGGCGTAGCCGCCACCCTGGTTTGCCTTGAAGGCAGGGATGTAGCGATCAACGTTGGGCAGCTGCTGAATGTTAGGAACATTCTCCAGGCCGGCGACCTCAAAGCGGATGTCGGTGTCCGGAACAACGACCTCGGCAGCGTTGGCGGCAGCCGGTACGGTAACAGCTGCGGTTGCTGCGATAGCAGCGGTAGATGCGATGCGACGGGTGTTCACGTTGCCCTGACGACGGTGCTTAGCCACGAATTTAAACTCCAAATCTTCCTATGCGCCTACTTCGCCCGCCAAGACGGCGAATCATTCATTCACCTTCTTGATGACGCGGGCAAAAGCTCTGACCCAAGGGGCGGGCCTAGCGTTCGACGATGACCCATTCCTGTAGAGCCATCTCCGCTCGGCCCCCGGTTTTAGGAGGGGCCAGACGCGGCGCTTAAATCTTCAGTTCGTATTGAGCACCGGTGATGTGTACACCGTGTCGGTAACTCAATGTCTCGAATAGGTTACGAAATCATCACAAGAGATGTCGAGTCAGAAACGCAAAACCGGCTTCGTTACCGTCCTGTTATCAAACGGAAACCTAAAAGACATCCCCCGCGCAGCCCCGACTCCAATACACACTACCCACCAGAAGATACAGGCAACAACCTGCCACAACAGGGTCGCCAGCCAACGCGAGACCACTAGACCAATAGCGCATGACCGGAATCCGAATTCGCCATAAAAATAATGATGTAACCTTCGTCACACACCGGTAATGCCGGGCATCAAATGCCCCAACCTACCCACAGTGCACTCCTAAAACACCACCAAAGAATCAAGAAATGCTGTGGACTTTTAGCAGATTCCTCCACCGACCCCGGTGCTATTGCTCGACCATTAGAGATCAGCCACCTTGAGTGGCATAAAGGGGCAAAGTTGATTCACGGTTAACGGAAAGTTAACTGCAGCCGCTATACCCAACTCTGGCAGGGCCACTGCCCGCTTTGCCGGTTCAGGACCCACCACTGCGTCCTACCCGCCCGTCACAGCGCTACAAAGCGGATACAGAAACGCTGAGAGCCCGTGTTCCTTTCCTCGTATTGGAAAGGAGCACGGGCTCTTGTGAGCGTGTTTCAGCGAGTGAAGGCGCTAGATGCGGCCGTTCTCCTCGTCTTCGCGGCGATTAGACTCGTTGAGCTGGCGGAACATCTCCGCCTCCTCAGCGTGGTTCTCGTGGCGAATCTCGTTGACGCGGGAGACGATGGACGGGTCATCGGAAGAGAAGATGCCCTGCGTCTCGGAGTCAGCCAGACCCAGCTGGTTGAGCTGCTTCGGAACCGCGGCACCGGAGTACTCGAGCGGAACCGGGTGGCCATGGTCATCCACCGGGCCAAGCGGCTGGTGGACCTCAATGAAGGCACCATTCGGCAGCTGCTTGATAACGCCAGTCTCAATACCGTGCTCCAGGACCTCACGGTCGGAGCGCTGCAGACCAACGCAGATGCGGTAAGTCATGAAGTAAGCGATCGGCGGCAGGACGATGAGACCGATACGGCCAACCCAAGTCATCGCGTTCAGGGAGATCTGGAAGAAGTGAGCCACGTGGTCGTTACCACCGGACAGCGTCACCAGAAGGAAGAACGTGATGGCAGCCGCGCCAATAGCGGAGCGAACCGGGACATCGCGCGGGCGCTGCAAGAGATTGTGGTGGGCGTCGTCACCAGTCAGCTTCTTCTCGATGAACGGGTAAGCAAACAGCAACACAACCATCAAGCCACAGAGCAGTGCAACCCAGAAGGCGGACGGAATCGTGTAGTTGCCGATGTAGAGCTCCCATGCCGGCATGACACGAGCAACACCGTCAGTCCACAGCATGTAAATATCCGGCTGGGAACCAGCGGAAACCTGAGACGGATTGTACGGGCCAAGGTTCCAGATGGAGTTAATAGTCATCAGACCGGAGATGAGAGCCAGCACGCCGGCAACCATCATGCCCATGCCAATGGCCTTGGTGGCGAAGACCGGCATAATGCGGACGCCAACAACATTGTTCTCAGCGCGGCCCGGTCCAGGGAACTGGGTGTGCTTCTGGAACCAGACCATGATGAGGTGAGCTGCAATCAGGCCCAGGATGATGCCCGGGATAACCAGCACGTGCAGGATGTAGAAACGATCCAGCATCAGGTCGGACGGGAAGTCGCCACCGAAGATGGCCCAGTGCAGCCAGGTGCCGATGATCGGCAGGCCCAGGATAATGGCGGACATGATTCGCAGACCGACACCGGAGAGGAGGTCGTCCGGAAGGGAGTAACCGAGGAAGCCCTCGATCATGCCCAAGAGAATCAAGGCGCAACCGATAATCCAGTTAGCCTCACGCGGGCGACGGAACGCACCGGTGAAGAAGATGCGAAGCATGTGGGCAATCATGGACATCATGAACATGAGTGCTGCCCAGTGGTGCATCTGGCGCACGAACAGACCACCGCGAACCTCGAAGGAGAGGTCAAGCGCAGTTGCATAGGCACGCGACATCTCCACACCGTTGAGCGGGGTGTAAGCGCCGTCGTAAATGACCTTCGTGATGGAAGGATCGAAGAACAGCGCCAAGTAGATGCCGGTCAGCACCAAGATGATGAAGCTGTACAGTGCCATCTCACCGAGCATGAAGGACCAGTGAGTGGGAAAGACTTTGTTGAGCTGGGTACGCAGGACGCCGGCAGCGGAGTACCGCTCGTCCATGTTGTTACCCATCTGTGCAAGTTTGTTACTCATTATGACTTACGCTCCCAGAATGCAGGTCCGACGGGCTCGATGAAGTTGCCCTTAGCAATGAGGTAGCCCTCTTCGTCCACGTCAATCGGCAGCTGCGGAAGTGCACGGGCGGCCGGACCGAAGACCGGTTTGCCGTAGTGCAGAGCGTCGAACTGCGACTGGTGGCACGGGCAGAGAATGCGGTTGGTCTGAGCCTCGTACAACGAGGTCGGGCAACCAATATGGGTACAAATCTTGGAGTAGGCGTAGTAATCGCCGTAGTGGAAGTCCTCCTGGCCCTTGCGCTCGATGGCCTTCTTGGCATCATCGTTGCGCAGGCGGATGAGCATCACGGCGTTACGGTTGCCATGGATGGAGTGCATGTGGTTCTCGTAGACGTCCTTGTCCTCGGAGTACTCAGCACCATCGTTGACATCCTCAGCAGCCAGCGGGAAAACAGTCTCCATGCCGCCGGCCGCAAGGTCCTCCGGACGTACACGAACCAGGCGGGTAACACCGCGGGTGGTGTAGTGAGTGCCGGATTCGCCTTCATGCTTCTCGGCGATAGTACCGGTGTCGCGAGCAAGGTAGAGCTTGACGCCCTTTTCATGCATGGTCCAACCGGAGGTCCACAACGTGCCGTCGCCGGCATAGTTCAGATCGTGGCGCTTCTTCCACGGGTTATTGATGGCGCCACCCAGCGGCGCAATAACCGTCAGGCCGAACAGAACGCCGGCGCCGCCGAGCAGACCCTTGATGGTGGAACGGCGACCCAGCGTCGACGTGTTCCAAGAATCATTAAGCAGCGCGGTCAGCGTGCGGCGGTCAACCTCTTCGGAAGGACCGTCGTGGCGACGCTGGACTGAGATCTCCTCCGGGAGAATCTTCTTGACGTACTGAACAATGGCGAAGCCCAGGCCCAGAATGCACAGGCCGGAAGTCAGGCCCAGCAGCGGGGTGTAGAGCGTGTGCCACCACAGGCCGTCCTCCCCCAGCATCTTGTACTGCCACGGCCAGAAAAGGTAAACGCCAAGGAAGGCGATGCCCATCAGTACAGAAACGATGAGCCAGAAGGTGACATTGCCGGCGGCGCGCTTCTCAGCGGGGTCGCCCTCGACCGGGAAGCGTTCCTTGCGGAATGCGACGGTAACGTCGTCAAGCTCGGTGCCGAGTGCTGCGAGCTCGTCGTTGCTCATAGCATCGAGCTCTTTGCGAGAGTAATTCTTCTTTACGTTGCTCATGAGCGAGATCCAATCCACATAGCGGCAACGCACAGAAGGCTGATGCCGATGATCCACATTGCCAGGCCCTCAGCCACTGGGCCGAGACCGCCGAGCGACCAGCCGGCCGGGGACGGGGTTTCCTTTGCAGACTTGAGGTAGGCGATGATGTCCTTCTTCTCGTCTGCGGTCAGCTGACGGTCAGAGAACTTCGGCATGTTCTGCGGACCGGTCAGCATTGCCTGGTAGATCTCCTGCTCGTTGGCCGGAGCCAGCGGCGGGGCAAACTTACCGGAGGACAGCGCGCCGCCCTTGCCGGTGAAGTTGTGGCAGGACGCGCAGTTCATGCGGAAGAGCTCAGAACCCTTAGCTACGTCCTCTGCCTGAATCTGCCCGTTGTAGTTAGCGCCGCGCAGGGATTCCTGCGCAACGGAGCCGTCCTCGTTGTAGACGATATCGGCACCGCCACCGTTGGCAGCAACATAAGCGGCAAGCGCCAGGGTTTGCTGCTCGGTGTAGCGCGGAGTCTTGCGCTCAGCCTGAGCGTCGTTAGACATCATCGGCATGCGGCCGGAGTGAACCTGGAAGTACACGGAGCCGGCACCAATGCCAACGAGGGACGGGCCGCGGTCCTGGATGCCCTGCAGGTTAGCGCCGTGGCAGGTAATACAAGCGACTTCGTAGATGTCCTTGCCCTCTTGAACGAGTGCCTGGTCATCCTTTGCGGCTGTAGCCACCTGCGCGTCAGGGGTCAAGGCAGAAGCCAAGACGCCAGCGCCGGTAAGGCCGATGCTCAGCGCAAAGACGCCAGCCAGCGTGCGCTTCGCCTTGCGGCGACGGCGGGTCTTCTTAGCCGCGGCAGTGGTGTCTTCCACTGCGGCGGGCTGCTGGATGTTATCCATCATTTTCCTTTAGATAACTCGTACATGGAAATGAATGGCTGTAGGCCGGTTGCTCCCCGGCGACTACGGCCTACTGAACTAGGTAGATGACTACGAACACGCCGATCCACACAACGTCAACGAAGTGCCAGTAGTAGGACACTGCCATTGCCGCGGTGGCCTGTGCAGGCGTGAACTTGGAGCGGGCGATGCGCGCCAAGATGATTCCGAAGGAAATCAGACCCGCAGTCACGTGAGCCGCGTGGAAGCCGGTCAGAATGTAGAAGACCGAACCGAACACGCTGGACTGAACAGTGACACCAGCCATGATCAACTCTGTCCACTCGAACGCCATGATGCCTAGGAAGACAACACCCAACGCGATGGTCACCGAGTACCAGAGTCGGAGCTTGTATACGTCACCCCTTTCTGCTGCAAACACGCCGAACTGAGAGGTCACGGAGGAAAGAACCAGGACTGTCGTAATGATGAAGCCCATCGGCACGTTGATGTGCGCGGTGTGCTCAGCCCAGTCACCCTCCTGGCCGTTCGCACGCGAGGTGAACCACATCGCGAACAGTCCAGCAAAGAACATCAATTCCTGAGACAGGAACACGATGGTGCCAACGCTGACCATGTTGGGTCGGTTCAGCGCGGCAACACGTGGTGCTGCCATACCTTGGTTAGAAACTACGCTCGTCACGCATAACAGTATGGCTGGTCTAGCCGCATAAGTCATCTCATTTCCCCCCGATTTTTTTGAGGCCAGAGCATAGACCTTCACTATCTTCAGCTCGTCCGGAGTGCCCAAATCATTCAGGAAATAGTTGGGAACTTTTCACCGCGCTTTACGACGCCCCATCCCTGCAGGTAGTGCAACGTACTAACGAAGACGGCAAGCATTCAAAGCACGTCAACTACCCGGAGCCCGTCCGCCAGAGCTACTTCCCCATGACGTGCCCTAATGAGATAAATCACACCCCCGCTCGGCCGCGTAAGTGCAGGACTGCAACTTTCGGATGACCCCCGTAAAAACGCACGTTAACGTGCTGGAATTCCTACGGCCGACCTGCTCCCAGCCATCCTGGTACCCCAAGCCCTTCCCCAGTCTGCCGGGCTACACAAATTTTTTTGGGGCCTCCGGGAACTTTTTGCAACGCTTCGCGACGCCTTGAAGATCGACAAGGCCCCCGCCACGTTGTGTGGCAGGGGCGTGAGAAGTCGTGGCGCTAAGTCGCGCGGCAGGAGTGGCTAAGCCTTAGTGCTTTTCCTTCGGAAGACCGTACTGCAGGGACAGGCCGGTAACGGACGTCACGAGCAAGACAGCACCCAGGATGATCATCCAGAAGTAGAGGAAGATGATGCCAAGACCCAGCACCGCGATGGAGCCGGTCATGCACAGCGGCCAAATGGAGCTCGGAGAGAAGAAGCCGAGAATACCGGCTCCGTCTTCAGTCTCCGCTTCCTCCCAATCTTCCGGAGTGACGTCAACGCGGTTATCGGTGAAGTGGAGGTAGCCGCCCAGCATGATACAGAGAAGCATGGCAAGGAGCATGCCAACGATACCGACCCACTCGGCGCCGTACAGGTAGCCATCATCCTTGACGTAGTTAACACCAATGATGTAGACGATGAGCGACACGAAGAGGTAGGTCGCAATTGAGTAAAAGACCTTAGATGTTGCACGCATTGTGTATCAGTTCCTTTTCTTATGCCGCAGACGAGGTGTCAACGAAGTTGTCGGCATCGCGAGTATCGCGCAGCGAGTTGAACGGAGTGGTGGTAACTGCGTAAGGCTCTTCACCAATGTGCTCAAGGGCCTCGGCGTTGGTTGCCTGCGGATTCTCCTCGCGGAACTTGAGGTACTCGTTGAAGTCCGCGCGGTCAACGGTGCGGATCTCGAAGTTCATCATGGAGTGGTAGGTACCGCACATCTCAGCACAGCGGCCGACGAAGGCACCCTTTTCCTCAATCTTCTCAACCTGGAAGCGACGCTCCTGGGAGTTCTTCTCCGGGTGTGCGTAGGCATCGCGCTTAAACAGGAACTCCGGAACCCAGAATGCGTGGGAAACGTCGCCGGAGGCAAGACGGAACTCAATCGGAGTGTCTACCGGGAGAACCAGAACCGGAACCTCTTCGGTGGTACCGACGGTCTCAATCTTGTTGAAGTTGAGGTAGGAAATGTCGCCCATGGACTTACCGTGAATCGGGTTGGGGTTCGCAGTACCCTCTGGATCCACAGCAGATTCCTCAGCGAGCTTCTGGCGCTCAGTATCGGCGCCATTGTAATTCTCGCCATCAACCTTATTCTCGGCGTAACCAAACTTCCAGTTCCACTGGAAGGCAGTCACGTCAACGGTGACCTCAGGGTTCTTATCCAAGGCCGTAACCTTCTGCTGTGCCTGAACGGTGAAGAAGAACAGGCCCATAATGATAAGGATCGGAATGATGGTCAATGCCATCTCCAGCGGCACGTTGTACTGCAGCTGCTTCGGGAACTCGCCCTTGCCAGCCTTCTCGGCCTTCTTCGCGCTCCAACGGAAGATGGCAGTGAGGAAGAGACCCCACATAATAAAGCCGATAATCCATGCAGCAACCCAGACCCAGATCCAGAAGTTGTACATCGAGTGAGCCTCAGGGGTAACACCCTTTGGCCAACCCATACCTAGGAGATTTTCAACGGCCGTCGGCGCTGCGACGTCACAACCTGCCAGAGCTAGACCGCCCAGAGCGATAACGCCCGCCAAGCCTGCCTTACGGCCGAGGTTGCGTTGCTTACGCTGTCCCACGTGTGTTCTGCCTTTCTGTGCACACAAACTTCTCGAATACTCACAGAGCATTCCTACCCAATCAGGATAGAGGATCACGCCTGAATTTCAGACCTTTTCGCTGGACTGATCAGGTGTTAGTTCCGCTCTATAAATAGTGAACGTACGGGATGTTACCGGCCCACCTGCGCAAGGTCACACCAGCTACCCCACCCTCCCCCTTCCGCCTATGACTCAATTCACAAGGCATACTGCTGTACATCATCCGAAAGTTCGCACCCTAACGGGGAACGCGGCGCGGGGTTCGCAGATCGCCCAACTCCAGCCGTAAAGTGTGTCGAGGATAGACCTTGATATATAAGGAGAAGCAAGTTTATGTGCGGACTCTGCGCGCTGCTCAGCGCCGATCGCAACGCCGCCCAACACGTGGAGGCACTCGAGCAGTCCCTCCAGTGCATGCGCCATCGCGGCCCCGACGCTGCTGGTACTTGGCATGACGATGATGCGGCTTTTGGCTTTAACCGCCTGTCCATCATCGACCTCGAGCACTCCCACCAGCCGCTGCGTTGGGGCCCCGAAGACAACCCACAGCGCTACGCTCTCACCTTCAACGGCGAAATTTACAACTACGTCGAACTGCGCGAAGAGCTCATCGCCGCCGGCTACACCTTTAACACCGAGGGCGATGGTGAGCCCATCGTCGTCGGCTACCACCACTGGGGCAAGGACGTAGTAGAGCACCTACGCGGCATGTTTGGTTTCGTCATCTGGGACACCGAAACGCGCACGATGTTTGCCGCTCGAGACCAGTTCGGCATCAAGCCCCTCTATTACGCCACCACGGCTGCCGGCACGGTTTTCGCCTCCGAGATGAAGTGCATCCTCTCGATGGCCAATTCGCTAGGTCTAGATCTCAGCCTTGATAAGCGCGCCATCGAGCACTACACCGACCTGCAGTACGTGCCGGAACCGGAATCCCTCCACGCCAATATTCGCCGCGTCGAGTCGGGTTGCACCGTTACTCTTCGTCCCGGCGAAAAGGTCGTGTCTGAGCGCTACTTCAAGCCTCGCTTCCCTATTCAGCCCGTTAAGCAGGGCGAAGAGCAAAAGCTCTTCGACAAGATTGCACGGGCGTTGGAGGATAGCGTCGAGAAGCACATGCGTGCCGATGTAACCGTAGGTTCCTTCCTGTCCGGCGGCATTGACTCCACTGCCATTGCGGCCTTGGCCAAGCGCCACAATCCGAACCTGCTCACCTTCACTACTGGCTTCGAGCGGGAAGGCTATTCCGAGGTGGATGTCGCCGCCGAGTCTGCCGAGGCAATCGGTGTGGAGCACATCGTCAAAATTGTCTCCCCCGAGGAGTACGCCGACGCCGTCCCGAAGATCATGTGGTACCTGGACAATCCCGTTGCCGATCCTTCCCTCGTGCCGCTGTACTTCGTTGCCCAGGAGGCCCGCAAACACGTCAAGGTGGTACTTTCCGGCGAAGGCGCAGACGAGCTCTTCGGTGGCTACACCATTTACAAGGAACCGCTCTCGCTGGCTCCGTTTGAGAAAATTCCTTCCCCACTGCGCCGCGGCTTGGGCAAGCTCTCACAGGTGCTCCCCGAAGGAATGAAGGGCAAGTCCCTGCTCAACCGCGGTTCCATGACCATGGAGGAGCGCTACTACGGAAATGCTCGTTCCTTCAACTTCGAGCAGCTCCAGCGCGTCCTGCCCTGGGCTAAACAGGAATGGGACCACCGCGAGGTGACCGCGCCGATTTATGCGCAGTCTCAGGACTTCGACCCCGTAGCCCGCATGCAGCACCTCGACCTGTTTACGTGGATGCGCGGCGATATCCTGGTCAAGGCCGACAAGATGAACATGGCCAACTCGCTCGAGCTACGCGTGCCCTTCCTTGACAAGGAAGTGTTTAAGGTCGCGGAGACCATCCCCTATGACCTCAAGATTTCGCACGGCACCACCAAGTACGCGCTGCGCAAGGCCATGGAGCAGATCGTCCCGCCGCACGTGCTGCACCGCAAGAAGCTTGGCTTCCCAGTTCCCTTGCGCCACTGGCTGGCCGGCGATGAACTCTACGGTTGGGCCCAAGATCAGATCACGGAGTCCCAGACCGAGGACATCTTCAACAAGAAGGAAGTACTGGAGATGCTCAAGGAACACCGCGACGGAGTATCCGATCACTCGCGCCGCCTGTGGACGGTTCTGTCCTTCATGATCTGGCACGGCATCTTCGTGGAAGACCGCATCGACCCGAAGATCGAGCAGCGCGACTACCCCGTGAAGCTCTAGTCCAAACAACAAAACTGACGAAGCCCTCGCCGCACACTGCGGACGAGGGCTCTATCGTTTTGTCAACGTGGCTTTACTTGAATTTAATTGAAGGAGTCACCGCAAGCGCAGGAGCCGCCGGCGTTGGGGTTGTCGATGGTAAAGCCCTGGGCCTCAATGGTGTCCGAGAAATCAATCTTGGCACCGGTGAGATAAGGGATGGACATCTTGTCCACGACGAGGTTGACGCCGCCAATGGTGTCCACCTTGTCACCATCCAGGGTGCGGTCATCGAAGTAGAGCTGGTAGCGCAGACCCGCGCAGCCACCTGGCTGGACAGCAATGCGCAGTGACAGATCGTCGCGGCCTTCCTGCTCAAGCAGGGACTTTGCCTTGGCGGCAGCGGCCTCGGTCAGGATAACTCCGGTTGCAGATGCGGGAGCGGTCATGATTTCTCCTCTTATATATGCGGAATTTTTCTGGAGCCCACCCTACCCCCTCACAGGTGAGGAAGAAAGGATGCCTCACAGTTCACTAGTGGTTCACTGGTGTCCTGTTCCCTCACCACAACGCTCTCTCCCGCGGGCCTATTCCCGCTATGTCTGCTAGACCTTGTACGCTAAACAGCGTGAAACTTCCGTGGCAAAAAGATGACAAGACTTCTTCCCCCGCCGAGCAGACCCCGGCGCCGGAAGAGCAACCCGCCGCCGAGAAACCGCACCGCAAGGGCTACACGCCGCCGAAGGGCCGCCCCACGCCCAAGCGTGATGCGCAGGAAATCGCCCGCGGCGTCAAGCGTGATCCCCGGGGGATGTCGGACGCGCAGCGCTACCAGCACCGCAAGGAACTCAAGGCTTCCATGTCTAAGGCGGAATGGAAGGAATACAAGCGCAAGGAGCGTCAAGAGTCCCGCGAGCGCAACAAGGTGGCACAGGAACGCATGGCCGCCGGTGACGAGCGCTACTTGCTCGCCCGCGATAAGGGCGAGGTTCGCCGGTACGTACGTGATTGGGTAGATTCCCGCCGCTTCATCAACGAATGGGTCATGCCCTTTATGATCGTGCTGCTGGTGCTCATGTTCGTCGGCAGCCGGGATCCGCGCCTATCCCAGATCATTTCTATCGGCGCCATGGCGGTCATCGTTGTCTTCGCTGTCGAGGGTTTCTGGCTCGCGCGCAAGTGCAATAACGCCGTACGCCTCAAGTTCCCCGGCACCACCGAGGCCGGTTTTGGCCTAGGCTTCTACGCGTACTCCCGCGCCTCCCAGCCGCGTAAGTGGCGCACCCCGCGCCCGCAGGTGGAGCGCGGAGCCACCGTCTAATCCGGAGGACACATGCCTGAATTCACCGCCGTTCCCCAGCTGCGCCCTTCAACCGCAGCTCACCCAAACCGCGTAGCAGAAATTGCCGCGTGGTTGGCGGCAGCGCAGGATTCCCCGCAGGCGAAGCCCCTTCAGCGCCCCCGAGCCATCGTCTTTGAGGGCACTGATGCCAACGTTGAACGCACCGTCGACGGTACAGGGGCCACAGAGCACTCCCCCAACGATGCAGATCGGTGGCGCGATAATCTCTTCAGCGCCGCGGAGCGTGCAGGAGCGGGCATCGACTTCGTCGAATGCAGCACAGAGTCCACCAGCGCTGAGCCTGGCGACTCCTCCGCCGCTATGTCCCCGGCAGAGTGCGAATCACACATCGAACTCGGTATGGCTACGGCTGACCGAGAGATCGATTCGGGCACAGATCTGCTCATCACGTCTGATTGTGGTATCGGCGCAAACACCGTCGCCGCCAGTGTCATGGGCCGGATTACCCATACCGAACCGGTGGCGATTGTGGGGACGAATACTCTGGCCAGCGGCATCACGGATGCAATGTGGAAAGCCCGCGTGAGCGTCGTGCGCGACTCCATGTTCCGCGCCCGCAACCTGGAGGGCTGGGAGGTCGTGCAGACCATCGGTTCCCCGAGCCTCGCGGCGCTGGTGGGTTTCATCGCGCAAGCCACGGCGCGGCGGACGCCGGTGCTTATCGACGGTCCACTGGCCGCCACCGCCGCCGTCTTGGCCGAGCGCACCGCGCCCGGCGTGAAGGGCTGGCTGCGCGCAGGGACGACCACCCCCGAACCGGCTTATGCCCTTGCTCTCAAAGAGCTGGGACTAACCCCACTGCTTGATTTAAACCTGAGTGAAGGTTTCCCCCTCGGCGCGCTCGCGGCCTTGCCGCTGGTGCAGCTGGCCGCCGAGCTCGCCTAGGCAACCCACTTATTTCGCTTCAACCAGCGTGTGCAGCCAGCCGTGGGTATCCTCAACGGACCCGCGCTGGATGCCGGTGAGGCGCTCACGCAAAGCCATCGTCGTGGCCCCTGCCTCATCGTTGTTGATGTGGAAGTCAGTATCGGTGCCCATGACGTGGCCCACCGGGGTAATGACGGCAGCGGTACCGCAGGCAAAGGCCTCCACCATCGCACCGGAAGCAACGTCTTGCTCCCACTCCTTGTAGGTGATGCGACGCTCTTCGACCTTCAAGCCCATATCTTCGGCCACCTGCAGCAGGGACTTGCGGGTAATGCCCGGAAGCAGCGAGCCCGACAACGCCGGAGTTACCAGAGTCTGGTTGCCCTCTTCGCCGTAGACGAAGGCCAGGTTCATGCCGCCCATCTCCTCGATGTAGGTGCGGTCGATAGCATCCAACCACACCACCTGGTCGCAGCCCTTCTCCGCTGCCTGCGCCTGAGCGAGCAGGGAGGCCGCGTAGTTGCCGGCAAACTTGGCCGCACCCGTGCCGCCGGGGGCAGCGCGAACAAAGTCGGTGGACAGCCAGACGGACACCGGCTTGATACCACCGGAGAAGTACGCGCCGGCCGGGGAGGCGATGACAACATAGCGGTAGGAGTGCGCCGGGTGCACGCCCAGGGACACATCGGTAGCGATCATGAAGGGGCGGAAGTACAGAGCTGCTTCGCCACCGGCTTCGGGGACCCAGGCCTGGTCGACGTCGACAAGCTGGCGCAGAGACTCAATGAACTCTTCTTCCGGAAGCTGCGGCATGGCCATGCGCTCCGCGGAAGCCTGCAGACGCTGCGCGTTCTGCTCCGGGCGGAAGGTGGCGATGCTGCCATCGGGCTGGCGGTAGGCCTTGATGCCCTCGAAGATAGCCTGGCCATAGTGGAAGACAGTGGACGCCGGATCCATACTGAACGGCGCGTAGGGGCGCACCTGCGCGTCATGCCATCCCTTGTCCTCGGTCCAGTCAATCGTCACCATATGATCGGTGAAGTATTTGCCAAAGCCCGGGTTAGCCAAAATCTCCTGCAGGCGCTCCGGGGAGGTGGGGTTTTCAGTTCGCGTCACGGTGTAATTCAACATGTTTCATAGCGTACTCCCCCAACACCTATAGATATGCAGAAATGCCCTAGCGGCGTAGTCACCTCTTGAGCGCATCGCCCCTGACGCGTTCCACATCATGGACACGGGTAGGGTGTGAGGAGTATCCCATTGTCACTTTTCTCAAGGAGGACACCGTGGCTTCTACCACGTTCGAATTGCCCGCACGCGGCTCTTTCCCCACCGTTGAGCTGGCCAAGAAGGCCCCCAAGCAGGCGGACGCCCTGTTGATCGCAACCTTTGCTGGCGAGGATGGGCTCGAGGTGCCGGGTACCTCCCTGCTCGGCTCCTCGGCGCTGCGCTCGACGTATGAGGCCCTCACCGCAGTGGGGGCGACGGGCAAGGCTGGGGAAATCGTGAAGGTCCCCGCACCGCAGAAGGCGGGCGCCGCACAGGTCATCGCGCTGGGTTTGGGCGGCGTCGAGGAACTCGACGATGAAGCGCTGCGCCGCGCCGCGGGCAGCGCCGCTCGCGCCACCGCGGGCGTGGGCACCATCGTGACCACCCTCGCGGACTTCGGTGTGAGCGCCGCCGTCGAAGGCCTCATCCTTGGCGGCTACGCCTACCGCGGCATCCGCTCCACCGAGCTCACGGAAAAGGAACAGCCGGCAACCTTCGTCGTTGTGGCTGATAAGTCCGCCTCCGAGGAATTCGAGGCCGCTCGCACCGTGGCTGAGTCTGTCTTGCTCACCCGCGACTTGGTGAATACCCCGGCGAACGAGCTCTACCCGGAGTCCTACGCCGCCATCATTTCCAGCCAGGCCAAGGAAGCCGGGCTTGACGTCGAGGTGCTCGATGAAAAGCAGCTGGCAAAGCAGGGCTTCGGTGGCATCTTGGCTGTGGGTAAGGGCTCGGCCCGCCCGCCGCGCCTGGTGCGCCTGAGCTGGAAGCCCAAGAAGGCCAAGAAGCACGTGGCTCTTGTGGGCAAGGGCATCACCTTCGATACCGGCGGTATTTCTTTGAAGCCGGGCAACGGTATGTGGGACATGATCTCGGACATGGGTGGCTCGGCTGCCATGGCTGCCACCATTATCGCGGCTGCCAAGTTAAAGCTGCCGGTCCAGATCACCGCTACCCTGCCGCTGGCTGAGAACATGCCGGGCTCTGGCGCCACCCGCCCGGGCGATGTCATTACCCACTACGGTGGCCTGACCTCAGAGGTGCTCAACACCGACGCCGAGGGCCGCCTCGTGCTTTCCGACGCCATTGCGCGCGCCAGCGAGGACAAGCCCGACTACCTCATCGAGACCGCTACTCTTACGGGCGCACAGATCGTGGCGCTGGGCTCTCGCACCGCGGGCGTTATGGGCTCCGAGGTCTTCCGCGATCGCATCGCCGAAATCGGCCGCGAGGTGGGCGAAAACGCGTGGGCGATGCCGCTGCTGGAGGAGCACGACGAGGAGATTAAGTCCCAGGCCGCGGACATCCGCAACATCAACGCCAAGCGCGAGGGCGGCATGGAGTTCGCCGGCACCTACCTAAAGCAGTTCGTAGGCGAAGGCATCGAGTGGGCACACATCGATATCGCCGGCCCCTCCTGGAACGGTTCCGCTCCGCGCGGCTACACCCCGAAGCGCGCCACCGGCGTACCGGTGCGCACCGTGGTGGCAACGCTGCGCGAGATCTCCGAGTCCTAATCTCGTGTGGGCGGCTTCAATTCGGCCCCTCGTGTGAGCGGCTTCAGGCCGCTCACACCTCTTCGCCGGCGATGACGTAGTCCTCCTTGTCCGCCAGCGGGAGGACGGTGCCGTCGGACATGGCGCGGTCGGTGACGACCCCGTTATCGTCGACAAGCGCCACCTCGTTGCCGCCCTCGCGCAGCCGGCGCAGGCCTTCCTTGAGCATGCGTCGGCCCACCGTGTGCAGGCCGGAAACCTGCGAGAAGTCCAGCGCTAGGCGCTTGCCAGAGAATTGGCGCTCCTCCAGCTCGTGGAGGATGGCTTCCGTAGCGGTGAAATTGATGTGGCCCTGCAGTCGGATAATCGCGGTCCCTTCATCCTCGTCGACGCTGCGCACCGGGTGCACGCCGAAGCGGTTCTCCGTGGACATCAGGTGCAGGCCCATGTCCGAGGAGAGCTCACGGAAAATCGCGGTGCCACGCACGCTATTTCCCTGCTCGTCGAGGCGCGGCGAGAACGTCGCCACACCAATCTGCCCCGGCAGCGTACCAATGAGCCCGCCGGCCACACCCGACTTAGCGGGGATTCCCACTTCCGCCATCCAACGCCCCGCGCCGTCATACATGCCACACGAACTCATCACTGCCAAGGTCATGCGGCACACGTCGGCGTCCAGAATCTTCTCCCCTGTCACCGGCTGGCGCCCACCATTGGCCAAAGTCGCGGTCATGACGGCGAGGTCGCGCACGTCGACCGACAGCGCGCACTGCGAGGTATAGGACAGTACCGCGTCGTGGGCATCGTCCTGAATGATCTCATAAGAACGCAGCATGTGCGCGAGCGAAAGGTTTCGTTCGGCGTGCTCGAGCTCGGAGTCACACAGGCGCTTATCGACGTCCACCTCGCGCCCCGCCAGCTTTGAAATGAAAGAACGAATCTTCTCCACGCGGTCCTCCACGCTGGAGTCCACACCGTTGATGAGCTGGTTGACCACAATGGCACCGGCGTTGATCATCGGGTTCACTGGGCGGTGATCCTTTGCCAGGGAGAGCTCGTTAAAGGCCTGGCCGGAGGGCTCTAGGCCGACGACCTCACGAACCTCATCGAGCCCCAGCTCCTGCAGCGCCAGCGCGTAGACGAAGGGCTTGGAGATGGACTGGATGGTAAAGCGGTTCTCCGCATCGCCAGCACTGTACAGGTGCCCCGTCACAGAGCACAGGGCTACGCCGAGTTGGTCAGGGTTTGCACTGGCCAGCTCTGGGATATAGTCCGCGACCTCGCCGGAATCGTGGTCGTGAACGCGGTCGAGGATTTTTTGTAGATAAAAAGGAATCGGTGATTTCATCGGCATCCAGCCTATAGAATTACCGCGTATGAAGCCTGCACTCATCATCGTTGACGTCCAACATGACTTCTGCCCTGGCGGCGCACTTGCCACCAAAAAAGGCAACGAGGTGGCTGACCGTATCGGCGCCCTTCAGCCCAGCTATGACACCGTCGTGGCTACCCAGGACTGGCACATCGATCCGGGCAGCCACTTCTCCGAATCGCCCGACTTCGTCGATTCCTGGCCAGTGCACTGCGTTGCTGATTCATTTGGTGCCGCCATGCACGAATCCATCGGCGCCGCCCAAGCCTACTTCCGCAAAGGCGAATACACCGCTGCGTATTCCGGGTTCGAAGGCGCGGCCGATGGTGTGTCATTGGCAGACTGGTTGCGTGAGCACAACATCACCGCCGTGGACATCGTTGGCATCGCCACCGATCACTGCGTGCGGGCCACGGCGCTCGACGCAGTTAAGGAAGGCTTCGCCGTCCGCGTTCTGGCACACTACTGCGCGCCTGTCGATGAGTCCCGTGGCGCCGCCGCGCTTGCCGAGCTCGCGGATGCGGGCGCAACCATCGTGAAGGACTAGTCCTTATTCTGCTGCTGGCGCTGCTCAAAGCGCTCGCGGCGTTCACGTTGCTCTTCCCTCTTGCGCAGGATGCGTTCGCGTTCAATGCGCTCGCGCATGCGCTGCGGATAGCCGGTCTCCTCGACGTCATAGACATCGCATCGAAGCAGCTTGGCTACCGCATCGATCCCTTTCGGCCCGCCGATACGGCGGCGGATGAAGGCGCCGTTCTCATCAACTACGACCACGGACATCTCGTTGACCACGGTTTCCGGCTCAACGAAGGCCTCGATATATGCGCGTCCCTGTGCCCAGGTTTGAAGCTCGCGGGCATCTTCTGCGCGAATCGTCTCCCCCGGTGCGCGGGGCGGGCGCAGCTGGGACTTAGAGCTGTTGCGGCGGAAGGGGTTGAACATGGCTCTTTAGCCTACCGGAGGCATCCTTGAGCCCCTTCGCGCGGAGGATGCCCTAATTCACCCCACCCGTGCGCGCCTTTTATAAACACGCTGTAGAATCGAACACTAGCGTTTCAATAATTCCAACTTTCGAGGAGTCTTAATACTTATGGCACACTCTGTTGTGATGCCCGAACTGGGCGAATCTGTAACCGAAGGCACGATTACCCAGTGGCTGAAGTCCGTCGGCGACACCGTCGAGGTCGACGAACCACTCCTCGAGGTCTCCACCGACAAGGTCGACACCGAAATCCCGTCCCCAGTCGCCGGCACCATCCTCGAAATCAAGGCAGAGGAAGATGACACCGTAGACGTGGGCGAGGTCATCGCCATCATCGGTGACGAGGGCGAGTCCGCACCGGCTGCTGAGGAGTCGGAGGATTCCTCCGAGAAGGCCGAGGAGACTCCGGACAAGCCTGCTGAAGACGCTGAGTCCGAGGCCCCTGCTGCTTCTGGTGACGCCACCGACGTAGAGATGCCGGAGCTCGGTGAGTCCGTCACCGAGGGCACCATC
>NZ_KV797594.1:0-272 GCF_001809405.1 Corynebacterium sp. HMSC055A01 | reverse complement strand
GTGCTCCCCGCGTGAGCGGGGATGAGCCCCGATAGAAGATCAAGTCAGTCCCGGCGTTAGAGTGCTCCCCGCGTGAGCGGGGATGAGCCGCTCGACGGCCCGGAGAACTCCGCATCCACCCCGTGCTCCCCGCGTGAGCGGGGATGAGCCGGTAGACACCGAAGCGTGCCTGCACTTTTGGGCGTGCTCCCCGCGTGAGCGGGGATGAGCCCTGGGCGGACCACAAGAACGATGAAGGTGGCACGTGCTCCCCGCGTGAGCGGGGATGAGCC
>NZ_KV797593.1:1127-12107 GCF_001809405.1 Corynebacterium sp. HMSC055A01 | reverse complement strand
CGCTTCCTGCCGGGAGTTAAGCCCTTAAAGGGCCAAACCCGCCAACCGAAAGATGGTTGACGGGCGCACCGGTGATCCCTAGTCGCGGTCCACGTAAAGACAGGACTACTCGGAGGAGCTCCACGGCTCAGACTCCGCGAGGATGAGTTCCCTTATGGTGCCGAACGTGTGCATGGTGCCGCGCGAGAGGTGGACACGGAAAGGTTTTCCGACTTCGCCCTCCTCGATGCGGTGCCAGGAGAAGTCGGTGCGGACAAGCTCTCGATTCTTGCGCGCGATGATGTGCAGTCCGTGGTCGAGGAGGATTGTTTCCGCGTCGGTGCGGATGAACCACACGCGGTCCCCCACGCTTCGGCGCTTGAGGCCTGACAGGGCTCGATGGTCCTCGCGCAGGCGGGTGACGGACTCGACAACACCGAACCGGTGCTCAAAGCCCTCGGCATCGGCTATGACGAGCGGCCGGCCGGGACCGACAGGCCGCAGCGCAGAAACTCGCCAAGCCACCGGCTGCCCGAGCTGGCCATCCTTAGACACGGGGCGTACAACCGCCACGCAATCGGACGGAGAAGTGAGCTCGATGTTCGCCCGGTGTTGAGTCGGGGCTGGTGCGGTGGACGGCTGCGTCGAGGTGGATGCGGTGGGAACCTGAGGAGCCAACGTCACCCGATGAGATGGCGTGATGACGAGCCAGAGGCCTTCGGCGACGAGGTTGGCGTCGAGAGGCACAAGCGGTGGGTGGACGGCGGCCATGGACTCCAAGCGGGCCGTGAGGTCGTCGTCAGGCACGCCCCAGCCGTACCCTTCAGCCGCCAGCATGCCAAACAGGGTTCCCAAGGGAAGATCCGGCTGGCCTTCCCACGCAGCGCGCAGGGCGGCGAGGGTGCGGTCAATGCGGGTTGGGTCAAACATGACACTTAAGCCTAGTCGGCCCGCGATCACCAAAGCCGCCCAACCCCAACAGGGATTGAGCGGCTTTCAGACCTGCTAATCAGGAAGGGCCTTAGGCCCTAGCGAGAATTAGTCGAGGATCTTGGTAACGCGGCCAGCGCCGACGGTGCGGGAGCCCTCGCGGATAGCGAAGCGCAGGCCCTCGTCCATAGCGACCGGCTGGATGAGCTCTACAGACATCTCAACGTTGTCGCCCGGCATAACCATCTCGGTGCCCTCAGGCAGCTTGATGACGCCGGTAACGTCGGTGGTGCGGAAGTAGAACTGCGGACGGTAGTTGTCCATGAACGGGGTGTGGCGGCCGCCCTCTTCCTTCTTCAGGACGTAGACGGAACCCTCGAACTTGGTGTGCGGGGTGTAAGCGCCCGGCTTGATGACAACCTGGCCACGCTCGACGTCCTCACGCTTGGTACCACGCAGAAGCAGACCACAGTTGTCGCCAGCCTCGGTGTAGTCCATCATCTTGCGGAACATCTCGATACCGGTAACGGTGGTGGAGGTAGCCTTGTCGCGGATACCGATGATCTCAACGTCTTCGTTGACGTTCAGGGAACCACGCTCAACACGGCCGGTAACAACGGTACCGCGGCCGGTAATGGTGAAGATGTCCTCGATCGGCATCAGGAACGGCTTGTCCAGCTCGCGCTCCGGATCCGGGATGGAGTCATCGCAAGCCTGCATCAGGTCAACGATGGACTGTGCCCACTTCTCGTCACCCTCGAGAGCCTTGAGAGCGGAGATGTGAACGATCGGAGCTTCCTCGTCGTAGTCCTGCTCGGCGAGCAGCTCGCGGATCTCCATCTCGACGAGCTCGATGATTTCCTCATCGTCAACCATGTCGCACTTGTTCAGTGCAACGAGGATGTACGGAACGCCAACCTGGCGAGCGAGGAGCACGTGCTCACGGGTCTGCGGCATCGGGCCATCGGTTGCAGCAACAACCAGGATGGCACCGTCCATCTGAGCAGCGCCGGTAATCATGTTCTTGATGTAGTCGGCGTGGCCCGGGGCGTCCACGTGTGCGTAGTGGCGCTTCGGGGTGGAGTACTCAACGTGGGAGATGTTGATGGTAATACCGCGCTCCTTCTCCTCAGGAGCCTTGTCGATCATGTCGAAGGCGAAAGCGGTGTTCTCCTCCGGGTAAGCGTCAGCCAGAACCTTGGTGATCGCTGCGGTGGTGGTGGTCTTGCCGTGGTCGACGTGTCCGATGGTGCCGATGTTCACATGCGGCTTCGTACGCTCGAACTTCTCCTTTGCCACTGTTTGTCCTCCTGGACTCTATGGCGGCTACGTATTTCGCAGCCACGTGGTTTGTATTGCCATTGGCACTTCGAGCCGAAGCTCATAAGCGCTAATGACGCTTTCTTACGTGCCAGTTACACGATCCTAGATTTATGCCGCAGTTTTTTCAAACTGCCCAAATAGGAGGTAACCCCGCCCATCAGGTGCGGACGTTGACCCTCGACAAGAATCAATTTAAAGGATCCTGGGAGGGTAACGGCCGGCTCAACGCGCAAAATGTTTACGCACTCAGCGGACCGCTACCTCCCCAGCGCTGGGGCTGGTGCCTACTGGCGAAGACTACCAGCCCCACAAGGTAGGGAGTCCATCGGACCCCCTTAAACCTTAGGCCTTGGCGCCGGTGCGCTCCTCGATGATGGCCTGAGCCACGGAGGACGGAACCTCAGCGTAGGAATCGAAGACCATGGTGAAGTTTGCACGGCCTGCGGTGGAAGAACGCAGGTCACCGATGTAGCCGAACATCTCGGACAGCGGAACCTTAGCCTTAACCACCTTGGCGCCGGAGCGATCCTCCATGGCGAAGACCTGGCCACGACGGGAGGAGATGTCACCGTTGACGGTGCCCATGTACTCCTCCGGGGTGACGACCTCAACGGCCATGATCGGCTCGAGCAGAACCGGCTTAGCCTTGGCGACGGCCTCCTTGAGGACCTGAGAACCGGCCAGCTTGAAGGCCATCTCAGAGGAGTCGACGTCGTGGTAAGCGCCGTCCTCGAGGGTGGCCTTGATGTTCACCAGCGGGAAGCCAGCGACGAAGCCGTACTGCATAGCGTCCTGGATACCAGCGTCGACGGACGGGATGTACTCCTTCGGAACGCGGCCACCGGTGACGGCGTTCTCGAACTTGTAGGTTGCGGACTCGCCCTCTTCCAGCTCTTCCGGATCCGGGTTGTAAGGCTCGATGGTGACGATGACCTTTGCGAACTGACCGGAACCACCAGTCTGCTTCTTGTGGGTGTAGTCCAGGGACTCGACCTTCTTGCGGATGGTCTCGCGGTAGGCAACCTGCGGGTTACCGATGTTTGCCTCAACCTTGAACTCGCGCTTCATGCGGTCCACCAGGACGTCGAGGTGGAGCTCGCCCATGCCGCCGATAACGGTCTGGCCGGTCTCTTCGTCGAGCTCGACAGTGAAGGTCGGGTCCTCGGCAGCCAGCTTCTGAATAGCGGTACCCAGCTTCTCCTGGTCGGCCTTGGTCTTCGGCTCGATGGAGACCTTGATAACCGGGTCCGGGAAGTCCATGGACTCCAGGATGATCTGGTTGTCCTTGTCACACAGGGTGTCACCGGTGGTGGTTTCCTTCAGACCAATGACGGCGTAGATGTTGCCGGCATCCGCCTGCTCCACCGGGTTCTCCTTGTTGGCGTGCATCTGGAACAGCTTGCCGATGCGCTCCTTCTTACCCTTGGTGGAGTTCATAACCTCGGTGCCCGGCAGAACCTGGCCGGAGTACACGCGGGTGAAGGTCAGCTGACCGAAGAACGGGTGAGCAGCAATCTTGAAGGCCAGTGCGGAGAACGGGGATTCCACGGACGGCTTACGGGTGATGACCTCATCCTCGTTGCCCACAGCGTGGCCGGTGATCTCACCGACGTCGAGCGGGTTCGGGAGGTAGGCTACGACGGCGTCGAGAAGCGGCTGGATGCCCTTGTTGCGGTAAGCGGTACCACACAGAACCGGGTAGATCTCAGAGGCGACGGTCATCTTGCGGATGGCGGTCTGGATTTCTTCCTTGGTCAGTTCCTCGCCACCGAAGTACTTCTCCATGAGGGCCTCGTCGGACTCAGCAACGGCCTCGAGCAGCTTCTCGCGGTACTCCTCTGCCTTCTCCTGCAGGTCGGCAGGGATCTCCTCGATGGTGGGCTCGGTGCCGGTCTCGACCTTGCCGCGCCAGGTCAAGGCCTGCATGTCGATGAGGTCGACGACGCCGTCGAAGTCATCCTCAGCGCCGATCGGCAGCTGCAGAACCAACGGCTTAGCGCCGAGGCGGTCGATGATGGTCTGGACGGTGAAGTAGAAGTCCGCACCCATCTTGTCCATCTTGTTGACGAAGCAGATACGCGGAACGTCGTACTTAGCGGCCTGACGCCACACCTGCTCGGACTGCGGCTCCACACCTTCCTTACCGTCGAAGACGGCAACAGCGCCATCGAGAACACGCAGGGAGCGCTCAACCTCAACGGTGAAGTCAACGTGACCCGGGGTGTCGATGATGTTGATCTGGTTGTTCTTCCAGAAACAGGTAACGGCGGCGGACGTAATGGTGATGCCGCGCTCCTTCTCCTGCTCCATCCAGTCGGTGGTGGAGGCACCGTCGTGGGTCTCGCCGACCTTACGGTTGATGCCGGTGTAGAAGAGAATACGCTCAGTCGTAGTGGTCTTACCAGCATCGATGTGAGCCATGATGCCGATGTTGCGGACCTTGTTCAGGTCCTTAAGCACTTGTTGTGCCACAGTAAATACCCCAACTTAATTGTCGTCGACGCCCGAGCCAGCTTGTGACCGACTCACATAAAATGACGTCTTCATGGATAGGTCTTGGTCTATTTTGCCACGTCCAGGCTTTCGCGTCAGCGTGAGGTCGCAGGGCTTTAAGCCCTACGCCATAAAAAATGGCCCGAACAACGCTATTAAGGTTTAGGTTCCGCACCGACTAGCGTGCGCTGCTCCGCCGAAGGGAGCGCGAGCACGCACTGTCAGCGCAGGTAAACGATGATATCGCTGTTCGAGCCATAATGCCGTGTGGCGGGTTATACCGCAGGTATTACCAGCGGTAGTGGGCGAAGGCGCGGTTGGCCTCAGCCATCTTGTGAGTATCCTCACGACGCTTAACGGAAGCGCCAAGGCCGTTGGATGCATCGAGGATCTCGTTTGCGAGACGCTCGATCATGGTGTTCTCACGACGCTGGCGGGTGAAGGTCACCAACCAACGCAGAGCCAGGGTGTTGGAACGGGCGGGCTTAACCTCAACCGGGACCTGGTAGGTAGCGCCACCAACACGGCGGGAGCGAACCTCGAGGTCCGGGCGGATGTTGCCCAGGGCCTTCTCCAGGGTGCCGACCGGATCGGTGCCGGTCTTCTCGCGGCAAGCCTCGAGAGCACCGTAGACGATGCGCTCAGCGGTGGACTTCTTGCCGTCCTGGAGGATCTTGTTGACGAGCATGGTGACCTGCTCGGAGTTGTAAACCGGGTCCTTAACTACAGGACGCTTCGGTGCAGCATTCTTACGCATTGTTGATTACTGTCCCTTCTTTGCGCCGTAGCGGGAACGAGCCTGCTTACGGTCCTTCACGCCCTGGGTATCCAGTGCGCCGCGGATAATCTTGTAGCGAACACCCGGGAGGTCCTTCACACGACCACCGCGGACGAGCACCATGGAGTGCTCCTGCAGGTTGTGGCCCTCGCCCGGGATGTAGGCGGAAACCTCGATACCGGAGGTCAGGCGCACACGGGCGACCTTACGCAGAGCCGAGTTCGGCTTCTTCGGGGTGGTGGTGTACACGCGGGTGCACACGCCGCGGCGCTGCGGGGAGCCCTTCAGGGCGGCCGTAGCAACCTTGGCCTTCTTGTCGTGGCGGCCCTTGCGGACCAGCTGCTGAATAGTTGGCATAAATCTAGTCTTTCTCTATGACTTCGGCTTGAACTGACCGTGTGACTCGCCCAAACATGCAAAAATAGGGGCTCTTCTCCGGGGCCCTACCGCATGTCCAGAACGTTCCTCAGCCAGATGCCGGCTGAGATATCGATCAGACTTTTCATCCATAAAGATGAAACCTTGGACAGACTACCACCAGCGCGCTGATCCGCCCAAATCCGGCTTGTGGCTCCTCTAGTTGCCCCAGCAACCGGTGTGTACTAGCGCCACTCCCAGGTCAGGTCCGCGTCTACTGCGCGTTCGGCAAAGTGCTCTTTTTCCTGCCGCTCCCACGTTTCGAACCACTCTTCATAACCGGGGTCACGCTCGAGGGCGCGCTCGCGGCGCTTCTCGCGTGGGCCGTCGATGCGCACGGTCACCACGCAGCCGCGCTGCTTGGCGACGTCCACGGTAGCCTCCGTGACTGAACCCACGCCCTCGACGATCAGATCATCGCGCTCATCCAGGCTGGCCCAATCCTTCGGCGCGTTGGCTTCCCAATCCCAGCGCCAATACCCCGGATTGTTTTCCCGCAGCACTTGCTCCGCCACCATGTTGGAGCCTTCCTCCAAGCCGTGCCAGCCGGGGTAAAACTCGTCCAGGTGGACTACCCGCCACCCGGTACGCTCCGCCAGGGCCGCAGCGGTCCAGGTCTTGCCGGCGCCGGAGGGGCCGTCGATAAGCACGGTGACCGGGCGCATCGGGCGCTTGCGCGCTGCGGCGAGCGACAGCACATCGTTTAAGAGCCTGTCCATCTCCGCAGCGATGGTATCGGCAGTGTCCTTACCGCCTTCCCGATGGTCCGTGCGGTCCGTGTCCTGCATGTGTTCTTTCACCACTTCTGGGTACGTCTAGCGTGCAGCGTTGCGAGAGTTCGTCCTAGAGTCCAAATAATCTCCAGGACCCACTGAGAACCGAAACTACCACCGGTAGCGCCGCAAGGCCCGCTCCCACCGCCATGGCCAGCCAGTCCCGCACCACTAGGCGGGAGGGCCGCGCCCACGTGCGCTGGCCACCGCCCGGCGGGGTGCGGCCAAACCCGCGCGCCTCCATCGCCGTGGCCAGCTTGCCTCCGCGGCGCAGGGCTAGCACCAACAGGCCGAAGGACATGGTGATGAGGTGTTTGATGCGGCCTTCGTCGCTCAGCCCACGCGCGCGCCGCGCCATGGCGAGGTACTGCCAGTCGGATTTGAACAGCGTCATCATGCGCACCCCGGCCACTGCCCCGATGACAAAGCGGGAGGGAAGCTTGAGGATCTGGGAGAGGGCGTCACCAAGCTCCGTCGGGTCAATATCCCGCGCCAACACCACCATGGGCAGCGCCACCGCCAGCACGCGCAGGGTGATGGCGAGGGCCAGCTCCAGCGAGTTATCCGTGACCGTCATCAGCCACCAGCTGAAGTACTCCCGCCCGCCGGGCTCCCCGTAGAGCAGCATCGAGATTCCCGACAGCGGCGCAATAAGAAAGAGGAACCAACCGGCTTTAAACAACCGCGTCCACGACACCCCACACAGCGGCGCGAAGAGCAGCGTCATTCCCAAGGACACGGCCGCAGAGACCCAATCCACGGAGAGCAACAAGGGCGTAACCCACACGAACATCAGGAAGATGCGCGATAGCGGATTCATCCCGCGCAAAAGATTTGTACTAGCCACGGCTCACCTCCACTCGGTGGTCACCCAACGCAGAAATGAATAACGGATCATGGGTCACCGAGGCAATTGTCGTCCCCTCATCCGCCATGCGCCGCAGCAACCACACCAGCTCGGTGAAGGTGTGGGGATCTTGGCCGAAGGTGGGCTCATCAAGGAGCAACACCTCGGGTGCGGTGACCAACGCCGTGGCCACGGACAACCTGCGCTTCTCCCCTCCGGAGAGCGTAAACGGATTGGCGTTGAGCACATGCCCCAGGCGCAGCGACTCCACGAGCTGATCAATCCGCTTCTCTGGCACCTCGCGGCGCATGACCCGCGGTGCCACGCGCAGCTCCTCCGCCACCGTGCGGGCAACGAACTGGTGCTCGGGGTTCTGGAAGACAAACCCAATGCGGTCCGCCAACTCCCGTGACTTCCACGTCAACGGCGAGCCCTTAAGCCCCCGCCGCACGTACTCTGTCACACCAATCTCTCCGGACACTGCCGGAAGCAGCCCCGCCACCGTCATCAGCCACGTGGTCTTGCCCGCACCATTCGGCCCGGTAATCACCGTGGATTTCCCCCGCGGCAACGCGTAGCTGCGCGGCGGCCCGAAGCGGGTGACCAAGTCGGTGCTCCACAGCGCCGCCGATTCCGGCACTCCCCCAGCGCTGCTTGGCGACGTCTCCCCGTCCCCCCGCGCCTGCGGCAGGCCGATCACCGAACGCTGAGCGACAACGCTATCCACCGGACCGTCAGCGACGATGCGCCCGTCCTTGAGCTCAATCGCGCGGTCGAGTACCCCTTCCCACGCCGCGTGTTGATGCTCGACCACGATGAGAGTCGCGCCGGTGCGCTCCACCATGGTGGACACCGCCTCGATGACTTCCAGCGCGCCTTCTGGGTCGAGGTTCGCAGTGGGTTCATCGAGCAGCACCATGCCCGCCCCCATCGCAATAACACCAGCTAAAGCTAGGCGCTGCTTCTGCCCTCCGGAGAGACGCTCCGTGGGGAACGACAAGTCAACATCAGGACCCACCATCGATAGCGCCGCAGACACCCGCTGCCAAATCTCAGGACGCGGATAAGCCAGATTCTCGCAGCCAAAGGCCACGTCATCACCAACGCGTGCAGCAATGACCTGCGAGTCTGGGTCCTGCAGCACCAGCCCCACCGGAATCGTGCGCCCGGGTGGCTCGACGTGCCCGGTGGCATCCTCCAGAAGAATCTCACCTTCGCGGGTACCTTCATCATCCCCACCAAGCACACCCGCAATGGCCGCCAGCAAGGTGGATTTCCCGGACCCGGAATCACCACACAGCAGCACCTTCTCCCCCGGCGATACAACCAAGTCAATATCAGCCAGCGCCGGCGCACGCCTCCCCGCGTGCGTCCAGCCATAGCCACGAGCCACAAGCTTCGTGGCCCCAGTACTACCCAGATCAGCCATCAACTAAACCAACACTTAAACCAACACTCGTCTAAGCCCTGTGCTGCTCGCGCCCAACCGCGAAGCGGTCCAGCGCACCGGTCTTTGCAAGTGCCTGAACCACGAAATAGCCCACAGCTCCCGCCAACACAGCGCCGGAGATGCTCAGCGTTACCAAGTAGATGATGTTGAACTGCAGGGTCTTGCCCAGGTTTCCGGAGGTAAACAGCTCCAGCACAAACGCGCCCCAGCCCGCAGCCATGCCGCCGAGCATCGCGATGCCCAGGCCAAAGCGGCGGTAGAGGAAGATAGCCAAGACAATCTCTACTCCAATGCCCTGGGCAATGCCGGAGTACACAGTGCTCGGACCCCACTGGGAGCCCAGCACCGCGGACACGATGGCCGCCAGCAACTCCACGTAGAGTGCCGCACCCGGTTTGCGAATAACCAATCCGCCGATGACGCCGCCAATCAACCAGATGCCGGTAGCAATTCCACCCAGGCCCGGCGTGAGCGAATTCATAGCTTCAAACCAGGCATATCCCACCGTGTTCCATGCCAGGAACACGAATCCGCACGCCACGCCCAGCACCGAAGCCACCACGATGTCAACAATGCGCCAGTTCAGTTTGCGCGGGGCAGCACCATTCGCAGTTGCGCCGTCATTAACAGACGCGCCATGAGATACAGAGTTCATTATTCCTCCCTTTCGCCGGCATTATCCGGATCAGGTTCGACGGTTCGCCGCTGCACTGCGGCGTCTCAGCCTCCTCAACTAACCCACGCAAAACCCGGAGAACACAAGTGAAGTGAAACCGGACTAAGCACAATCGCGGTCAACGAGGAAGCACCCGTGACGATGTGTAATTAAAGCCACCAGCTACCAAAAGCGCTGGCTAGATGCTCTTCAAAAGCATAGTCAGCTTAGCAAGCCCCACCCACAAGAGCACATCTACCTCTACCTGATGAGCAAAGCCGCATTAGGACTCACCCTGCAGAAAACTAAAGCACCCCGTCGCGTCCTCTGACCTACGCGACGGGGTGCCTGCACACCGGCAAAAATCCGGCGGCCATGAGCCTCCACTCTTACAGCTTAAGGAAAGGAAAAGCTTCGGCAGAGACCCAAGACTATGTGAAATAACGGGGTGTATTTCGGAACTATCAAACAAACACAATCGAGCAATGAACCAGGCCACACCGCCGAAGCTTTGAGCTCCGGCAGCATTGGCCTAGGTCATCAACTCTCAAGTTGGGCGGGAGGTTAACGCACCTCCCAGGGCGGTGTTATTAGAGGAAACACATCCTGCGTTACTCCTACTTGGAAGAACCGTTGGAGGAACCTGCGCCCGGAGCACAAGCATCAGCAATAAGGCCGATAGCCAGAGCACCAGCAGCAATCAGAGCCACAGCACCAGCAACCTGCTGATACTCAGCACCGAAGCGCTTCAGCTGCGCATCGATACCAGCAACCTTGCCAGCCAGCGGACCATTAAACACACCAGCCTGCTTCTGCAGCTGAGTATTCAGATCCTGAATCTGCTTGTTAATCGGAGCAACAAAGTCCTTCAGACCCGGAATATTCATCTGGGAAGCCAGACCAACCGGAATCAGGAACAACAGCGGGATACCAACACCCAAACCAGTGTTGATGCAACGCTGGGACAGGTTAGACGACAGGTCAGAGGAACCAGATCCATCGGACGAAGCACCCGGCTTCTCAACCTCAACGACTACCTTGTCGATCTCCTTGCCGTCCTTGTCCTTGACAACAACGACGACCTTGTCACCAGGCTTAGCGCCCTTATCGACGTCGACAATCAGCTTGCCGTCCTTATCGATTTCAGCCTTACCCGGACCCTCGGTCTCAACGGTGGTGCCGTCTTGCACCTTGCCACCGTTATTCGGGATCTCAACCTTGTCACCAGGCTTACCGGAGTCGTCCTTCCAGTCAGGCTTCTCAGTCTCCGGAGCCTCAGGCTTCTCAACTTCAACGACTACACGATCGATCTCCTTGCCGTCCTTGTCCTTGACA
>NZ_KV797593.1:0-1027 GCF_001809405.1 Corynebacterium sp. HMSC055A01 | reverse complement strand
ACCCGGACCCTCGGTCTCAACCGTGGTGCCCGCCGGGACATCGCCACCGGTGTTCGGGATCTCAACCTTGTCACCAGGCTTACCGGAGTCGTCCTTCCAGTCAGGCTTCTCAGCCGGAGCATCCGGCTGCTCAACCTCAACGACTACACGATCGATCTCGTTGCCGTCCTTGTCCTTAACAACAACAACAACCTTGTCGCCAGGCTTAGCATCCTTATCGACGTCAACAATCAGCTTGCCGTTCTCATCGATCTCAGCCTTACCCGGACCCTCGGTCTCAACGGTGGTGCCGTCTTGCACCTTGCCACCGTTATTCGGGATCTCAACCTTGTCACCAGGCTTACCGGAGTCGTCCTTCCAGTCAGGCTTCTCAGTCTCCGGAGCCTCACAGACCTCGTTCTGCGGGGTCGTATAGGTCCAGGTCGTCTGAGCGCCCTCCGGGAAGGTGAAGCCCTTGGCCGGGGTTGCCTCGACCTTGACCGTCTGACCGTACTTGTAGACGTACTTGCCTTCAGCGTCCGGAGTCAACTCCTGACCATCGACGGTCACCTTGTACTCGACACCCTCGGTCTCTTCAACGGTGACGAACGGCGGAACATCACAAGATGCCGGGTCATCAGCAGATGCACCCAGAGATGGGTTGTTCTCCTTCGGGGCAACAGGCGTAACCGGGGTAGCGTCCTTCTCGGTCACGGTAACGGTGACGTCAACGGTGTCCGTAGAACCATCCGGGTAAGTCACAACAACCGGAACAGTGATCTTGTCACCCGGCTTAGCATCCTCAGGGATGGTGACCTTGATGGAACCGTCCGGATTGACGGTCGCGCCTTCAGGGGTGTCTGCACCTGGGCCGAAGGTGGTGCCGCTAGGAACGTCGACCTTGTTGTTGTCGCCGTCCTTGAAGGCCGGAGCGTCAATATTGACGTCCTCGCCAGGCTCGCCGGTGCCACCGTTGTACTCAGGCTCATACTTCTCGTTGTCCGTAGCCTCGGGAGCGTCCGGCTGCTCAACCGTAACGGTGACCTCA
>NZ_KV797592.1:205743-206090 GCF_001809405.1 Corynebacterium sp. HMSC055A01 | reverse complement strand
CGTCGAGTTCTTGTTTGAGGTGTTGGGCTTGTTCGCGCACGCGTTTTCTGGTGGTGGTGATGTGTTGGGCGACTGTTTGCGCCCAGCGTTTTTGCTTGGGTGCTAGGGGTCCGTCGGCTTCGTTGATGGTCCAGGTACCGTCAGCGAAAAGCCAGATAACATCCCCACTGTAGGGGTCCAGCAGGTATTTTAAGGTGCCATCGGTTTTCATGTTGTGATGGCCTTGGCATAAGCATGCCAGGTTCTTCGGATGGGTTGGCCCGCCTTCAGCCCAGTTGTGCCGGTGGTCAAGCTGGGTAAGAAAGGCTGGCTCTTCACATCCGCCGACCCGGCAGGTTCCGTCGCGG
>NZ_KV797592.1:205144-205643 GCF_001809405.1 Corynebacterium sp. HMSC055A01 | reverse complement strand
GCCGTCTGCTTCGGCTACCTCGCCGGTTAAGTCCCGGGTTTTATCATGCGGCATGGGCTCTTGTCGCCAGCCGAAGCCTTCAATAAAGGTTGGGGCATTGTCGATATCGCAGGCTTGGTAGGTGTGTAAGACTACGGTGGCTGGTGGTTGTATCTCGCCGCTTAAGAGTTTGATGACTGCTTCAGCAACAGTGATTCCTTCTTTTGCGGCGGTTTGGTGGATGAAGGCATCGAGTTTAATGCCGGTATCTTCAGTAACTTGGAGTTCTAGCCAGGCGGAGGTGCCATTAGAAGAAAACCGGTAGGCATCCTTGGGGCGGGTATCGCGATATGCGATGGAGTCATCCAGGGTTTTACAGATGTCGCGGACTTTACGCCTGATTTGGCTGCGGGTAGGAAAAGCCTGATTCGCCTTGGTGGGGGTGAAGAAGTCGGCCAGGATGGTGTCGATGAAATCCAAGGTTTCCGCGGTCAAGGCGGTTAGTGCTGACATGGGTTGG
>NZ_KV797592.1:163739-205044 GCF_001809405.1 Corynebacterium sp. HMSC055A01 | reverse complement strand
GACTTTCGGCAGGCTATCAAGCCGGTGGATAGCACGCAGACCTGCTTTGATATGGCCTTCGGGCAGTGACCAGGCAGCCACCAGGGATAAGGCGGTGGTGTTGATATCGGCTTGCAGGCTGGGCATAGCAGCCTGCCAGGTGTCATAGGTGGCTCGGCGTGCTTTGGCGCGGGCTATAGCGTGTGGATTATTCGGATTCGTTGTTGAGAAGAAGAAAGAAGATGAGGTTGAAGGGTGTGTGGCGGTGGTGGTCATGGATGTCTCCCCCGAGAAACATGAGTTAGAAGAAATGTTCTAACCACGATTCTAGTAGCACACGCCACGCATGGCTATAGCCAGTAGTGAATTCACGTCAAGTCGTTACTATAAACGGGGGTAGTGGCACCCTGTTAGCCAGGAGGTTCGATAGGGTGCAGTAGGGGTAAGGGGAGAAAACAATCAAAACCCCACGTGCGTTGTTGGCGGCACGTGGGGCGTGGGGATCTACTGGGCGTCGGAAAGCGCGTAGGCAGCGCCAGCGCTTGCGGCGGTGACGGACAGGACTGCCGGCCAGGAGCCAATCTTCTTAGCCAGCGGGTGAGAGAGACCAAACGCGCCGGTGTAAAGAGCAGCCAGACCGGCAGTAGTGGCTGGGTTCGTCTTGGCCCACCAGCTGCGTCCGGCCCAGACGCCAGCGGCGGCGAGCACTACGCCGCCAAGCGGGCGGATTCCAGTTTCCCGAGCTGTGAGCCAACCGCCAATGAGACCCAGAGAGACGGTTGCGGCCGTCGATACGTCCTGTGGTTTCTTGATGTCAATCATTCCCATGCGCTTCAGTTTAGGCCGCCTGCATGGACGGTGGCTAGACTTCCCTCCATGAATCACGCAGCACCGCCCACGTCAGAAAAGCAAGCTTGGCTCGCCATGGCGGCGCTGTCACTCGGCTTCTTCATGTCGTTGCTCGACCAATCCATGATTGCAGTTGCGCTTCCCGACGTCCGTCGTGAGTTCAACGCCGACGTCAATCAGGTGCTGTGGGTCTCCGCCATCTATTTGCTCGCCGTGGTCGTGCCGCTCCTGTTTACTGGAAGGCTAGGGGATATTTACGGGCAGAAGCGAATGTTTCAGCTCGGCAACGGACTCTTTGGCCTTGGTGCACTGCTTTGTGCGCTGGCGCCATCCGTAGAGTTTCTCATCGCCGCACGTGCCCTGCAGGGGCTAGGTGCCTCCATTCAGATGCCCCAGACCATGGCGGTGATCAACCGAATTTTCCCTCGTGAGCGGCGCGGCCGTGCGCTGGGTGCCTGGGGCGTGGTGGGTTCGCTGGCCACTCTTGCTGGACCGCTAGTGGGAGGCTTCGTCGTAGCCGCGTTTGGGTGGCAGGCGGTCTTTTGGATCCACATTCCCATTGTCATTGCAGCGATTGTGCTTTCCGGCCTGTGGGTGCCTGCCTTACCGACGGCGACCGGGAAGATTGACTTCGTGTCGGTAGGGGCGTCGTTTGTCGCGTTGACCTGCTTCGTCTTTGCGGTGCAACAAGGGCCAGAGACGGGCTGGCCGTGGTGGATTTGGGGCCTCCTCGTCGCCGGAATTGTCGGCATGGCTATCTTCGTGCGCCTGCAATCATCCCGTGGGGCGGCAGCGCTCGTTCCGCTTGGGTTGTTTAAGGACCGTAACTACTCCGTGGGCACGGTGGCCATCGTGTCCATGGGCTTTATGGCTGCGTCGATGATGATTCCGATCATGATGTGGTTGCAGGTCGAGCAGGGTTTATCGGCGGGAGATGCCGGAATGATCGTCACGCCGATGGCTCTGGTTTCTTTGTGCGTGTCACCGCTAGCGGGCATTTTGGCAGATAGGCTGCATCCGCGACTATTAGCGCTCACGGGATTCAGCATTTTGATTGCCACTTTCGCAGTGCTGTGGTTCCTCATGCACGCGGGTGTTTCGGGGTGGTGGCTGAGCCTGCCATGTGCGGCCTTGGGGGCGGGACAGTCCTTTATTTGGGGATCCAATGCCGCGACGACGATGCGCGATATTGATGCACATCTCATGGGAGCTGCTTCCGGTGTCTATAACACATCGCGACAGGTGGGCTCGGTGATTGGTGTGGCCGGTGTATCAGCAGTCATGCAGGTCGCCGGCGCGGCGGACTCGCTGGTCGCTATCGCTGCGATCCTTTTCGTCGGGTGTATTGCTTCGCTCTTCTTCCGGGATACCCTGCACGCTGGTGTGGAGACTGCGAGCCAATAGGGAAGCGAGTAGATTGGATGTCATGCGTCTTGCTGTACTGACATCCGGTGGTGATTGCCCCGGTCTGAATGCTGTTATCCGCGCGGTCGTTCGCACCGCATCCAACGAGTTCGGCGATACGGTCGTCGGCTACGAGGACGGCTGGGTTGGTCTGATGGAAGACCGACGCCGTGACCTTTATGACGACGCTGAAATTGACCGCATCCTCCTTCGCGGCGGAACCATCCTTGGTACTGGCCGCCTCCACCCAGATAAGTTCAAGGCTGGGCTGGACACCATCAAGGCCAATATGGCCGATGCTGAGGTTGATGCGCTCGTCGCCATTGGCGGCGAGGGAACTCTCAAGGGTGCTAAGTGGCTTTCTGACAACGGTATCCCAGTTGTCGGCGTGCCAAAGACCATCGATAACGACGTCAATGCAACGGACTACACCTTCGGTTTCGACACGGCCGTGTCCGTGGCCACCGATGCGATTGACCGCCTCCACACCACTGCTGAGTCCCACAACCGCATCCTCATCGTGGAGGTCATGGGCCGCCACGTTGGGTGGATTGCGCTGCATGCAGGCATGGCCGGCGGCGCGCACTACACGGTGATCCCCGAGGTCCCATTCGATATCGCAGATATCACCAAGGCGATGGAACGCCGCTTCCAGATGGGTGAGAAGTATGGCATCATCTGCGTCGCCGAAGGAGCACTTCCCAAGGAAGGCACCATGGACTTCGAAGCGGGCGGTGTCGATCAGTTTGGTCACCAGACCTTTAACGGAATTGGCCAGGTCATCGGTGATGAGATCAAGAAGCGCACTGGTTACGACGTGCGCACGACGGTCCTCGGCCACATCCAGCGCGGCGGCACGCCGACGGCGTATGACCGCGTCCTGGCAACCCGTTACGGCACCCACGCCGCCCGTGCTGCGCACAATGGTCAGTCCGGAATGTGCGTCGCCCTCCACGGTGAAAACATCGATCTCGTCCCGCTCGAGGATGCCGTGGGCAAGCTGAAGGTGGTTCCGGCAAAGCGTTATGCCAACGCACAAGCCCTCTTCGGTTAAACGCCGCGACAAGGCCGCCCATAGTTAATAAAGGTTTCGATGACAAGCGTATTAGCTTTCCTTGCTGAGCAGCCGGTCCTGTTGGTGTTTTTGCTGATTGGCATCGGCATGGCGCTCGGCGGCATCAAAACCCGGGGAATTAGCTTAGGGGCGGCCGCCGTTCTCTTCCTCGGTATTGCTTTTTCGGCGGCTGCCTCCGCCGTTGGTGTGGAAGCCTCCGTACCTCCCATTCTGGGAATGCTCGGCTTGGTGCTCTTTGCCTTTGGCATTGGCAATAATTCTGGGGTGTCCTTCTTTAAGTCGCTAAAAACGGCGACGGGCCCAGTGCTGTCGATGATTGGAGTCTTCATCGTCGCGGCGCTTGCCGCGTGGGGGTTGGGCACTTATGTTTTTGGGCTATCGAATGCCACCATCGCGGGTACTTTTGCCGGCGCTGTGACGAATACCCCCGCGTTGGCGGCGGCGTCGGAAGCTACGGGTGATCCCGGCGCAGCAACCGTGGGCTACGCGGTGTCTTACTTATTCGGCGTCATCGGCATGCTCGCGGCCACGGTGCTCGTGCTTCGCGACGCCGGGAATGACGACGACACCCTGTCACCCGTCACGCGCCAGCACATGCAGATTCTGAGAGAAATCGCGGTGGCAGAGATTGCAGACATCGGCAACGGGGAAGTGCAAGTGACCCGCCTGCGGCGCGTCGGCAGCAATGATATCGTCCTGCCGAAGTTTTTCGATGTGTTGCACCCAGGTGATGTGGTCACGCTCGTCGGTGCCCCGGAAGATCTGGACAATATCATTGAGCGCGCTGGCCGTGAATCCCCGCAGATCCTCAACGATGACCGCCACGAGCTAGACTTTCGTCGCATTACTATCTCCGAGCACAGCTTGGCTGGCCTGACTATTGCGGAGCTGAACAACCAGCTGTCTGACCGGTGGGGCGCGCGCATTTCGCGCGTTCGCCGTGCGGACAACGATCAGGTTGCTATCCCCGAACACATCGTGGAGCTGGGAGATCGCGTGCGCGTCGTGGGCTCAAAGAAGTCGCTGCGCGAGATCTCAAACTTTCTTGGGGATTCTTCGCAAGGCCTAACCGATATCAACCCCGTATCCCTCGGCCTCGGCTTGGCCCTTGGCATCTTTGTAGGGCATATCGATATCCCGCTTCCGGGCGGATCTTCCTTCAACCTCGGTGCTGCCGCCGGCGTTCTCATCGTCGCGTTGGTCATGGCGCGGATTGGGCGAATCGGCAATACAGTGACCGCATTGCCGCACTCAGCCAACACGATTCTTTCCGAGCTCGGACTGTTGCTCTTCTTGGCCCAAGCCGGAACGAATGCGGGCGGGGAGATCGCCGGTGCCTTTACAGGCGGCGCGTGGTGGAAGATTCTTCTCCTTGGCATCATCATCACAACGCTGGTCGCATTCGGGTTTGCCTTTGTGATGCGCCGATTCCTGCGCGTCGGCGCTACAAAGACGGCGGGTGCTATGGCCGGAGCTCAGACTCAACCGGCAGTTCTCGCTTTTGTGAATAATCGGACGAGCACTGATCAGCGTGTGTCCTTGGGCTATGCCATGGTGTATCCGGCAGCGATGATCGCCAAAATTCTTATTACGCACGGCATCACCTTGTTGGGTTAGGCGGTTGCGCACGGTGACGCGTTAACATACTAAGATGGCACGCATGACTGCTGCGATGTATGACCTGATGGACTACGACGAGGTCCTGGAAAAGTTCGAACCCGTAATGGGCATGGAAGTTCACGTGGAGCTCAATACGGAAACCAAGATGTTCTCCACCTCGCCCACGAACTTCAACGCAGCCCCCAACTCCAACGTGGACCCGGTTTCGCTGGGTCTGCCCGGAGCATTGCCGGTAGTGAATTCTAAGGGCGTGGAAGGCGCCATCAAGATCGGTCTGGCGCTGAACTGCAAGATTGCGGAATCGTCGCGCTTTGCCCGCAAGAACTACTTCTACCCGGACCAGCCGAAGAACTATCAGATCTCTCAGTATGATGAGCCGATTGCATACGACGGCTACCTTGACGTTGTCCTCGATGACGGCACCGAGTGGCGCGTAGAAATTGAGCGTGCCCACATGGAAGAAGACACCGGAAAGCTCACCCACTTGGGCGGTGCCGACGGCCGTATCCATGGCGCGACCTCCTCGCTGGTGGATTGCAACCGCGCGGGTATTCCGCTCATTGAGATCGTGACCAAGCCGATCATTGGTGCTGGCGAGCGCGCCCCCGAGGTTGCCCGCGCCTATGTCTCTGCCCTGCGTGAACTCGTCGCGGCACTGGGCGTGTCCGATGCCCGCATGGATCAGGGCTCGATGCGCGTGGATTCCAACGTGTCGCTGCGCCCGGTGGGCCAGGAAGAGTTCGGCACCCGCACCGAAACCAAGAACATCAACTCCCTGCGCTCCGTCGAGCAGGCGGTGCGCTTTGAGATGCAGCGCCAGGCGCAGGTGCTTGTCGACGGTGGCGAGATCGTCCAGGAAACTCGCCACTACCAGGAAACGGATGGTTCGACTTCCAAGGGCCGTCCGAAGGAGACCGCCGAGGACTACCGATACTTCAACGACCCGGACCTGCCGCCGGTGATTGTCTCCCGCGAGTGGGTTGAGGAAATCCGCCAGACCCTGCCAGAGATGCCGTGGATTCGCCGCGCCCGCATCCAAGAGGAGTGGGGCCTCAAGGACGAGGAGATGCGCGATCTGGTCAACGCCGGCGCCTTGGATCTCATCATCGAAACCGTGGAAGCCGGAACCAGCCCGGATGAGGCCCGCTCTTGGTGGGTTTCTTACCTGACCGGTAAGGCTAATGAGGGCGGCGTTGAGCTGAGCGCCCTCGACATCACCCCGGCTCAGGTCGCGCGCGTGGTCGAGCTGGTCAAGGAAGGCAAGCTGACCACCAAGCTTGCTCGCAAGGCGGTTGACGGCGTCCTCGAAGGCGAGGGGGATGTCGACGAGGTCGTCGCCAATCGCGGACTCGAGGTCGTGCGCGATGACGGCGCAATCGAGAAGGCCGTTGATGATGCCCTGGCAGCCAACCCGGACATCGTGGAGAAGTACAAGGCTGGCAACAAGAAGGTCACCGGCGCCATCGTTGGCGCGGTCATGAAGGCTACCCAGGGTAAGGCTGACCCGGGGCAGGTCAATAAGCTGATCGCGAAGAAGCTCTCTTAGTTGGTATAAATTTCCATTAGGCGAGGTCAGGCGGCTGCGGGGTACCGTGGTCGCCATGACTATTTCTGCTAAAGCACTCCAAAAGACAGGCCCAAACGAACCTTTTAAGGTTGTGACCATCCAGCGTCGTGACCCGCGCGCCGATGACGTCGTCATCGACATAAAGGCCGCGGGCATCTGCCACTCGGACATCCACACCATCCGCAATGAGTGGGGTGAGGCGCACTTCCCGCTGACCGTCGGCCATGAGATCGCCGGCGTTGTTTCCGCCGTGGGGGAGGACGTCACCAAGTTCCAGGTGGGGGACCGCGTCGGCGTGGGCTGCCTGGTGAATTCTTGCGGCGAGTGCGAGCAGTGCCAAGCTGGAATGGAGCAGAACTGCCTTAATGGTGGTGTGGGCACCTATAATTCCACCGACGTCGACGGAACGATTACCCAAGGTGGTTATGCGGAGAAGGTCGTGGTGAACCAGGATTTCGTCCTGCGTATTCCGGATGCCCTTGACTTCGATGTCGCCGCGCCCTTGCTGTGTGCCGGAATTACCACCTACTCTCCGCTGGCTCGCTGGGACGTCAAGGAAGGGCAGAAGGTGGCCGTCGTGGGCCTCGGCGGTTTGGGGCACATGGGCGTACAGATTGCCGCTGCCAAGGGGGCGGATGTCACTGTCATCTCACGCACCTCGCGCAAGGCTGAGGAGGCCGCGAAGCTGGGCGCGAACCGTACGCTCGCCACCACCGAAGAAGAGGACTTTTTCAAAAACCACCGCGGGGAGTTCGACTTCATCCTCTCCACGATTTCCGCCGAGTACAACCTCGAGGACTACCTGCGGATGCTCAAGCCGCGCGGCATCATGTCTGTCGTGGGGCTGCCGCCGGAGGCCCTGCCATTGCGCCTCAACCGCCTGGTAGGCGGCGGCAAGGTGCTCACCGGCAACAACATTGGCGGGATCGCCGAAACCCAGGAAATGCTGGACTTTTGTGCCGAGCACGGCCTGGGAGCGGTCATTGAGAAGGTCGGCGTCGATGACGTCGATGCCGCCTATGAGCGCGTCGTTGCGGGTGATGTGAAGTTCCGATTCGTCATTGATACCGCTACGTTTGCCGAGCATTAAGAGGTGAGCCGCCTCATGCTTTAGCGGCCATTGGAGCAAGCTCTCCATGGCCGCACACATGTTTTCCTGTCATGATGGAGTACCGTGGTAGTAGTGTGCCGCCGTACTTCATCAAAGGTATGGCGCGTTTTTATGCGCTAGTCATAAAGCATAAAGAGAAGAAACTAGAAAACAGATAGGAAAACGTGTCTTATAAAAACGTCGTAGGCATCGCTTTGTCCTTCATTGGCTTGCTCGTGGGTGCGGGCTTTGCCACGGGACAGGAAGTTGTCCAGTACTTTACGTCCTTCGGTATTCCCGGCATGTGGGGAATCCTGGTTGCCGGTTTGGTCATGACCCTTGCCGGTACAGTCTTCCTCCAACTGGGAAGCTACTTCCACGCCAGCGAGCACAACCAGGTGTTCAGGAACATCACCCACCCGATCATTTCGCGCATTCTGGATGTCGCGGTAATCCTCACGCTATTTGCGGTGGGCTTCGTCATGCTGGCGGGTGCCGGTTCCAACATGCAACAGCAGTTCGGCTGGCCGGCTTGGGTAGGCTCGCTGCTCATGCTCGTGCTTGTTCTCATCACAGGCATGTTTGATGTGGATAAGGTGTCACAGGTTATTGGTCTTCTCACGCCGACCATCATTATCGCCGTTCTCTTTGTAGGCACCTACACGCTGCTGCACATGCCAGAGAACGTTGATGCGGCCATTAGTGCCTCTGAAGCGATCGAGTCCCCGATTCCGTTCTGGCTCGTATCCGCGCTGAACTACAACGGCCTCGCCCTCATTCTGGCTGTATCGATGTCCTTGGTGATCGGTGGCGATAACATCAGCCCGCGTGAGGCTGGTGTCGGTGGCATTGTAGGCGGCGCGGTCTACGCGGTGCTCATGGCCATTGCTGGTTTCTCCTTGCTGATGAACGCGGAGAATGTGGGCGATTCAGATATTCCGATGCTGACCCTGGTGGACAACGTTCACCCAGTCCTTGGCGTCATCATGGCAGTCATCATCTACCTGATGATCTTTAATACGGCCATCGGCATGTTCTATGCGCTGGGTAAGCGTTTGTCCTCCGGCAACGAGTCCAAGTACCGCATCATCTTTATCGCCGGCTGCCTTGCAGGTTTCGCGGTTTCCTTCGCCGGCTTCAAGGCGCTCATGCAGTATGTGTACCCGGTTCTGGGCTACATGGGCATCGTCCTCGTCGTCATCCTGGTGGTTGGATGGCTGCGCTCCTTGGGCAAGATCAAGGATGAAGGCTTGCGCCGCGAGCGCATCCGCGCCCTGCTTCACCTGAAGCTGCATCCCGATTCGGAATATGACGCAGCGCGTTACGACGATGAGATTGGTCAGCAGATCGCTGATTCCAACATGGACGATGAAGCCCTTTTTGAGGATCTCGTCTCCGATGTGGTCGATGAGCTGGATTCGGACGAGGAGCTCGACTTCGACAAGGAAGAGTGGGAGGAAAACCGCAACGATCACTCCTACTACACCGAGCGCGACGCCGTGGAGCAGGACCGCAGCGACGAAGAGATCAAGGCCTGGGTGGAAGAAACCGGCGCGGTGGGAGATCCCGCCGAGGATGAAGAACTCCCCGAGGACTCACAGAAAAATTAGTGGAGCAACAGCTTCGCCGTTAGTGCAATCATGACGCAGCCGATGACGATGTTGACTACGCGCCACGTCGTCGGCTTGGCCAGCACGTGGGAGAGCTTGTAGGCGCCAAAGCCTAGGGAGGGGAACCACACTGCGCTGGCCATGATGGCGCCTGCCGCGAACACCCAGCGCTGGTCGCCATATTGGTTTGCAATGGAGCCCAGCATGACTAGCGCGTCGACGTAGGCCAGGGGGTTAAGCCACGTCAGCGCCAACGCACCGAGGACGGGCTTGACCCAGGATTTTGAGCGCACGCGGGGGCGGATCTTCGTAAGTACTGAGTTCCCCGGTGTCCCAGAGGAACCCGAATTCTCATCAACAACTTGGGCCACCGGTGCAGTTTCCTCGATTACCAGTGCTTCCTGTTCCTTCTTGAAGGCATCGCGGAAACACGTGAAGCCGAAGTAGATGAGGTAGGCCGCGCCGAGGTACTTCACCACGACGAGCGCGGTGGGGAAGCGCTCCACAAGGACGCCGACGCCGGCGGTGCCGCCGGTGATCAGGATGACGTCGGAAAGCAAGCATGCCAACAGGATGGGGCCGACATGGTCGCGTTTAATACCCATCTTGATGATGTAGGCATTCTGCGGTCCGATAGCGATGATGAGGGACAGGCCCAGCGCAAATCCTGCGAGCAATACTGACATGGCTTCTAGTGTGCGTATATCGACATATGAAGTCCAGTTAAATGTTCTACATCTGGTTTAATATTGCTTCATGAACCCGCTGCATACCGAAACACTGCTGGCCATCATCGATGAAGGTTCCTTCGAGGGTGCCGCGGCTGTGTTGGGAATCACTCCCTCGGCCGTGAGCCAGCGCATCAAGGCACTGGAGGTGTCGACGGGCCGCATACTCCTGCGCCGCGGGACCCCTGTCACCGTGACTGAGGCGGGGGAGATCGTCGCCCAAGCCGCACGACGCATGGCGCTGGTCCAGGCGGAAGCGGATGCGCGGCTTACCGAGCGGTTGTCCCGCGTGCCACTGACCGTTGCCATCAACTCGGATTCCCTGGCCACGTGGTTTCGTCCTGTAATCCAGCGCACTGCCGAGCGCGGTGCGGCGGCGCTGCGTATCCGCATCGAGGATGAGGCCCGCACGCTCGCAATGCTGCGCCGCGGCGACGTTCTGGGAGCTGTGACTCGCGAGCAAACGCCAGTCTCTGGCTGCGAATCCACATACCTCGGCACCATGCGCTATTTTGCCGTCGCCGCGCCGGAGCTGGCGGAGACCTTCGAGGACTGGGAGACGCTGCCCATCGTGGGTTTCGGGCCGAACGACGCCACGTTGGATGACGCCATGCGTGAGCGCTTCATCGACTCCCACGTCCTGCGCGCACGGGTATCTCAGATTCCCTCCTCGGAGAGTTATGTCGAAGCTGTGCGCTACGGCCTGGGCTGGGGCTTGGTGCCGCGCCTGCAGGCCCAGCCATTGCTGGAGTCCGGGGAGCTAGTGCTTCTCGACGACTTCCCGCTCGACATCGACCTCTACTGGCAGCGCTGGCGGCTGGAGTCGGAGTTGCTTGCTGATCTCACCGAAGACGTCTTAAACGCTGGCCATGCGGTTTTAGCTTCGCGCCGCGCCGGTAAAGATGCACCATAAGGGTGCTGTGCTGCCTTAAGTTGGAGGTATGAGCGATAAAACTCCTGATAAAGCCACCGACTTTGATGACGATATCCCGACCTACACGGGCAAAGACTCCGTGAAGGACAACGCGCCCGCGGAAGCTGCGGCCGAAAAGCCGAAGAAGAGCAGCCTCTTCCAGCGCCCGGGGCGCGCCGAGCCGCAGGTGATCAAGCCTAAGAAGGCCGAAGAGCCCGCCGTTGAGGCAGAGCCTGAGGCCAAGACCGAAACCTTTGAGAGCGCTTCCCGCGACTCCTTGTCTTTCGATAGCGCTGCCGCAGATGCTGAAACTGAAACTACTGCTTTCCCACGCGCGGAGGCGACGGCAGGAACCGATACGGAGACGACTGCCATGCCGGCGGCCGAGGCTGATGAAGAGCCCAGCGCCGTTGCCGTGGCTGACCCTGCGGATGAGCCAGTCACCTCAACCGAGACGGAGGCTGTAGAAGAAAAGCACTCGTCGGCTCGCCGAGGCACCATTGACTTTGGTCTACTTTTCGTGCGCCTGGCGCTCAGCGTTTACCTGCTCGTGGCTGGTGCTTCGACCTTCTTTAAGCTCGGCGGCAACGAGGGGCTGTCAGGCTTGGAGAATGAGTTCGGTGAGTACACCATGGCGGCGGCCTTGGCCATCGGCGTGCCCACCGTCCAGCTCATTGCCGGCGCCTTCCTGCTTCTGGGTCTAGTTACACCGCTGGCGGCCATGTTCGGCCTCATTGTTACTGGGTTTTCTGCTATCCACGGCCTCAATGCCTCCGGTGCTGGGTTGGATGTCTTTGCCTGGAATGAGAGCGTCTGGCTGGGTCTGGTGCTCTTTGTTATCGCTGTGGCCCTGCAGTTCACCGGTCCGGGATTCATCTCCCTTGACTTCAATCGCTCCTGGACCCGTCGCCCACTGGCAACCTCGTGGGTCTTTGTCGTCATTGGCGTTGCCGCGCTCGTGGCCATCTGGTGGTTTGGAGCTGGCGTCAACCCGTTGAGCTAAGAGTTTTAGCGCCTACTTAAGCTCCCAGCCTGCAGTTATACACCAACTGTTGTTGTTTGCCATTGCGTAAAGTAAGTTGGTTTCCGTAATGGAAAACAATGACTTTGGTGCCGCAGGAGGGGAGCTTTAGTTTTGTCCGATCAGGATGTTCGAGAAGCACTCGCATTTGAGGAGCAACAACAGCTAGCCGCGGCGAAGCGGCCGCCTATCTGGCTGAGTTTGCTCGCATCGGCTGCTTACGGCGCGTGGTTTGCCTACATGTGGATCAAGGATGACGTCCATCCTCTCGTTCTTGTTGGTGGACTGCTTCTTGTACTCGGGCTCTTGGTGAGTCTTGCCTTCTTTTACCGCACGGGGGTGCGGGATTCGATGCGTCAGAAGGTTGATCCGCACGCCTCCAGGAATGTGACCTGGCGCTTCTACGCAGGATTGGGGTTTATGATGCTGCCGGCACTGTTCAATCCCTTTGTTGAAGGGCACGTTATTGCCTCGTGCATCGCAGGTGTGCTGTGCAGTTTGTCGGTCTTTTGGACGTTGCACACCGGTGCGCTGAATAGGATGCCGCGATGAGTGAGCTCGATCCGATAATCCACCCGCTCAACCGCTTTAAAATTTGCGCCACGCTCAATGCCTTCGGGGCCACGCAGGGAGGAGACGTCAACCGTGAGATGAAATTCGCCGTGTTGCGCGACCGCACGGAGCTTTCCGACGCCTCCCTGTCCAAGCAGCTCGGAGCGCTAGAACAAGCCGGCTACGTGACTCGCTTCCGCGAATATGGCACCAGCCGTGCTAAGGACTCGGTGTGGGTCGCCTTGACTGAGCAAGGCAAGATCGCCTTCGACGGTCACTTGGCAGCACTCAAGGATTTAGCTGAGGGCTGAGTTGGGCGCATAGTATGGCGTCGCTGAGGTGCCAATCTTGCCAAAGTTTTCCCTCCTGCCCGCAATGGTGGCGCATAACTTTGGCAGAACGGGCAGTTTTGCTTTTCGGGGCTTAGTTGGTTTGGGCCGAAGCAAGCTCAGTATGTGGCTTGTCGGATTGAGCGCCTCGAGCCTTGAGGCAGATGGCGTAGAGAATCCAGCTGAGTAGTGCCAGCCACACGAAGTCATCAACCAAGAACTTCTGGTACAGCGGCATCGCGTGGACTTCGATGCTGTCCCCGAACCACCACTTCGGCGGAACGGTGAGCAGCATGCCAGCCCAAGCCGCGAGAACAGCCAGCAAGCTGCCAGCGACCCAGGTGGAATTCCGCCAGGACCATGCGCGGTAGACCAGAACCGGCACGATGAGCGACAGCCACACCCAGTGGTGGGACCACGAAACGGGGGAGATGAGCAGCATGGTTGTGGCGGTGGTGAGGTGGGCGTCGACAAGCAGGCCGCGCCGCATCTGAGCCAGGATGAGTGCGGAGCCGAGGCCGATGATCGCGAGCGCAGCCACGAGCCACAGCACGTTGATGAGCATGCCGTGGTTATCCATGGCCTCCTGGGATGTGAAGAGTCGCTGGATGACACCCTTGAGCGAGGAATTGGACTGATAGTCCGTGGCCACGCCGAAGTCTGCGCCCTTGCCCATATCGAGAAGCTTTGAACTGAAGAATTCGACAAAAGCCTCCCAGCGGTAGGCCGCGGCCAACAGCGTTGCCACGACAGCGGAGGCGAAGGCTGTGAGGATCGGCTTCCACTCGCGGCGCAGCAGGAAGTAGAGCAGCATGGCCAACGGGGTGATCTTGATGGCTGCCGCGAGGCCTATCAGCCAGCCCTGCGGAAGTTTGCGTTTGCGGGGGGCAAGATCGAAGATAACCAACGCCATGATGACGATGTTGATTTGCGCAAAACCGTTGTTGAGGCGGATGGGCTCAAAGAACATCGCCGCGGCCCACGCGATCGCCACGGTGGGCCACAGGTGAGGCACCTTGAGTGCGCGGAAGATCGTGTAGAGGCAGGCGAAGATCAGCGCATCCGAGAGGACGATCATGATATCGCCCGCTAGGGCGTCGCTCATCCAGTCAAAGGCTGTCAGCGGCACCATGACCAGTGCCCCGAAGGGCGGGTAGATAAAGGGGAGCGCCAAATCCCCGGCGTACATGGGCTCCGAGTAGACCGAGCGGCCCTCCATGAAGGCGCGCACGCCCTCACGGTAAATGATCATGTCCACAGGGTAGTCCGTGTGGAGGACGTGGCGGATGACGCCCACCAGGCCAATGATGAGCCCGGCGGCGGTCAGGAGTGTGCGCCTTGCGGCGTTAGTGGCGAAATTCATCGCCCCATACTCTAATTGACGTAACCATCCACCACGCGCACCGCACCACGGTCAGCGGACGTGGCCATGTTGGCATAGGCGCGCAGGGCCTTGGTGACCGGGCGGTTGCGGTCCTTCGGCGTCCAGGGCTTCTCACGCTGCTCCTCGGTGGCGCGGCGGCGTTCGAGAACGTCCTCGTCGACGTCGAGGGTGAGCTGACGCTCGCGGATGTTGATGGTGATGGGATCACCGTTTTCCACCAGACCGATGAGACCGCCGTGGGCAGCCTCGGGGGAGATGTGTCCGATGGACAGGCCGGAGGTGCCGCCGGAGAAGCGGCCATCGGTAATCAAGGCGCAGGCCTTGCCCAAGCCGGAGCCCTTGAGGAAGGAAGTCGGGTGCAGCATCTCCTGCATGCCGGGACCGCCCGCGGGGCCCTCGTAGCGGATGACGATGACATCGCCAGGCTGGACCTCCTTTTTCAGGATGATGGACACGGCCTCTTCCTGGGATTCCACCACGCGGGCTGGGCCGGTAAAGGTCCACAGTTCCTCTTCAACGCCGGCGGCCTTGACGATGGCTCCGTTGGGGGCGAGGTTGCCGCGCAGGACAACGAGGCCGCCGTCGGAGGAGAAGGCATGCTCGGCGTCGTGGATGCAGCCATTGGAAGCGTCAGTATCCAGCTCATCCCAGCGGTTGGACTGGCTGAAAGGCTCGGTAGTGCGCACGCCGCCGGGGGCGGCGAAGAAGAGCTCGCGGGCAGCGTCGGTAGCCTTGCCGCCGCGGATATCCCACTCGTCGAGCCACTCCTCGGCGTTGTCGTAGAGGGCGGTATGGACCTTGAGGTTCAAGTGGCCGGCGCGGCGCAGCTCGCCCAGAATGGCGGGGATGCCGCCGGCGCGGTGCACGTCCTCGATGTGGTAGGTGCCGTTGGGCGCCACCTTGGACAGGCAAGGCACGCGGTAGGAAATCTCGTTGATATCCTCCAGCGTGAAGTCCACCTCGCCCTCCTGCGCGGCGGCCAGCGTGTGGAGGATGGTGTTGGTGGAACCGCCCATGGCCATATCCAGCGCCATGGCGTTGGTGAAAGCTTCCTTGGTCGCAATCGAGCGGGGGAGGACTGCGTCATCCTCTTCGCCGTAGTAGCGCTGGCACATCTCGACGATGGTGTGGCCTGCTTGTTCGAAGAGATCGCGGCGTGCGCTGTGGGTGGCCAGCGTGGTGCCGTTGCCTGGCAGTGCGAGTCCGAGCGCTTCGGTGAGGCAGTTCATGGAGTTGGCGGTGAACATGCCGGAGCAGGAACCACAGGTGGGGCAGGCGGATTCCTCCACGCGGGTTAGGCCCTCGTCGGAGACGGCGTCGCTTGCCGACGCCGTGATTGCCGTAATCAGATCCGTCGGCGCGTGCGCCACGCCATCGACAACAACGGCCTTGCCGGCCTCCATCGGGCCGCCGGAGACGAAGATGGTGGGGATGTTGAGGCGCAGTGCGGCGTTCAACATACCCGGGGTGATCTTGTCGCAGTTGGAGATGCACACTAGGGCGTCGGCAGTGTGGGCGTTGACCATGTACTCGATGGAATCGGAGATGATTTCGCGTGAAGGCAGGGAGTACAGCATGCCGCCGTGGCCCATGGCGATGCCATCGTCGACGGCAATGGTGTTGAATTCCTTGGGCACACCGCCGGCTTCGCGCACGGCATCGGCCACGATGTCACCGACGTTCTTGAGGTGGACGTGGCCGGGGACGAACTGGGTAAAGGAGTTGGCAATAGCGACGATTGGCTTGCCAAAGTCACTCTCCTTGGAGCCGGTAGCGCGCCATAGTGCGCGCGCACCGGATGCCTGGCGGCCAACAGTCGTGACTTTGGAGCGGAGCGGGTACATGGTTAATCCTTTAATTCGGGGTGTTTCTTGAGGTACTCGGCGTATTCCTCCTTGGTGAGGAGGACTTGCTGGCCATCGCGGTGGACGATGATGACCTTGTCGTCGGCGGCGTTGCGGCCTGCAGTCAATGCGTCGGGGATGCGCCCATTGGAAGCGGCGGCAAGGCGGGGGAGGGAGTTGAAGGTCACTCCCGGCAGGTTGAAGTTGTTGCCGCTTGTGGTGCGGGCGTAGGCCCGCGAGCGCTGGAAGCCGATTCCCTTGAAGTTGCCCCACTCGATGTTCTTGGGGCCGCGGAAGCCATAGGTGATGTGGATGCCCTTGCCGTCGACGGTGGTGCGTGCGCGTAGAACCCACCAGATGGCCAGCACTGGGAAGATGAGTACCCAGAAGAGGTACTTCGGGGCCCAGCCAATGCTGAGAAATGCAATGGCGGCGAGGATGCCAATGCCGAGGAGGTGTTCGCGGGTGGGCTTGAACGTTTCGGCCGTGGGGTGTTCGGCACGAGTTGATGCGTTCTGCGGATGTGAGGACGTCATAGTGGGCCATCGTAATTGACTGTGCGGCGCGGTGGCGAACCGCCCCACCTGTGCAATCTCGCAAAATGAGAAAAAGATCCCAAAAATGGGGGTAAATGCCAGTGGTGGTGTTTCTATCAGTGTACAGTTTGTCCCATGATCATTATTCGACTTCACCTCGTAGTAGTACCCGGGCGGCGCGAGCCGTAGCGAGTCCACAAGTGACGTCGACCAGCAAGCGCCCCCGTTACCTTCACACCCAGGAAGGAAAGACGGGGGCGTTACTCGTTGGATGATCTCTTCACCACCCACCCCACTGAAGGAGCACATCAACCGTGACAGCTTCCACACCGCCACAGCGGGCGCCCGAGCGCATCACGGGCGCACACGCCATTGTCCGCACCCTCGAAGATCTCGGCACCGAGCTTGTCTTCGGCATTCCGGGTGGCGCCGTGCTTCCGCTGTACGACGCCCTCTTTGAATCCACGAAGCTGCGCCACGTGCTCACCCGCCACGAGCAGGGGGCCGGCCATGCAGCCGAAGGCTACGCCCAAGCATCCGGAAAGGTCGGCGTCATGATTGCTACCTCCGGCCCGGGTGCGACCAACCTGGTGACCCCGCTGGCTGACGCCAACCTGGACTCGATTCCCGTCGTGGCAATCACGGGCCAGGTGGGCAGCTCCCTGCTGGGCACCGATGCCTTCCAAGAGGCTGATATCCGTGGCGTGACGATGCCGATTACGAAGCACAACTTCATCGTCACCAAGGCAGAAGATATCCCCGGGGCGATCGCGGCCGCCTTCCATTTGGCCGCCACTGGGCGCCCTGGGCCTGTGCTCGTGGATATTCCGAAGGACGTGCAGAACGCTTATATGGAATATTCGGGCCCAAAGATGCCGGAGCTACCGGGGTACAAGCCCACGACTACTCCGCATCCGCGCCAGATTACCCAGGCCGTTCAGCGCATTGCGCGCGCCGAGCGTCCGGTGCTCTACGTTGGCGGCGGCGTCATCAAGGCCGAGGCCTCCCGCGAGCTGCGCGAGTTCGCGGAGCTGACCGGAATCCCTGTGGTGACCACGCTCATGGCTCTCGGTGCCTTCCCGGATAATCACCCGCAGCACATGGGTATGCCCGGCATGCACGGTACCGTTCCCGCGGTGGCGGCCCTGCAGCGCGCGGACCTTATCATCGCCGTGGGCGCACGCTTCGACGACCGCGTGACCGGTGATACGGACACCTTTGCTCCCCACGCCGAGGTGATCCATGCCGACATTGACCCGGCGGAAATCGGCAAAATCCGCGAGGTGGCTGTTCCCATCGTGGGCGATGCCCGCGAGGTGCTTTTGCGACTGACCAAGGCTTATGCCAATGATGCGGAGCTGGATGCCCCGCGAATTGGTCCGTGGATGGAGTATTTGGGGAACATGCAGCGCCGCTTCCCGCGCGGCTTTGAGCCGACGTCAGATGGCCTGCTCAACCCGCAAGAGGTGATCCAAAAACTCAGCTCCATCGTTGGCCCGGAGGCTATCTACTGTGCGGGCGTGGGCCAGCACCAGATGTGGTCGGCGCAGTTCCTCGACTTTGAGCACCCCCGCAGCTGGATCAACTCCGGTGGCGCCGGCACGATGGGCTACGCCGTGCCCGCGGCGCTGGGGGCTAAGGCTGCCTGCCCGGAGCGAGAGGTCTGGGCTATCGATGGCGATGGCTGCTTCCAGATGACGAACCAGGAGCTGACCACCGCGGCCGTGGAAGGCTTTCCCATCAAGGTTGCCGTGATCAATAACGGCAACCTGGGCATGGTGCGCCAGTGGCAGACGCTCTTCTATGACAACAAGTACTCCCACACCAAGCTGCGCGAGCACGACGAGTATGTACCGGACTTCGTCAAGCTCAGCGAAGCCTTGGGCTGCGAGTCCATTCGCGTCACCACAGCAGAAGAGATCGGCCCCGCGATTGAGCGTGCGCGCTCAATTAATGACCGCCCAGTGGTTATTGACTTCATCGTGGGCCAGGATGCCCAGGTGTGGCCAATGATTGGTGGCGGTGCCTCCAATGAGGAGATCCAGTACGCCCTGGGCCTGCGCCCGCTGTTTGATGACAATGAGTCCGCGGCCGAGGAACCGGCCGACATCCACGAATCTCTCGAGGAGGCCGAAAACAATGGCTAAAGACGACATCACCCGACACATCCTCTCCGTGCGGGTTCAGGATATTGAGGGCATCATCTCCCGTGTGACCGGCATGTTCACCCGCCGTGGCTACAACCTCATCTCGCTGGTGTCCGCTCGGACCGAGACGGAAGGTATTAACCGCCTGACCATCGTCGTGGATGCCTCCGAGGTCATCATCGAGCAGGTGACGAAGCAGCTCAACAAAATCGTCCCGGTGCTCAAGGTAGTTGAGCTCGAGGAAGAGAACACGATTGCGCGCTCCATCATGTTGGTGAAGGTAGCCGCGGATAACTCTAACCGCCCTCAGGTGGTCGATGCAGTGAACATCTTCCGCGCACGCATCGTGGATGTGTCGCCGGAGTCCGTGGTGGTGGAGGCCACCGGTACCCCGGGCAAGCTGCAGGCGCTTCTCGACGTCCTCGAGCCCTTCGGTATCCGCGAGCTGGTGCAATCTGGCAACGTCGCACTGGGGCGCGGCCCGAAAGCAATGGCACCGACGAAATAAAATCCCACAAGGTGGGCAAACTGTCCCAAGGTGTGATACAAATTCAATAGGCCGAGTCACTACTGGATGCGTAGTGCGAACTAACCCAAAAGAAAAGGAACATCAAACATGGCTATTGAGACTCTGTACGAATCTGATGCAGACCTGACCATCATCCAGGGCCGCAAGGTCGCCATCATCGGCTACGGCTCCCAGGGCCACGCCCACGCTATGAACCTGCGTGATTCCGGCGTTGAGGTCGCCATCGGCCTGCGCGAGGGCTCGAAGTCCCGCGAGAAGGCAGAAGAGGCTGGCTTCAAGGTTTTCAGCAACGCTGAGGCCGCCAAGTGGGCTGATGTCATCATGCTGCTGGCGCCGGATACCTCCCAGGCGACGATCTTTACAGATGATATCGAGCCGAACCTGGAGGACGGCAACGCGCTGTTCTTCGGCCACGGCCTCAACATCCACTTTGGCCTGATCAAGCCGGCGGAGAACATCACCATCGGCATGGTTGCTCCGAAGGGCCCGGGCCACCTGGTTCGCCGCCAGTTCGTCGACGGCAAGGGCGTTCCCTGCCTGATCGCCACCGAGCAGGACCCGAAGGGCGAGGGGCGCGAGCTGACCCTGTCCTATGCTGCGGCCATCGGCGGTGCCCGCGCCGGCGTTATCCCAACCACCTTCAAGGATGAGACCGAGACCGATCTCTTCGGTGAGCAGGCGGTCCTGTGCGGTGGCGTGGAGTACCTGATCATGAACGGCTTCGAGGTCCTGACTGAAGCTGGCTATGAGCCTGAGATGGCTTATTTCGAGGTCTGCCACGAGCTGAAGCTCATCGTTGACCTCATCGTTGAGGGCGGCATCAAGAACATGAACTACTCCTGTTCCGACACCGCTGAGTTCGGTGGCTACCTCTCCGGCCCGCGCGTCATCGACGCTTCCGTGAAGGAACGCATGAAGGATGTCCTCACTGATATCCAGGACGGCACCTTCGTCAAGCGCCTCGTCGCCAACGTAGAGGGCGGCAATAAGGAGCTGGAGGAGCTGCGCGCCAAGGTGAACTCCCACCCGATTGAGCAGACCGGCTCCCAGCTGCGTGACCTCATGAGCTGGGTCAAGAATCCGCTGGATGCAACTGCCTAAACTGCGCTTCGACTACAGAATCCCGTTGGCCACTGGTCAGCGGGATTTCCTTTTGATGTGATGTTCGCACATAAACGGGCATATTCCCACATTTAGTTGTAGGCTCGGGGCCATGGGTTTCTCTACGCCAAGCTATGACCTTAATGACCTTTTCGCTCGCATCGATCGTGGTGATATTCAGCTGCCCGATTTCCAGCGCTCCTATGCCTGGGATGAAGACCGAATTCGATCGCTGATCGTCACCGTCCTGCGCGGCTACCCGCTCGGTGCATTCATGGCCTTGGACACCCGCAATGAAGCCATGCGCTTTCGGCCACGGCCTCTCGCGGGCGCGCCTAACACTGGGGTGAACCCCGGCCTGCTCCTGCTCGATGGGCAGCAGAGGCTAACCACCCTGTATCACTGCTTCCGCGGTGAGGGCTTTGTGGATACCACCGATTTCCGCTCCAAGAAAGTCTCCCGCAAGTACTTCGTGGACCTGCGCAAAGCTACCTCCGAGGACATCATGCCGGATGAAGCTGTCTTTGCCATCAATCAGCACGGCGAGCTGCGCTCCCACTTCGCGCCGGACATCGAGGGTACCTTGGACAGTCGTGAGGCCGCAGTACAGGCGTGCTGCATCCCGGTCTCGGCGTTGCTGAGTGAGGAAGGCACCAGCATGCTCTTCGAGCTCGCCGCTGCCAACGATGGCGCCACCCGTGACGTCGTCGCTGCCTTCAATAACCGGATTCTACGGCCCCTGTCCGGCTACACGGTGCCGATGATTCGCCTCTCGCGCGAGACGGCGAGCTCGGGAATTGGCTCCATTTTCGCTCAGGCTAACTCGGCCGGTTTGCAGATGGACGTCTTCGATCTCCTGACGGCTGTCTTTGCTTCTGAAGATCCGGACTTTCACCTGGCGGAGGATTGGGCACGCGTCGAGAAGCAGCTGCGTGCCTTCCCGGCTCTCGACGGCATCGGCCGCAATGAGTTCCTTTCGGCAGTATCGCTGCTGGTGTCCGGGGAGAAGGGGAACGCTGGCGGCCAGCGCGAAGATATCTTGCAGCTGTCACTGAATGAGTACCGCAAGGCCTCGCAAACCCTGGTAATTACTTTCCGTGAGGTCGCTGAGTTCTTGGCCGAGCGCTGCATTCTCTCCCTTGAGCAGGTGCCTTATTCCGAGCAGATCATTCCGCTGGCTGTCATCCTTGCGCGCCTGGCAGAAAAGAAGGGCGTGCTGTCCAGCCAGGACGCATGGGACCGCCTCAACCAGTGGTTCTGGAGCGGTGTCTTTGGTGAGCTTTATGGCTCTTCTGCAGTGAGGCTGCGCGCCGCGCGTGATGTCGATGAGGTCACGGCGTGGGTCGCGGGTGAGACCGAGGATGTCCCGAAGACTGTGCGCGATGCCTCCTTCCGCGAGTCCCGCTTGTTGTCTGTGGGGGAGCACGACGGAGTGTGGCACGGCCTCTATGCTCTGCTCATGGCACGCGGCGCGAAGGACTGGCGTACCGGCCGCCCGTTCAACCGCCACAGCTTCGAGGAGCTGCAACCAGGCTTCTTCCCGGTCTTCCCGCTTCGTTGGTGTGAGCGCCACGGCGTCAGCGGTGTACTGGCTAATTCCGTGCTCAACCGCACGCCGATGGGCAAGCGCACCGAGGTTGTCCTCGACGGGCACTCGCCGGAGCGCTACCTGCCGCGCGTGCAGTCGAAGTCAATCATGGAAGACGCTGAGTTCGACAGCGTGCTGGCCTCCCATGACTTAGAACCGGAGCTGCTGACCGCGAAGACTGCGCATCAGTTCTTTGCCGATCGCCGCGAGCGTTTCGTGGGCATCGTTGAATACGCGCTCAACAAGAAGGTTGTGCGCGACGTGGATGAGGCGAACCTTTCCGGCGGCGAAGAGGGCCCGCAGGCCTTTGCGCGTTAAGGTGTCGTCGCCGAGCGCACTGCGTGTCGTGCCTGTAGCGCTGCTGCTGGGCATGAGCGCGCTTGCGGCCGTGGGCTGCTCCTCGTTGGGGCGCGGTGAGCCAATCCTGACGCAGGACATTGCCGCCCGCCCTGAGGCGGAGATTGACCTAGCCCGCGCGAGCGAAGAAAACCGTCTGCGGCTTATTGACCCGCAATTCGCCAACGAGGTTACGGTGGTTGAGGACCGCTGGGGAATTGACTCCGCGCGTTTGTTCTTCAAGGAAAGCAATACGCTGATCTTGGCCGAAGACTCAGATGCCGCTGCCCTGCGGGCCGCGACGCTGAGCGTATCGCAGCGCGTGCCAATGGTGACCTACGATTCCTCGATTCGCCCGCAGATCTCGCAGCTGCTTACCGACCTTGACGTTGACCAGATCCTCGTCATCGGGGATGTCCCATGGGCTAGCCACAATGGCGAACGCGAAGTGGTGCATGATCCGGGAAACACCAAGGCGCTGGGGGAGTACACCGCATTCCGCTTTGAATCCAAGGTGGTGGTGAATCGCGAGCGCATGGTGGACAGCATCACCCGCCTAGATTCCTCAACCAAGACGGAGTTGAAGGCCGCGTGGGAACCCCTGTCGCAGCACCTTACGAAGGAAAAGATGCCAGCGATTCCTGCCCAGGCGCGCCGTGATGCGCAGATGGCACCGGTGATCGTTGCGACGAAGGACAGCCCTTTAGCAAACGTGGTGAACGCCACCGCGTATGGCGGTACGGTGTTCGTGATGGCGCAACCGGATCCGACGGCAACGAAAGCCGGCGCGGCGATTACTGCGGGGTTGGCGGATGGCCCGATCGTGGCCCTCGGGCCGGAATTCGGTTCAGTGACAGAATTCACGCATAAAATCGCTCAGGGCTGGAAAGAATAAACTACACTTCTCGGCATCCACATTTCAGACTAGTGAAGGAAGTTATGTCGAAGCCGGTCGTACTTATCGCCGATAAGCTTGCAGAATCCACCGTCGATGCTCTCGGGGACACAGTTGAAGTCCGCTGGGTTGACGGTCCCAACCGCGCGGAGCTGCTTGCCGCGGTGCCGGAGGCAGACGCCCTCCTCGTCCGCTCCGCTACGACCGTGGACGCGGAGGTGTTGACCGCAGCGAAGAACCTGAAGATTGTGGGGCGTGCCGGCGTCGGCTTGGACAACGTTGATATCCCCGCTGCCACCGAGCGTGGCGTCATGGTTGTCAACGCGCCGACCTCCAACATCCACTCCGCCTGCGAGCAGGCGATCGCGCTGCTTCTCGCCACCGCACGCCAGGTTCCGGCGGCGGATCAGTCCCTGCGCCAAGGTGAGTGGAAGCGTTCCTCCTTCAAGGGGGTTGAGGTATACGGCAAGACCATCGGCATCGTGGGTTTCGGTCACATCGGCCAGCTCTTTGCCCAGCGCTTGCTGGCATTTGAGACCACCGTCATCGCGCACGACCCTTATGCCAACCCGGCCCGTGCGGCAGCGCTGGGCGTGGAATTGGTGCCCCTTGAGGAGCTCATGTCTCGCGCTGACTTCGTGACCATTCACCTGCCCAAGACTCCGGAGACCGCCGGCATGTTTGACGCCGAGCTCCTGGCGAAGGCCAAGAAGGGGCAGATCATTATCAACGCTGCCCGCGGCGGCTTGGTCGATGAGGCAGCCTTGGCTGCTTCGATCAAGTCTGGTCACCACCGCGGCGCCGGCTTCGATGTTTATGCCTCCGAGCCATGCACGGATTCCCCGCTCTTCGAGCTTCCGCAAGTTACCGTATCCCCGCACCTTGGCGCGTCTACGGTCGAGGCTCAGGATCGCGCGGGTACCGATGTGGCTGCCTCCGTACTCAAGGCATTGGCCGGCGAGTTCGTTGCGGATGCCGTCAACGTCGAAGGCGGCCGGGTCGGCGAAGAGGTTGCCGGCTGGTTGGATCTGACGCGCAAGCTGGGCCTCGTCGCAGGCAACCTGTTGGATGCTGCGCCGGTTGCCGTCGAAGTGGAGGCTTGCGGCGAGCTGGCCAACGAGGATGTTTCGGCTCTTGGTTTGTCCGCGGTTCGCGGGCTGTTTTCTGGCGTGGTCTCGGAGACCGTTACTTTTGTGAACGCGATGCAGATCGCCGAAAGCCGCGGCGTGAGCGTGGACGTCAAGACCAACGTGGAATCGAAGGGGCACCGCTCCTCCGTGAGGGTCAAGGTTATCGGCCCCGACGGCTTGGTATCGCAGCTCACTGGTGCCCTGACTGGCATCGACGGCGTCGAAAAGATCGTCCGTATCAACGGCCGTGGCGTCGACATGCGCGCAACGGGCCGCAACCTCTTCTTCTCCTACAAGGATGCCCCGGGTGCCTTGGGCACTGTGGGTACGAAGCTTGGCGCTGCCGGCATCAATATCGTGGCGGCCGCATTGACCCAGGGCAAGGATGTCTCCGATGCAGTCCTTATCTTGCGAGTTGAGCGCGAGGTACCGGAGGAGCTTGTCGAGGAAATCAACGCGGCGCTGGGTGCTACCTGCCGCCAGCTTGATTTGGATGCCTAGACTGGACAGCTGAACCTTTCATCCCAGCCCCCGTGAAGGACCGAGAACGGTTCTTTGCGGGGGTTTCGCCGCCCTCAAGGCAGAGGGGGTGGTACTCTCACATATATCCAATATGTGAGAAAGGAATCCCACAAAATGAAACTGGCAGTGATTGGCGGCGATGGAATCGGCCCCGAGGTAACCGCGGAAGCACTCAAGGTCCTGCGCGCGGTACGCCAGGATGTCGAGGTAACGGACTATGACCTCGGTGCCCGACGCTACCTGCGCAACGGGGAGCTGCTTACCGACGCCGACCTGGCCTCCCTGCGCGAACACGACGCCATCCTGCTCGGCGCCATTGGTGCGCCCGATGAGGTCCCGCCCGGTGTGCTTGAGCGCGGCTTGCTGCTGAAGATGCGTTTCGCCCTGGACCATCACGTCAACCTGCGCCCCTCCAAGCTGTACCCGACGTCCACCTCTCCGCTGGCAAACCCGGGCGATATCGACTTTGTCGTCGTCCGTGAGGGCACCGAAGGTCTGTACTGCGGAAACGGCGGTACGCTGCGCGAAGGTACTGAACACGAGGTGGCCTCGGAGGTCTCTCAGAACACGCGCTTTGGAGTTGAACGCGTTGTGCGGGATGCCTTTCAGCGTGCGATGAGCCGCCGCAAGCACGTGACTTTGGTGCACAAGACCAATGTCCTTGTTAATGCCGGTGGCCTCTGGCAGCGCACGGTGGACGAGGTTGCGAAGGAATTCCCCGAGGTCACCGTAGATTACAACCACATCGATGCCGCAACGATCTACATGGTCACCGACCCAGCGCGCTATGACGTTATCGTGACCGACAACCTCTTCGGCGACATCCTGACCGACTTGGCGGGTGCAGTCACCGGCGGTATTGGTCTGGCTGCCTCGGGCAACATCGATGTCTCCGGCGCTAATCCCTCCATGTTTGAACCGGTACACGGCTCCGCCCCGGATATCGCAGGCAAGGGCATTGCGGATCCCACCGCGGCGATCCTGTCGGCAGCCATGCTGTTGCGCCACCTCGGGGATGAGGAGAACGCCGTGCGCATCGAAGAGGCCGTGGCTGCCGACGTCTCCTCCCGCGGCGACGCACAGGCGCGCACCACCGAAATTGGTGATCGAATCGCCTCCGCGCTCAGCGCCTAGCCCTGTATGGTTGGCGTATGAGCGTCGAAATAGACGAGGTCACCAGCTTCCTGGCCAAGAATGAGCCTTTCTCCCACCTGCCGGAGGAAGAGCTCGTTGCGCTGTCCTCACAGTTGAGCATGATCTACCTGCGCCGAGGGGATTTCCCCATCAAGCTGGGGCAAGAAAATGCCAACCTCCACATCATCCGCACCGGGGCGATCGATGTGCTGGGGGAGGACGGCATGCTGCTAGACCGCCGCGAATCCGGGCTCACCTTCGGTTATTCCACGCTGCAGGGGGAGCCGCACTCCGCTTATGAGATGGTCGCGGTAGAGGACAGCCTCGTCTTCACCCTGGCGCAGGAGGACTTCACCGAGTTGTCCCGCCGCAACCCCGACATTGCGCGTTTCTTTTCAGCGCAGTCTCGCCGGATCCGTGCGGCAGCACGCGAGCTGTCTGAATCCACTTCGACCGACGTTTTACGCACGCCGCTGCGAGAGCTCACTCGCACCGACATATTGACTGCGCCGGCTGCCACCACCATCCGTGAAGCCGCGATGCTGATGACGGACCGCGGCGTGTCCTCACTGCTCGTTGTTACACCGGGTTCAGATTCAGCCAAGCGTCTTGCCGGCATTGTGACCGACCGTGATCTGCGCACCCGCGTGCTCGCCGCGGAGCGTGACCCTGCTGAATCGGTGGGGGAGATCATGACGCCTCAGCCCCTCACGGTATCGGCAGATGCCCCCGCTATGGAGGCTCTGCTGCACATGGCGGAGCGCGGAATCCACCACCTGCCGGTGGTTAAAGAAGGCACCCTGCAGGGAATAGTCACGCAATCGGACATCACGCGGCTGCTCTACAATGATCCGGTCTACCTCGCCGCAGATCTCTCGCGGCGCGCCAATGCCGCTGAGCTTAATGAAGCCTTCCACGAAGCCACGCTTCTTGCCGGACGTTTCGTGGAACGCGGCTCTACGCCGGCGGAAGCGTCCAGCCTGGTCACGTTGGCCGCCGATGCGGTAGCGCGCCGCCTATGTACCCTTGCCGAGGAAGAACTGGGTCCTCCGCCAGTGGAGTATGCCTTCGTGGCCGTGGGTTCGCAGGGGCGGCGCGAAATGGCGCTGGCCTCAGATCAAGATAATGCGCTTGTCCTCGCGGATGATTATGATGCCAACGCGCACGGCGAGTACTTCGCACGGTTTAGTACCTTCGTGTGCCAGGGCCTTGCCGCCGCCGGTCAGGCTCTGTGCCCTGGTGACATGATGGCCATGAACGCCGAGTGGCGGATGACGCGCTCCCAATGGATCGGCACCTTCCGCAGATGGATCCGGGACCCCCAACCGGAGGCGCTGCTCAACGCCCAGATTTTCTTCGACTTCCGCGTGCTCTACGGAAGCGAGGAGCTGGCCCTCGAGGTCCACACTGCCGCCGTGGAGATGGGCAAGGGTGCGACGCGCCTGCACGCCCACCTGGCTAGCCTGGCCGCGCGCCGCGAGCCGCCGCTGACGCTTTTTCGCGGACTCGTGGTGGAGCGCGATGGCGACTATGCACATACCCTCGACATCAAAAAGGGAGGTACCGCGGGTATTGTCCAGATGGCGCGGCTCTTCGCCTTAGCATCCGGCTCCACGGTGGTGGACACCCGCCAGCGCCTAAGCGAAGCCGCCGGGAACGCGGTGAGCCGCCGCGGTGCACAGGAGCTTCTCGACGCCTTCGACTACCTCCGATCCCTTTCCTTCGAGCACCAAGCCCGACAGTTGCGGGAAGGGCACAAGCCGGACTACCACATTGACCCCAAGAGCTTGGGGCGGATGGACCGCGAGCACCTGCGCGATGCTTTCCGTGCGATCAAGTCCATGCAGAACGCGCTTGCCACCAAGTACCCGGTGAGGAGTATCTAGATGTGGAGCCGGTGGAGCCGCCGCGCGGATTGGGGCGCGCCTGTACGAAGCACCCCGCTCGATGAGCTGGGATTGCTCGCCGTAGATATGGAGACCACGAGTCTTGATCCGCGCACAGGAAAGATTGTTTCTATCGGGTGGGTCCCGGTGAACGGCGGTGTTATCGACCTATCTGGCGCCGGCTATACCGTGGTGCGCGGCGCGAAGGTGGCAGAAGATGCACATGTTCACCTGCTGACGCAGGAGGTCATCGATGCCGGCGAGGAACGCAAAGTGGCAATGAAGCAGTTGCGAAAGGCCCTGAACGGCCGAGCGCTACTCGCTCACTTCGCACCTGTGGAGGTGGGTTTCATAGAAGCGGCTTCCAAAGAGATATTTGGTCAGGTCCCTCGGCTGAGCGTGGTGGATACCTTCGCTATCGAGCGGCGCCACATGGAACGTATGGGCACTTATCCGCGCGGCGAGGACCTGCGCCTTCCCCGAGTTCGCGCGAGATACGGCTTGCCGCGCTATGGCAATCACAACGCGCTGAGTGATGCTTTGGCCTGCGCTGAGCTATATCTGGCACAGCGGGGGAGCACGCGGGCGGTGACCTTGGGGGACGTCGCCAAGCGCTAGGCGGCCGAGCGGGCGTTGTACCACAAGTTGGACGCCTGCAGTATCATCGCGTTCTTTGCAAGCTTTACACCTAGCCCCTGAACGCGAGTGAAAAACCCTTGCGAGTAGTATGGCCGTCATGCGTTTAGGACGAATTGCTCACACCGAAGGTATTTGTTTCGCCATCATTGATGGTCCCGCCGACGCCCCACTTGACCAGTTGGTGGCCAAGGAAATCTCCGGCACCCCGTTTACCCCGCCGGAGCCAACTGGCCGCGAGTGGCCGTTGAGTGAGGTGCGCTTGCTGGCGCCGACCCTGCCCACCAAGGTCGTGGCGCTTGGCCGCAACTACGCCGACCACGTGGCTGAGGTCTTCAAGGAATCCGCGGAGCACCTCCCGCCGACGATCTTTATTAAGCCCTCCACCGCAGTCATTGGCCCCGGTGCCCCCATCAAGATCCCGGAGTTCGCCACCAACGTGGAGTTCGAGGGAGAGCTCGCGGTGGTGATCTCAAAGGTCTCGAAGAACATTGATCCGGAGAAGTGGCGTGATCACGTCGTTGGCTACACCATTTGCAACGATGTCTCTTCGCGCGACCTGCAGTTCCAGGATGGCCAGTGGGCACGTGCGAAGGGTATTGACACCTTCTGCCCGCTAGGCCCGTGGATTGAGACGGACCTGGACTGCATCGACCTCGATGACCAGAAGATCAACGCTTACCTGACCCACGATGGCAAGCGCGAGCAAAAGCAGGATTCCAACACCGACCAGATGATCGTGAAGATGGGCGGCATCATCGCGGAGATCTCGCAGTCGTACACGCTTCTGCCCGGCGATGTCATCACCACAGGCTCCCCGGCTGGTACGGCGCCGATGGTGCCGGGCGATACCATCGAAATTGAGATCCCCGGCGTGGGCAGCCTGACCAACCCGATTGAGCGGGCCTAAAGGCCGCTCTAGAGGCCGAGTGCTTTGAGAATGGTGCGCAACTTCGCCGTGGTTTCCTGAAGCTCGGCCGTCGGGTCGGAATCCACGACGATTCCGCCGCCTGCCCACGCGCGGGCGGAGAGCCCATCGCCGGCTACTTCCGCGCAGCGGATGGCCACCATGTATTCGCCGTCGCCGGAGTCATCGCACCAGCCCACTGCACCGGCGTAGAAGCCGCGGTCGGCTTCGGCGGTTTCGATGAGCGCTTGCGCGGCTTCCGTGGGGGTGCCGCAGATGGCGGGGGTGGGGTAGATCAGCTCGGCCAGTTCGAGTGCCGTGAAATTCGAATCCTTCAGTGTTCCCGCGATCGGGGTTCCCAGATGCCACATCTCGTTCGTGGAGGTCAGCTGCGGGGTGGTGGGGGCGTCGAGAGTCCTGCACAGCGGCTGCAAGATCCGGCGGATGTGGTCCACGACGAAGGCATGCTCGCGCAGATCCTTGCCTGAGTTTTGGAGGTCTTGACCGGCCTTGATATCGCGTGCCTTATCGGCCTGGCGGGGCGCCGAGCCAGCTAGGGGGAAGGCCGTAACCGTTGAGCCTTGCTTCTTAATCAACACTTCCGGGGAGGAGCCCACGAGCATAGAACCCGGGCGCCCCGCCGGCGACAGGTCGGCGATGAAGCCATCGCGGTGCGAGGATAGATCGATCAACCGCGCGGCCACGAGGAGCGGATCCACCGGAGCATTGAACTCAATGTCAACGGCGCGAGCAAGAACCACCTTGTCCAGTTTGGAGGCTTCGATCGTAGCGATGGCGGCCTCAATGCGGCGCAGGTGCTCTTCCGGCTCCGGATCAAAACCGGTCACGCGCGCATTGAGCTTGCCGCTGCGGTAGTAGGCATGGGGCTCAAGAGGCCCGTCCTCACGAATGATGCTGCGCGGCACGGTGAGCGCAGCTGGATCACCCTTGTGAAAGGGAAGTGCGCCGACGATCATGGGCGCGCTGCCGGCACGTAGTGCGGACACTGCATCATCGACAGCGCTAAAGGTGGTGGTTGAACCTTGGGTACGCACAGACCCCGTCGCGCGGGACAGGAGGAAGTCGGGGGCGGTAGAGGGTCTGTTTTCACACATAAGGAATTACTCTAGTTCCTTCCGCTGCTAGCGCCGAAACCAGATCCCTTGCTTTTGTGATATGACCGGTATCGAGGTGCTAGTCGCGATTGCGCGGGCGGAAGAACTGCACGGCAACAAACAGCCCGATACCAAGTAGCAGGGCCAGGGAGCCCATGCCTGCGAGAAAGCCTGCCCAGAAGCCGACCATCGGGGCTCCATAGCTCATGGCCTGGATGTTTTCGGCGTCAGCATAGTCTTCGTTGGAGTCGGACGCAGAGTGCTGTTGCTGTGCTTCCTGCTTTGCGCCGCGTTCCCGGTTGGCAGCGGTGTTGCGCGTGGAGCCTTTTTCTCCTGAGGAAGCAGTGCTTTGCGACGCCCCACGGTGTGCCGAATCTCTCTGTCCTTGCGCTGTGTGGGCTACACCGTTCTGTGCCGAGTTCTGGGACTGCGACACTGAGCGCTGGCCATCAGCTGGGCGTTCAGTACTGGGCTCTTTAGACGTTGGTGATGTTCCCGGTTGTGCTTTACTGCGTGCACTCGGACGCGTGGAGTGCCGCGAATCCTGAGCCCGACTTGTTTCGGAGGGCTTTCCACCGTTGAGGAGGGTATCTGCCTCCTTGAGTGTTTTGTCCATAGTCTTATCCAACTGTGCGATGGACTTGGAGGTGTCATTGATGTCCTTGGCCAGTTGCTGCGGCCGGTTCTTCGGGCTGCCCGAGCCAGCATTGTCGCCTTCGCTGGAGTCCCACTCCAATTCGCAGAGGTCGGAGGCATCGGCGTCGCCGACCAGGAACGGTACGTCGATGGAGTGCTCGGAGCCATCGTTGAGCGTGAACGTGAAGGTAGCGGCGTATGCTCCCGGTTCGGTGAAGATTATCCCGGTGTGGCTGTGGAAGTGATCGGGGTAGTCCCAAGTGATATCCGGGTTATCTGAATCAAAGAGCACGGTGGGTTCAGCACCCACAGAGTTCTGGAAACCCACCATGCGCCCGCCGTCCGGCGCGGCGTGCAGCGTTAAGGAAAGGGTGGCGTCGGCTGCCGCAGCCTCGTCGAGGTAGCTGGTGTTGAATCCAACCCACGGGATATCCGGGTTCTGGGTTTGGGGAATCTGCCAGCCTTTCGATGGGATGTCGTTGCCTGCGGATTCTTCAAAGGCGGCGTTGCTGCCCACCTCCACGTAAAACTCGCCGGAGGTGTAGTCCTTGCCTGACTCGTCATCGCGGGCCAAGAAGGAGAGGTTTCCGGAATCTCCGACCAATGCTAGGTCTTGGTGTCCACGGGTAAAGGCGTGCAGGGAGTCGGCATCGCAGGAGGCCTCGCTCGCGTGCTCTTCGGCGAGGGCTGGCGGTGCAGCGGCCACCAACGGCGGTGTGCTGAGAGCTAGTGCAGCGACAGCGGTCAGGGTAAGCGGGCGGAAGCTCATACGTGTCATATGAAAAGAGTTCATGCGGACAAGGTCTCCTTCGAGGTGTGTGATTGCGAGGTGGATGCCGCGTCGCGGCGGGAATGCAGTAGAGGGGAGAGTGCCCACGCCACAAGGAAGAAGGCGGTGAGCAGCAGAACGATGGTTGCGCCGGCGGGAAGATCGATGGCCCATGCGAGGTAGATTCCGAAGAAACTGCCCAGCGAACCGATCACCGCGGAGGCGACCATCATTGACCCCAGCGAGTCACAAAGCAGCCTGGCGGTCGCGGCTGGGGTGATGAGGAGGGCCAGGACGAGGACGTTGCCGATGGTTCCCACGGAGATAACCACCGCGCCCGTGACGCAAAGGTAAAGCACGATGTCTAGGACAAAGACGGGAAGCCCCATGGCACGGGCAGTCTCTTTGTCCATGCAGGTGGCTGTGAGCTGGGGGCCGAGGAGCAATACTGTGGCCACGATAAGCACCGAGACGGTGAACGCGGTGTAGAGATCTGCGTGGGAGACGCCCGTCAGCGAGCCGAAAAGAAAGCTGGTGAGCGAAGCCGTGTAACCCTCCACGCGTGAGATGATCACCATGCCGAGCGCAAAGGAAGCGGCAAAGAAGATGCCGATGACGGAATCTTCGCGCACAGTTCGCCGCTGGGAGAAGCACGCGATGAGCACGGCCACCGCGCAACCCGCCACGGCGCCGCCCAGCAGTACTGACCCGTGAAGTGCGAAGGCGATGGCCAGTCCCGGGAACACTGCGTGGGACACTGCATCGCCGATGAAGGCCATTCCACGTAGCACGACGTAGCACCCCACCACGCCGCACACGATTGCGGCGAGGAGGGAGATCCCTACTGCGCGGGCGAGGAAGTCCAAGTGCGGGTTGGTGAGGTCTTGGAAGAACTCAACTAGCGAGATGTCGATCATGCCGCCACCCCAATCGCGGAGAGCAGGGGCGAGGAGGCTGAGACTCCGAAGGTGGTGCTCCAAGGCTGTGGGGTTAAGCGCAGGGTTTCCGCTGGGCCGTCAGCGATGATGCCCCGGTTGAAGAGCACAAGCCGTGAGCAGGAATGTGCGGCCTCTGAGAGGTTGTGCGTGGACATGACAACGCTGGTGCCATCTGTAGTGAGCTTGTCAAAAAGAAGCAAGAGCTCCTCGGTATTGGGGGCGTCGAGGCCGGTGAAAGGTTCGTCGAGAAGCAGCACCTCTGGTTCGCAAGCTAAGGCGCGGGCGATGAGGACGCGCTGGCGTTGCCCGCCGGAAAGCTGGGCTATAGGACGCCGTGCGAATTCTTCCAGGTTGGTCAGCTCGATGGCCCGCCGCGCGGCCTCCTTATCGGAGCGCCCTGGGCGCCGGAACCACCCCACTAGTCCAGTGCGCCCACTCAGCACCGCCTTGGCCACGCTGATGGGGAAGTCCCACTCTACGTCGTGGCGCTGCGGGACATAGCCAAGCGAGGTGGTCACGTCGATGGTCCCGGTAAAGGGCACGAGGCCTAAGACAGCGCGCATGAGCGTGGTTTTGCCAGCGCCGTTCGGACCGAGGAGCCCGATAAACTCGCCAGGGTTAACAGAAAAGCTTGCCCCGTCGATGACGCGGCGGCCGGACAGCGATACGGACAGATCGTTTACCGTAATGAAGGGATTAGCCACGCCGCCCACCCTTCGCGCGCACGACGGCGATGATGGCACCGATGAGCACGAGGACGCCTACGCCCGCGAGCGCCCAGATCCACGTGGGCACCGACGCCGACATAGAGCCGGACGTGGCGGAGGACTCGGCATTGGGGTCCCATTCCACGGCCTGTGCTTGCGCAACGTCGGCGTCATCGCCCACAGCGAAGGTCAAGGTGGCTTCGGCAGCTACCTCTTTTCCGGCGCTTTCTCCTGCGCCCTCGCCGCTCATGCGGACCCGGATCTGGTGAATGCCGGGCTCGGTGAACACCCAATTGGCGTGGGTATGAGTGCCCAAGTCCACCCAGAAGCCTTCTGAGTCCCCGGTTGCTGTAGACCACAGCAGCTGAGGTTCTTCGAAGCCGCCGTTTTGCAGGAAGAGGGAGAACTCACCCGGGCCTTGGTGCCCGAGGAACTCCATTGTCACTCCTCGCTCAACGTTGTCTGCCAATGAGGGAGCTTGGGTATTCCAGCCCAACCACGGAACGTCAGCCTGCTCCGTTTGCGGTACGACCCACACCTGCGAGCCAGGTTCTGCGCCAACGAAGGAGAATGCCTTGTCCTCCGGCAGAGTCAACAGGGCGTTGTCACCCACCTGGAAGACCACATCCTCGGGCTGGCGCCACACGGGTGTTTCAGCCGAATCATCGCGAGCGAGGAACTCAGCTTGGCCTTCGGAGAGCAGGAGCCCTAGGTCGACGTGGCCGTGATCGATGGTGGCAGCCGTTCCAGGCGCGGCTACCTCTTCGTTAGAGCTGACCACCTGGGCGAGATCTCCGGCGAAGGCAGCTGCCGGTGCGAAAGCCAAGGCCGCGGCGGTAAGCGTTGCCGCAAGCGGCATAGTGACGGTTCGGATGGTGAGTTTAGACATGAGATTCCTTTGTTGTGTTGCTGAGACAGCGGTTGAGTGAGTGCGCGTTGAAGCGCAAGAGGTCGAGATACGTCGGAACGGCGTCATCAAGCGTGTCGCCGTAAATCGGGCATACAGCCACCCCGAGGGAATCGGCGGCTTCCCGGATGACATCCGCGCTGGCTTGTTGCGTTGGTTCTACGAATACGGCGGGAAGCTGGAGGTTCTCCAAGGTGCGGCGCAGAGCGATGACATCGCGCGGCGAGGGCTCGATGGCCGGGTTCGGAGTAACGAAGCCCGCAATATCAATGCCGTAGCCTTGCTCCAAGTAGGCATAACCGTGATGCGGCGTAACCAGGTGGCGGTTGCGCTCCGGGATGGAGGAGATGAGCCGTCTTACTTCGGCATCGGTTTCCCGCAACTGCGTGATGTAGTCCTGTGCGCGGGCGCGGTAATCCGCGCCGTGCGAGGGGTCCGCCTGGGCAAGCTGTTCAGCGATGACCTCGGTAAAACTGACAACGTTAGCGGCGTTATGCCACAGGTGCGGGTCCACCTCACCGTGAATGTGCTTTCCTAACACCGCCTGCGGCAGGAGATAGGTTTCATCGCCTGGACGGCCTAAGAAACGGTAGGAGGGATCCGGCGGGATCTCCTGCAGCGCGGAGTTAGGGACGCGCAACACCGTGGTCTTCGGATCAAAACGCTCGCCTTGGTCCTCCAAATCGAGTTTTCCTGTAGCCATGTCAGCGGTGATATCCACGTGGCCCGCATCGAGCTCGTGCATCCCCTCAGGTGCGTTTACGCCGACGGCCACTGTGAATTCCTGCGGGGAGCCATCGTGAGCGCCAAAGCTCAACCTGTAGATACCGGGCTTGCTAAAAGCCCAGGAAACGTGCGTGTGGGCGTTGGCTGGCAGCGTTGTGGAATCCTCGCGCGGATCTATCCCATCGGCGGTGTTAAAAAGGACCTCTGGCGTACCGAATGTCGAGACCACGTAGGCGGCGGCATCGCCCGGGCCTTCTGCGTCGATCAGGCGCAGGTCGACGCTCGTGGTACCTGGGGCTGCGTTGCGCACACGCAATCCCAGCCACACGGCATCGAGCGCGATGTTCTCCACCAGCGGGACCAGCTTCGCGCCGCGCGTGGAGGCCTGATCCGCCACTTCGGTGACGGGCACATCCGACGACTCCTTCATGGACTTCAGCAGATTCTGTGGCTCGAGAAGAAACCCGTTGGACAGCAGTACGTCTGCGTTTGCGATGTCCCGCACCGAGCGCAGGCTCGGTTCAAAGGTATGGGGATCCTTTCCCGCGGGGATCAGGGTCGTCACCGTGGCGTCATGTCCGGCCACATGCTTGGCGACGTCCCCCAGTATCGGTGTCGTCGCCACCACCTTCACCTTTGCATCGTCTCCGCTGGCAGTGCTCGCGCAGCCACTCAGCGCTGAGGCACCGAGAGAGATGGCGGAAAGAATCGCGATGCACGCCATCCGAGTGCGTACTTTCCGAGGCATCAGTCGCGGCCCCTCAGCAGCGCGAGGCGCGCTAGCGCCAGGCCCAGCACAAGCATTCCCAGGCCGAGGATGCCGATGCCCCACGGCAACAGGTTTTGCCCGCTGTCGTAGTAGCCGGCCGCAGCCACCGTGTCCACATTCTCCCCGTCTGCGGTTTCGGCGGATCGGTGAGAAGGCTTGCGCTCCTTCCTTTCCCCGCGAGTTGTGCGGTCTTTACGCTCCTTGTTGTGGGCCTGTTGTTTGGTGTCTTTGGCACCGGCAGCGGTGGCCGATCCGCGGGCAGCGCCTCCAGAGCTGCCGGCTCCGGTGCTTCCAGCGTGAGAGCGTGAGCCGGAGTTGGAGGAAGCAGGTTGCTCAGGGGAGGCGGCGCCTTGCGCAGTCCCGTGGTCATCGTCGGCACCGTCAGTGCCATCATCGACGCTGGATTCCTCGTCCCCGGAATCCTGGGGAGCGGCTTCGCCGTCGCCGACGTCCCAGGTATAGGTGACCTGATTACTCGTGTCGCCGTTGGATTCAGCCTGAACAGTCATGGTGTACGTACCAGGTTCGCTAAACGCCCAATTGACGTGGCGGTGCGCCGGGTAAGCCTGATTGATGACGTCACCGGACACCAAGTCGAGCTCGCCGGCGTCCGTGACCGGTTGAATATCACCAAAGCCTGCGGTTTCGAAGATGAAAATGTCGCCGGGCCCGGTGACCTCAACAAATTCGAAGTTCACGTCCTTATATCCAGCAGATTGGGCCGCTTGCGTATCCCAACCCGGCCACAGGAGTGAGCTGTCCTGGGTCTGGGGGAGGTAGTACGTCGGTGTGCCGATGCCATCGATGCGCTCGGTCGCCTCGCTCCATGCCTCCTCAGCCACCTTGAGGGTGACATCGTTACCGGGCCTGATGACGCCACTACCAGTTACGTCTTCCTTCATCGACAGCGTCAGCTGACCATCCGGCGCGGAGACATAGAAGGCATCCACGTGCCCAGAATCTATAACCTCGCTTTCGGCGCGGGCAGTCGCTGGAAAGCCAAAGACGGCCACGAGAAGTGTCACGGCGATGGCGCACACGGCGGCATTGAATGTTTTCAGCGGTGCGGAATGCAATCGAAGTGTCCTTTCTAGCGGTGAAGTAGACCGTTGAAGCGGGCCTCGATCTGGGCTCTGTGGTCGTTGTAGAAATTGAAGAGGCGTTGGAAAATGAGGGCCACGACGGCCGGAAGCACTAATCCCCACAGGCTGTCGAGCTTGGGCTTAGAGGACGTCATCCCCTTATCTCCACTGGGTTTCGTGTTTCCTGGCTTCTTACCGCCGGGTGTGTTGGTGCCTTCGCCTTCGCTTCCTTCCTTGGAGCTTGCGCAGTCCTTGATTGCGGCGTCGCCAGCCGCGACGGTGAGCACCTGGGGTTCGGAAGAAATTTCTTTGCCATCGGCGGTGGTGGCCGTATAGCTGACTTCGAGCTTGTAGATTCCCGGCTTGGTAAACACCCAATTGCTGTGGGTATGCGAGGCAAAAGTGGTCTCGATGGACAAGTCTCCTGCGGCTGAGTTGATCAGCGGGGTAAAACCTTTGCCTAATCCTTCAGTGGTGAAGAGCCCAATTTCTGCGCCTTCAGGCTTCTCGACGGGCTTAATATTGAGCATGACCTTGCCGTCTTTATAGTCCTTGTAGTTGAGAGCTTGGGTGTTATATCCCGGCCAGATGATGCTCTGCTCTTGGGTTTGGGGGAGGAGGAAGAATTTCTCCTTGCCCAGGTAGTCGAATTCCTTGCCGTTGAGCGCGGCGGGGCGGGAGCGCAGTGCGTTGTCGTGTACTGCGAGGACGACGTCGTCAAGCGGGCGCTCAACGGTCTTCTTATCCACGATGGCCGTTTCATCCTTGAGGCGGGTGAGAAACTTATCGCCGTCACGGGATACCGCAATATCGACGTGTCCGTGGTCGAGCACTGCCTTGTCGGCGCAGACACCGGTGTTGTCGCCGGGTTCGGGCTGAGGAGTGTTATCTGGGGCTGGCGTAGGAGCCTGAGCCCCAGCGCCGAGTTTGCCCACGCGCTCGTACGTTTTTCCGAAAGCGAAATTGTCGGTCAGCGTGATGCTGCCGGAGTCTTGCGTGATGCTTGGGTGCGGAAGAATATCGAGGCGCACGGTATTGCCGTTGAAGTTTGCATTGGCACCGACGACAAATTCCGCGCGGCCGCGGGTGATAGTGCCGTCGAAATCGATGTCCGGAAGCGAGCTTCCCTTACTAAAGAAGCCACCGTGCACGTAGCCTTCCAGGTTTTTATCGGCTGCCTCCAGGATGATGCGGGTGGCGTCTTCGCCCTCCGGAACGGCGCGCGCGGACAGTCCCGTGTCAGATAGCGAAACCTCTTCTCCGGAGAAGAGTTGACGGGGGTTGGTCGTCTCCTCCCAGGACTCCGCGGACGTCTTCGAGGAGGTAGAAAGCTCAGCGTTTTCAGAATAGGCGAGCTCCTCGCTCACCCAGCGCGGGCTGCCGTCCTCCGGGGTGTACACAGCTTGGATTGTTGAGGCCTCGGGCCCTAAGAATTCATCGAAGTGTGCCTTGCCATCTTTCACGGCTAGATCGGTGAGGAAGTAGCCGTCGATAAGCAGCGTGAGCGTGCCGTTACTGCCCCCAGTGAAGTCGATGGAGGAAAGCCGCTCATCTCCATCTTTGTCACGGGACTTGGCAGGGGCGATGCGCAAGCGATAGTCCTTCTGGCTAGCATCCCCTGCGGATGCCTGTTCGAAGCGCTCCTTGAGGGAGGGAGTCTTGTGGTCTGACGGGCGCTGCCCTCCGACCTGAATGGACGTGGTTGTCGGCTTGGAGGAAATGAACTCGCCGTCTTTGTTTCGCGCGGTGGTTTGGTATGTGAGCTGGTAGCGCCCGGGTTTGGAAAAGACAGTGAAGTTGTGGGTATGCGTGCCACTAGTCAGCCACGCGGAGTGAGGTGCGCCCTCCGACGTGCCAAAGAATCGTTGAAGCCCGCCAGGGCCGGGGTAGTAGCCAAACATCTCTACTTCGCCCGGTCCATCGACGCTTAACAGGTCGAGGGAGGCGATGTTATCGCGGAAGCTGTCGACAGGCAGCTCAGTGTCCGCGCCAAAGCCCATCCATACCGGGTCCAGGCTGCCCTGCACGCTGGCAGGGGCCATGTAATAGGTTTCGCCCGGCTTCCCCAGGAAGGAGAGCGCAGGGTCTTCAGGCACGGTGAACTGGTATTGGTTCGTGCCGTTTTGGTCCCAGCCTTTGCCTACCCACGTGACGGTGTCGGCGAGGTCGTGGTCAGACTCGGCTGAATGGCTCTTGAGGTTAAGAGAATCGTCTTCCCAGAATGCTTTGGGGGAATCGATGTGCGTTTGGGTGGCGACGTGTTTGCCGTCGTCAGGGCCGGCTACGGCGGTAGCGGGGGAGAAGAGAAGTGTGGCGCAGGTAAGCAGCGCCACGGAGCGAGTTCGAGCCACAGTGTGGAACCTTTCTTCAGTTCTGTCGAGAGAATTTCACTATAGGGAATGGAAATCAATTCCGTTTAGTCTGGATCGAAAACCCAGTTCACGCTTAGTGGAAACCGGGTTCAATTACCCCCAAGTGGGGCGGGCGGTGCCGTAACTCAGCGCTGAACTACGATGGTTGACATGACTGAAACAACTTCCGACGTCCGCGTACGTTTTTGCCCGTCGCCCACAGGAACGCCCCACGTGGGCATGGTCCGCACGGCGCTGTTCAACTGGGCCTATGCCCGCCACACCGGCGGCAAGCTCATCTTCCGCATCGAGGACACCGATGCCGCTCGTGACTCCGAGGAGTCCTTCCAGGCCATCATTGATTCGCTGAACTGGCTCGGCTTGGGCTGGGATGAAGGCGTCAATGTGGGTGGTCCGGACGAGCCGTACCGTCAGTCGCAGCGCATGGATATTTATGCCGATGTCCTGCAGAAGCTCAAGGATGGCGGCTATGTCTACCCGGCTTATTCCACCAATGAAGAAGTGCAGGCGCGCCACAAGGCGGCCGGACGCGACCCGCAGCTTGGCTACGACAACTTTGACCGCGACCTCACCCAGGAGCAGATCGATGCCTTCGAGGCGGAAGGCCGCAAGCCGGTGTGGCGCCTTCGCATGCCGGACAAGGACTGGACGTGGAATGACCTGGTGCGTGGAGAGCTGACTTTTAAGTCGGAGACCCAGCCGGATTATGTGGTGGCCCGCTCCAATGGCGCACCGCTCTACACGTTGGTTAACCCCGTCGATGACGCGCTCATGGGGGTTACCCACGTGTTGCGCGGCGAAGATCTGCTGTCTTCCACTCCGCGCCAGCTCGCCCTCTACGAGGCGCTCATTGAGTTGGGCATTGCCAAGCAGACCCCGGAGTTCGGCCACCTGCCGTTCGTGATGGGTGAGGGCAACAAGAAGCTGTCCAAGCGCGATCCGCAGTCCAACCTGTTCAACCACCGCGATGCGGGTATCATCCCGGAGGGAATGCTCAACTACCTGTCCCTGCTGGGCTGGTCCCTTTCCGCGGACAAGGACATCTTCTCCGTCGATGAGCTCATTGCCAACTTCGATGTGCACGACGTCCTGGGCAACCCCGCCCGTTTCGACCAGAAGAAGTTGGAAGCCATCAACGCCGACCACATTCGTTTGCTTGAGCCGGCTGACTTTGCCCAGCGCCTGCGGGATTACCTCACCGAGTACACCGACTTCCCTGCGGATTACCCGGAAGACAAGTTCGCCTTCGCCGCCGACCTGGTGCAGACCCGCATTAAGACGCTGTCTGACGCTTACGGGCTTATGTCCTTCCTGACCACGCCGGACGCTGAGCTGGAGCTCGATGCCAAGGCGGCGAAGAAGAACCTCAAGGAGGAGGCTGTTCAGCCTCTCGAGGTCGCCATTGCCAAGTTGGAGGAGCTTGGGGAGTGGAAGACCGAAGAGATTGAAAAGGTTCTCTCTGGCGCACTTATCGACGACCTCGGTCTCAAGCCCCGCAAGGCCTACGGCGCCCTGCGTGTCGCGGTCTCGGGACAGCAGGTTTCCCCGCCGCTGTTCGAGTCCATGGAGCTGCTGGGCAAGGAGTCCACGCTGGCTCGCCTTAAGGCAGCTCTGGCCGTGACTCCGTGGAGCGCTGAGTAGTCTCAAGCGCTAGTCTCACAGGCCTGTAATTTCGGGGCATTAAGAATCGTTCTTAATGTCCCGAAAATGCTATCTGGCCTGGCGATTTGTGTGTATCGGTGGTGCTGGATATAGTAATAAACCGTTGCAGCGAGCGGCGAGGGGTTAAGCTCCAAGCAAGCTCAACGCGATAGTGGCCTATGGTGTAATTGGCAACACAACGGTTTCTGGTACCGTCATTCTAGGTTCGAGTCCTGGTAGGCCAGCAGTGATAACTGCGTAAAGTGCAGCGGCACTTTGCAGTCAGTGGTCACAGTTCTATGCCCCGTTCGTCTAGCGGCCTAGGACGCCG
>NZ_KV797592.1:0-163639 GCF_001809405.1 Corynebacterium sp. HMSC055A01 | reverse complement strand
TAACACGGGTTCAAATCCCGTACGGGGTACCACTTAAAGAGTGGCAAGCGCAATAAACTTGCCACTCTTTTTTATAATTGGCGACCATGCACTTCTACATTATTCATGGATACCAAGCCAGCCCTGACAGTCACTGGTTCCCGTGGCTAGAGCGCCTGTTGACCGCCGATGGCCACACCGTTCACACCATCGCGCTGCCGGAACCGAACGCTCCGAAGCTCGATGAGTGGGTAGAGTCGATACGCAACGATATTGAGCGTCCAAACGCTAATACCTGCATCATCACGCATAGCCTGGGCGGCACCGCGTTGCTGCACTATCTCACTGCATTGGAGGGTGAGTGGGAGCTTCCTGGGCTCTTCATTGTCTCTGGGTTTGTGGAGAAGCTTCGTGTGATCCCAGAACTCGACGAGTTTATTGGCCAAGCACATGTCGACGTGCCTGCTATTACGCCCCACATTGCTCATACAGAGGTCTTCGTGTCCACGAACGATATCCTCGTGGATCCAGACTTAACGCAGCAGCTTGCCGACGCCCTCTCGGCCACCCCCATCACCGTCCACAATGCGGGGCATTTCCTCGAAAGCGACGGCTATACCGAGTTTCCACAGTTGGAGGAGCGCCTCACTCAGTGGTTGCGCGGTCTATAGGCCCTGAGTCATTGCCTTAAGTGCCTCCACGTGTTGCGCGTAAGCCTGTGTGCCTGTCTCAGTAAGCGTGACCCACACGGCATCCTTTGCGCGCGTGGAGCCGTACTCGCGCGTACGGCTGACATAGCCGTTGTCTTCAAGATGCTTCAACTGCTTCGACAGTGTATCGGCGGGAAGTTCCGTGAGGTCAGCAAGCAGGCTGTATTTCATCTGTCGGCCGTCTGTAGCGCCTGCGGAAAATAGCGTGGCGCAGATTTTCAGCCGATTAATCGGATGGATGATCGGATTCAGTTCGGCTGGGCGGTGCGTAGATTCCTTAGGCATTGACGCCCTTTACAGCGGCATTGCGGTTCTCATACAGCATCCACGCCGTTGCCGCAGAGACAAGTGCGCCGCAGATAACCATCCACGGCCATGAGTCCGGAGTTGGGGTGGTGGACATGATCATTGCACCGGGCAGCAGTACCCGTGACCAGGTCGCGCGGTTGTTGCTTGGCCCCATATTCGGATCGGGGCGCACGAACGGGTTCGCAATTTTGTCCTTGAGGAGATAGCCCAGAATAAAGGTCGGTATGAGAACCGCGAGACCGTACCACCAGGATGCCTTGGTCACCGCGAGGCCACATCCGATGCCGAGCGCGACAAGCGCAACCGCCCACGGGCTCTGGCTCCAGGCGGTGCGTTTCTGGGCTTCCTCAATGATTTTTAGATCATCGTTCATTGCTCATCTCCCTTACTTGCAACTAATGCAAGACTAACACTTGCAAGTGGTGCAAGTAAAGGGCTTTAGTCCGAAAGAGTCATAGGAAGGAAGGGGTCGCCTCCATTGCCTTAGGAGGGTAGTGGTCTTGTTGTGCCCCATACCGGTGAGGGAAGAGCCTAGGTTCTTGGAGTGTGAAATCAAGCACCAGGGGGCAAACCAGTGTCCAATTGGTCTAGGTGCTTCCGGTGTGCGTGCGCTGGGCTTACACTGCAGGTACAGGACATTCCCGGAAGAAAGGAGAGCGGATGGCGGAAGCTGATAATCATCACTATCGCCGACGCGACTCTAGCAGATGAAACGAGGCGGCATCGCCATAATCCACAACTTCTTAAAGCCAACATTCGAGCGAAGTAGGAGCCTTGCACCACATGCTGTTAGCGCACGTGTCCTCCCGAACCTCTAGCGATGACTAACGAGTGCTCCGGCCCCAGCTGCCAACGGCACGCCAGCGGAATAACCACTGATTCGATCCGCACCCGGGCCCTGAGAGTCAATGATTTCATCGCAGTCGAAAGCGGCAACGAGGTTCGGGATTTTCTTTGTGTAAAAGGCCATGCTAGCTGACGATTTGTGCATTCTTTCGCCGATCCTATAGTGTTTAGCAAGTCTGCAACGGACAGCTAAACGAGCCCCGTTCGTCTAGCGGCCTAGGACGCCGGCCTCTCACGCCGGTAACACGGGTTCAAATCCCGTACGGGGTACAAAAATAAAAGGCGGCGAGCATCATGCTCGCCGCCTTTTCGGTTTAGGCTAAAGACTAGACAATGAGGACCTCAGCGTTATTGCCGCCGGTGCAGCGAATGACCTCGTGCTCATCGGTTTGGCATGTCAGTGAATAGTTCTGTTGGGTAATGGGGCTGTTGACGGTGACCTGTCCGGGGATGAAGGACCGGAGGTCGTCTTTAGAGCCTGGCGCCAAGGTCATCAAGCGGCCTGCTGTGGAACGGGCGAAATCGCAACTGGTGTTCGCACCGGCCATGACGAAAGCGATGTTATAGCCATCGCCCATCTGGCACACAGTGGCGGGCGTGCCGTAAACGTTGACTGACGCGCCGTTGGCGTCGCCCTCGGGGAGTTGTTCAGAAAGGCTGTTATACGTGGCTGTTTGTGCCGTTTGAGAGGTTTGGCGTTGGCCTGCGGCTGGTTGGGCGGCTTGGGCTCCTTGTGCACTCTGGACCTGTGTGTCAGATTGTTGAGCCTGGTCCGCAGGCTGATCGCTAGCGTTGTCCGGCAAGGTTGGTTCAGGGCCGTCGGGGGCTGCCTCGTCGGCAGTGTTCGGAACGTGAAGCTCAGCGTCATCGTTAAGCGGCTGAAATGCCGGGTAAGTGTTTTCAAACGTTGGCTCACCCGATGCCGTTTCCGTCCTCGACGGCGCTGCCATCTCGGATGACGTGGAGCATCCGACTGTTAGAACACCGGCGGTGATTATGGCTGCAAAAGCTGCGATGGGACGGTGGGCGCGCGTGGAAGTCATAAAGCCCACCCTAACGAGATGTGTGGCGATGCGCTGGGGAAAACGGGGAAAGCTGCCCAATCACAGTGACGTGCACTCAGATTGGGCAGCTCAATAAACAGAATCGGGGTAGCTCTTAGTGGCAATCCCAGTGGCCGTCATGTGCTGCGTGGCGGTGACCATCATGCAGGTAGTCCACGTGGTCGCCATGGGGAATAGCGACGTGCCCGCAGCCCTCGCCGTGCTCGTGTTCGTGGGCCTCGTGAACGGTGTGCTCGGATGCTTCGCACTCGTCCCAGTGGCCTTCATGCTCGCGATGAATGTGGCCGTCGTGTACGTAGTCGGTGTGATCGCCGTGCGGGAAGGCGACGTGGCCGCAGCCTTCGCCGTGGACGTGGGTGTGCTCGTCGTGGATGGTGTGGGTCATGGCTCCTCCTGGAGGTCGGGGATTTTCACTACATTTTCAGTAGCTATCAATGTTAGTAAAGCGTGTTTTCAATCCACTTTCAATAGTGGGGGTGGGTGGGGGTATCGCCGGAGCTGAACGCGGGGCGTGAAGGGAGAATTGGCGTAGCCCAGGCTAGAGTGAGGTGATGATGAAAAGGTCTCCGCAACTTCGCTTTTCCCGTGTCTTACCAGGCTTTGCATTCATGGCTGGCGCATGCTCGCTGGCCTTTGCTCTCGCCGCCCCCGCGACCGCTGCTGAGGGGGTGCCGGTTCGGCAAGGACAAAAGATCGCGGCTTCTGATGGCGCGTTGTGCACTGTCGGTTACGTCGAGGCTAATCGGGCGTGGACCTCGGCGCACTGTGGCTTAAATGGCGAACAAGTGTATAACGAAGCAGGCCAGCACCTAGGAACGTTGCGTTGGTTCACGCCCTCGGGGGCTGCGGGGCATGACTTGGCCTATATTCAATTCGCCGGCGGAACCTATTCGGCAGGCAACCCGCTCACCGGGGATGGCATGGCACCGGTGCCTGGTGAAGGCTCAACGGTGTGCTTCTACGGACAGGCCGCGTCGCGTCAGTGTGGCACCGCGGTGAAGGGGCCGGGTGTCTTTCCGGGCATGAACTATGCGGCCGATGTGTCGCTGGCGCCTGGGGACAGCGGTGGAGCAGTGTCCGTCCCAGGGCAGCCGGGCGTTGTGGGCATTTACCAGGGGATCACCCAGGCTAATCGGGGTGGCCGGACAGTTACTTTCTCAAATTATGCGCGCATGCCACATGCGGATGAGCTAGCGCGCCTGCAACACCAGGGTTGGGTGCCGCGCCGTCCCAACCGGGAGCCAGGAAACCCAGTCCGGGTGGCCCAAGAAAAAGGTGAGGCATTGTCCTCGACGAGTAGCGCGGGACCGGAAGGGCTGCGCGGCCTTGCGATGTATTTCGGTCTCGGTATTTAGGAACGCCGCCTCGAAGCTTTAGACCCCGCTGCACTGCACTGCGCTGCGCTAAGTGCCCAGTTCTTAACGGTTGCCGTCGTGTGGCGTGCCATTGGAGAGTGCGGCACTTAAGCGGTTGGATGCGCTAACCAGGACATCTGCGAACTTTTCCGCCGGGGAAGGGCGGAAGCGTTCGGCGGAACCGGAGACGGAAAGGACGGCGATGAAGTTCCCTGCGCCGTCGAAGACGGGGGCGGAAACGGAAGCGAGGTCTGACTCGCGCTCTTCGATGGATTCGGAGTAGCCGTTGGTGCGCGCGAGCTCGACATCGTGCTCACTAAAGATGGCATCGGGAACATGGACATCAGCAAAGGCGGCGAAGACGCGGGCGGCGGAACCGGAGGTGAGTGGAAGCTGGCGGCCTACGGGCACCACGTTGTGGAGTCCGATCTCCGGCTCGCGCGTGGCGATACACGTGCGCGTGGTGCCGGAGAGTTCGTAAAGCTGGACGGACTCACCGGTGGCGTCGAGAAGCTCCTCCATAATGGGGCCTGCGGTTTCGATTATGCGATCACGGTTGCCGGGTAGGGCCGGCCCAGCGCCCCACTTTCCATCGGGGGTGCGGGTGAGGATTCGGTGCGCCTCGAGCGCTGTGGCGAGACGGTGTGCCGTTGCCCGAGGCAGTCCGGTGGTCTCGCAAAGCTCGTTGAGCGTAGAAGGTTGATTGGTCGCGGCCATCATGATGGCTACTGCGCGATCCAATACCTTAATTCCTGATACTGCGCTATACTCTCCCATATAATGAAATCTACGTCCCATTAATTGAGATTTCAAGTGGAGAGGCACATGACTGAGAAACTGACACTCGCAGAGAAGGTATGGCGCGACCATGTCGTGCGTAAAGGTGAGAACGGTGAGCCCGATCTCCTTTATATTGACTTCCAGCTCTTGCATGAAGTTACCAGCCCGCAGGCTTTCGATGGTCTTCGCCTGGCCGGTCGTAGGATGCGCCACCCAGAGCTGCACCTGGCCACTGAGGACCACAACGTTCCGACCGTGGGTATTAAGTCCGGCAACCTTTTAGAAATCAAGGATGAGGTCTCCCGCTCGCAGGTGTCCACGCTGCGCAAGAACTGTGAAGAGTTCGGCGTGCGCCTGCATTCGATGGGTGATGCGCAACAGGGCATCGTTCACACAGTGGGTCCTCAGCTGGGCATTACCCAGCCCGGCATGACCATCGTGTGCGGTGACTCGCACACGTCGACGCACGGCGCCTTCGGTTCTATTGCCATGGGCATCGGTACCTCTGAGGTGGAGCACGTCATGGCCACCCAGACACTTTCACTTAAGCCCTTTAAAACAATGGCCATCGAGGTCAGCGGTGAGCTGGCGGAGGACGTTTCCGCCAAGGATTTGATTTTGGCGATCATTGCCAAGATTGGCACCGGCGGCGGCCAAGGCCACATCATCGAGTACCGCGGTGAGGCCATTCGCAAGATGTCGATGGAAGCCCGCATGACCATCTGCAATATGTCCATCGAGGCCGGTGCCCGCGCCGGCATGGTGGCTCCGGACGAGACGACCTTTGAGTACGTCAAGGGCCGTGAGTTCGCACCCCAAGGAGAAGATTGGGACGCGGCCGTCGAGTACTGGAAGACGCTGCCGACTGACGACGGCGCCGAATTCGACACCGTCGTGGAGATCGACGGCTCCGCGTTGACGCCTTTCGTGACTTGGGGTACTAACCCGGGACAGGGCTTGCCATTGAGCGCTGCGGTGCCCGACCCAGAGGAGTGCGGCGACGACGGCGAAAAAGCCGCCGTCGAGAAGGCCTTGGCCTACATGGACCTGAAACCCGGCACGCCGCTGCGCGATATCCAGATCGACACGGTCTTCCTTGGATCGTGCACGAACGCGCGCATCGAGGATCTGCGCGCGGCCGCCGAAGTGGTCAAGGGGCGCAGCATCGCGGCTGATACCCGCATGATGGTGGTTCCGTCTTCGGCCGTGGTCAAGGCCCAGGCTGAGGAGGAAGGGCTGGACAAGATCTTCACCGACTTCGGCGCCGAGTGGCGCACCGCTGGCTGCTCGATGTGCTTGGGCATGAACCCGGACCAGCTGAAGCCGGGGGAGAGGTCGGCGTCGACAAGCAACCGCAACTTTGAGGGCCGTCAGGGCCCTGGTGGCCGCACCCACCTGGTGTCCCCGGCCGTCGCCGCGGCAACTGCCGTTCTGGGCCACCTGGCCGCACCAGCAGACATCGACGATTCCGCCGTCGCCGGCGTTTAAGGAAAGGAAAAAGACAATGGAGAAGTTTATTACTCACACGGGCGTCGGCGTTCCGCTGCGTGTCTCCAATGTGGACACCGACCAGATTATTCCCGCGCGTTACCTGAAATCCGTGAAGCGCACCGGCTTTGCCGACGGCCTGTTCTCCAATTGGCGCAGCGATAAGAACTTCGTGCTCAACCAAGAACCGTTTAAAGAGGGCTCCGTGCTCTTCGCAGGCCCGGACTTTGGTACCGGTTCTTCTCGTGAGCATGCTGTGTGGGCGCTTGCGGAATTCGGCTTCAAGGCGGTGTTCTCCTCGCGCTTCGCAGATATCTTCCGCGGCAACTCCGGTAAAGCAGGCTTGCTGACGGGACTCATGGAACAAGAAGACATTGAGCTTATCTGGAAGCAGCTGGAGGCCGGGGAGACCGAAACCACCGTCGACTTGGAGGCGCGCACGGTTACCGTGGGCGGCAATAGCTATACCTTCGATATCGATGACTACACCCGTTGGCGCCTTATGGAGGGGCTCGACGACATCGGCCTGACCTTGCGTAACGAGGACGATATCGATGCCTTTGAATCCAAGCGCCCGGGATTCAAACCGCGCGTCGTTGCGTCTTAGCGGAGGCGGCACCGGTGGGGTAGTATTCCCCGCCTCCTGTGGCGCAGTGCACATAGCGTCGTTAACATCCTCAGCATGACTAATCCTTTTGACGGCTTTAGCGGAGAGAACGGCAATCAATTCGGCGGCACCACCGGGTACGGTGGCTACGACTATCACCAGCCCGGTGGCTACGACTATCAACAATCCGGGAGTTACGGCTACCAGCAACCCAACGGCTACGGCTACCAGCAGACGGGAAGCTACGGGTACCAGCAGACGGGAAGCTACGGGTACCACCAGCCCGGCGCCGCGCCTGGCAACCCACCCGGCGGGGCAGGAGCGCCGCCCATTGACGCCATGGATATTCTGGGCCAGTCATTCAAGGGTTACTTAAAGCAACCGGTGCCAGGGATGCTAGCCATGCTGGTGCATCTCATTATCACGTTTGCTCTTCTTCTTGTGCCGGGAACCGTTGTAGGCGGTGTATTCGCAGTAATGGAAGGAAATGGCACGGACATCGAGCCTTTAGCGACTACCGTGGGGATCCCTCTCATGGTTGTCATGGGGCTAGCCGCCTTCGCTTATCTTTTCTGGCTGATGGCGAACCTCTTTAATGGCTCCCGGAAGATCGCTGATGGGGAGAAGGTCACCTTCCGTGACTACTTTAGGTTTGCCCAGCTGAATGGTTGCGCCGGCGTCTATGCTTGCTTCTTTATTTTGGCAATGCTCGGAACAATTGCGGGCGGCTTCCCCGGACTGATTCTCTTTGCGCTTCTGTGGCCAGCGCCTGTAATCAAGGCTGATGCCCCGGATAAGCCTCTCATGGAGTGCTTCCGGGAGGCTTTGAACTTGGTCATTGAGAACCTGGGTCAATCCCTGCTCTTTATTCTGGTCTGTTCCCTCATCACGAGCTTTGTCATATTTATCCCCATTGTCGGCTTCCTTGCCGCCTACCCGATCTGGGCTTTGGGGATGGTCCTGTTTACCCGCGCTATGCAGCGCCGCCCTGCTGTGCGGTGGGAATAGAGCAGCAGGGCGGCGAAAGGTACCTAGTGAAGTGGCGATGTAGTGCTTATCGCACGGGCAGCGGGCTAGCGAGGTAGTCTGCGCCGGTAAGTTCACCGTCGTTGAAGGAGAGCACCCACACCGAAGCCTTCTTGAACTTGAGCTCGTCGATGGGAGTCGTGATGAACTTCGGCGCGAAGGATTCGATAATCCCCGGAATGGTTAGTCCCTGGCTCACGATGACGGGGACACCGCCGCCGTCAACAACGCGCTGGAAGGCCGCGCGGGCGTCTTCAGGGGATTCAGCAAACACATCGTCACCGAATGCTTTGTTCACAGCGATGTCCATGCCGAGCTCATCCGCCAACGGTGCGGCGGTGTGCTGGCAGCGCTGCGGCGGGGCGCTGTAAATCGCGGTCGGGTGAAAAGGCGTGAGCATCGGCACGAGCATCTCTGCTTGGCGGCGGCCTTTCTTATCCAGCGGGCGCAGGTCATCATCGCCCTCCCAGGAGCGGCGCTGGTGAGCACGTGCATGGCGTACATACAGCACACGCGTCGTCGGAGCCAGGCGGAGGCGCTTCTTGGCCTTCGCCAGCACCTGCGTATCAACGTCATAGGAGAGCAGCGTGCAGGCCTCGTCGATTGTCATCCAACGCAGCTCATCGGTCTCCGAATTCGTGGTGTATTCGCCGTCGAGTACACGTGCCAGCCAGTAGTAGACAACCTTCGTGCGTCCTTGAACGGGATAAGCCACCTTGCCAATGAGCTTGCCCAGGCGCACGGTGTAGCCGGTTTCCTCGAAGATCTCGCGCGCGGCGGTGACGGGAAGGGATTCGCCCGGATCGACCTTGCCCTTAGGCAGCGACCAATCGTCGTAGTGCGGGCGGTGGATGATAGCAACCTCCGGATCGTGCGGATCCCCACGCCAGAGAACCGCACCAGCGGCAAGCGTCGTCCGCTTGAACTCATCCGCCGGATCGACAGGGATCTCCTGGTGGCGACCAGAGATGAAGACCTCCGATCGGATATCTTTATCCGTCTCATGCATGTTCTTTGCCTTGGGCATGCTGCTCCTTTGTGCCTGTAGCTTGTGACCTTCTCCATCTTCCTCCACTCTCCGCCACGATGCAGCTTTACGCGCCGAACGTATTTCAATGCCGGGCGTGCTTTAATGGGAAAAGTCGATGCAGTGGAATTGATTGTGAGGTGGCACATGGCAAACGTGGCAGTAATGGGCGCGGGTTCGTGGGGAACCACGCTGGCGAAAGTCTTTGCTGACGCCGGCAATGACGTCCGCTTGTGGGCGCGCCGCGAGGAACTGGCAAACACCATCAACACGCGCCACGAAAACCCGGACTATCTCCCGGAGCTCTCACTGCCTGAGTCGATCCGGGCAACCACCGAACCCGCCGCTGCTTTGGAAGCCGCAGACATCGTCATCTTCGGCGTTCCTTCTCAGACCCTTCGCGGAAACCTGGAGAAATGGGCGCCGCTCTTGCCGGAGGACGCTACATTGGTCTCAATCTCGAAGGGCGTGGAGAAAGCTACGCTTAACTTGATGAGCGAGGTCATCGCGGATGCCGCCGGCGTATCCACTGACCGCATTGCCGTGCTCTCCGGGCCCAACTTGGCCAAGGAGGTGGCCCAGGAACAGCCGGCCGCTACGGTTATTGCCTGCAGCGATGCTGCCCGCGCGGAGGCCGTCCAGCATGCAGCTGCCGCTCCATATTTCCGCCCCTATACCAACACCGATGTTATCGGCGCAGAAATTGGTGGCGCCTGCAAGAACGTTATTGCTCTTGCGTGTGGTATGGCCGCTGGCAAGGGGTTGGGCAATAACACGATGGCGACCATTATCACGCGCGGGCTTGCTGAGATTACCCGCCTTGGTGTGAAACTGGGCGCGGATCCATTTACCTTCTCTGGTCTAGCTGGAATGGGTGACCTTGTGGCGACGTGCAGCTCGACGCTCTCGCGCAACCGTACCTTTGGCTACCGCCTTGGCCAGGGCGGGACTCTGGAGGAAGCTACCGCGGCTACCAACGGGCAGGTCGCGGAAGGCGTTATCTCTTCCGATTCCATTTTTAGGTTGGCGCAGCGCGCGGGCGTGGAGATGCCCATTACCCAGGCGGTCTATGGAGTGTGTCACCGTGGCGTGACTGTCGACGACATGATCGTCGCTCTGATGGGTCGTACCAAGAAAGCTGAGTAAAGCCGAGTAAAGTTGCTCGGTATGACTGAAGCGAAACCTGTGCGCGTAGCCGTTGTGTACGGCGGCCGCAGCTCCGAGCACTCGGTGTCATGCATTTCCGCCGGCGCGATCATGGAGCACCTAGATCCAGAAAAGTATGAGGTCGTGCCGATCGGTATCACGCGGGAAGGCACCTGGACCCAGGGCAACCGCGCGGGCCTTGCCATCGTCGATGGGCGCCTGCCTGAGGTGGAACTCCACGATGAGTTGGCGCTATCCCTCAACCCCGCAACACGCGGGCGCATCCACAATGTCACCCGCCACGAGCACTACACAGAGGTGGATGTCATCGTTCCAGTTCTCCATGGACCCTATGGGGAAGATGGCACGGTGCAGGGCCTTTTTGAGCTTTCCGGAATCCCCTACGTCGGCGCGGGCGTACTGGCCTCTGCGGTGGGTATGGACAAGGAGTTCACCAAGAAGCTCCTGGTGGCCGAAGGTCTTCCCGTCGCACCCCAAGAAGTGCTTAGCGGTGGAGATACGCTGAATGATGCTCAGAAAGAGCGCCTTGGTTTGCCTGTCTTCGTGAAGCCGGCGCGGGGCGGTTCCTCCATCGGTGTCTCCAAGGTTTCCGCGTGGGAAGATTTTGACGCGGCGCTGGCCCTGGCTTATGAGTCCGATGACAAGGTCCTAGTCGAGCCAGAGATCCGCGGAGACGAGGTTGAGGTGGGCGTCCTCGAGCACCCGGACGGAAGCCTGCAAGCCTCTGTTCCGGCCAAGCTTTTGGGGACCACCGAGTCGGAGGAAGGCTTTTATGACTTCGACGCCAAGTACATCGATGAGGGAGTGTCGGCGGCGATTCCTGCGCCGCTGAGCGCGGAGCTCATCGACGAGCTGCGTCAGCGCGCCATCGAGGCCTTCCGGGCGCTGGGCGCAACGGGGCTGTCGCGCGTGGATTTCTTCGTTAGCGAAGACTCTTATTGCATCAACGAGATCAATACCTTCCCTGGATTCACGCCGATTTCGATGTACCCGCAGGTCTTCGCCGCCGTGGGAGTGGGTTACGCCGAGCTGCTCGATACTCTCATCCAGACCGCTCTCGCGCGTTCCTAGTCCCTGAGCAGTGCGCGAAAGGAAGGTGGTGAAGAAAGAGGCCGCGACACCTACTGAGCGGGGGTGGCTTCAACGAGGGCGTCGCTAAGCCGCACCAGTGCCGAGTTCGCCGCTTCTTGCGGGGCAGACAGCGCGAGGTCCTCCGCGCGGCCGAGCGCGAACCACGTGCCGGCCGTGGTGCCTTCCGCCAGCGTGGTGTCCTCGAACCAAGGGACGTCGTTAACCTGCTGGAGCTGAACGCCCGCGCGGTAGTTCTCCGGAGCGGCGACACCGCAGCGCACGACTATTTCCTCATGGCCCGGCGCGCTGTAGACCCAGGTGTTCTTAGCGCCAGCATCCGTGCGGCGCGTATAGCCCTCCGCGAGTGAGTCTGGCAGAGCCTTGTCCAGCGCGGGGCACATGGAATCCGGACCTGCCTTGAGTTTGGATAGCGGTGCCGGATTGGGGTCTTGAGGCTTTTTATCTAGTTTGTTGAGGGCTTCTGTTAGCCCTTGCGGGGCGTCGGAATGTGCGTCGCCTGTAGACGTAGTCACGGCGACCGCAGGAGTGCGCTGGGTGCTGTACCACGTCGTGAGGTTCGAGCCGGGGGTGGCGTCAATGACCTGCAACCAGGATTCGCCGTCGGCCTCGATGGTCTGGGAATAATCCGTAAACTGCTGCGGCAGGTCAACGCCACAGCGCAGGGTTACTTTGTCCTCCGAGCTCTTCGTCCAGGCTGCGGCACCCGCCGGGGCTGGGTCGACGAGTTCGACCCGTGAGTATCCCATGAGCTTTTCCGGCAGAGAGTCGACGACAGCGGCGCATTCGGGGGAGTCCGCTGCTTCAGACGGAGTGGGAGGCAGCGCGACCGGCTGTTGCGCGGCGCTGGTGATGACGTACTTTGCCCCAAAAATCACCGCGAAGACCATCGCGATGGCAATCCCGAGTGAGATGTATATAGCGGTGCGGTTAAATTGGGTATCCATAGGGGCTTATCCTATCGCTGATAGCCCAAGAAGAACGAACGTTGAAGGCGTGCCAGAATGGTGCGCCATCTGCGCAAGGAAAAGGAGTCCGTGACGGTGGGTTTATCCCATACCCTCGACCAAGCCGGCGAACGGCACGTTATCCATGAAATCGTCACCGCAGCGCCGAGTGCACTCAACGGCGATGATGCCGCGGTGCTTTATCCGGCGGCGCCTAATTCGCGCACTGTGGCCTCGACGGACATGATGGTGGAGGGCCGGCATTTTCGGCGGGACTGGTCCACCGCCGCGGAAGTCGGTCACAAGGCCATCGTGCGCAACTTTGCCGATATTGAGGCAATGGGGGCTCGGCCCACTGCAGCGCTTCTGGCGATCGCCGCCCCGGGCGATACCCCGGTGGATTTCGTGCGTGGGATAGCGCAAGGCATTGCTGAGCGCTGCGCGGTGTACAACGCTGAGCTGGTCGGCGGTGATTTGACCCGCAGCGACAGCCTGGTCATCAACGTCACAGCGATGGGCTCTTTGGGCGGAAGCGGCGCACCGTTGACTCTGGATGGTGCGCGTGCGGGCCAGAAGCTAGTGGCGCACGGCAAGATTGGGTATTCCGGGGCGGGCTTGGCCCTCTTGCAACGTTATGGCCGCGCGCTGCCCCCGGAGCTGGACGAGCTCTGGCCGTTGATCGACGCCCACTGCGCGCCCACCCTCGCACCCGGGCGCGGCGTCATCGCTCGGGCAACCGGCTCGACCGCGATGACGGATAACTCGGATGGTCTCGTGCGCGATGTGGGGCACTTGGCTGAGCGCTCCGGGGTGCGCATCGATTTTGACCGCGGCGCCATTGCTCCCGATCCGCTTGTGGCCGCCGCCGGTGCGGTGCTCGGCATCGACCCTTGGGAGTGGGTCTTGGCGGGTGGGGAGGACCACACGCTGTTGGCTACGACGTTTAAGGCTGCCCCCTCCGGGTTCCGGGAAATTGGCCGAGTGATGCGCGGCACCGGCGTGACCATTGACGGAGAGGAACCTCGCTATAGCGAGGGCTGGGAGGGATTTGCGTGAGCCACATCGATACTTCTCACATCCACTATTCGTGGATGCCGCACATCAGGCAGGCCTTGGAGGACAACCTCCCACGCATCGAGCGTGAGATTGGGGCAGCGTTCTTGCCGCCGGCCGAGGACGTCTTTGCCGCCCTGTCGATGCCCCTCGAGGACGTGCGGGTGCTCATCGTGGGCCAGGATCCCTATCCCACACCGGGGCATGCCATGGGCTTGTCCTTTTCCACGCGGCCGGGTGTTCCGGCCCCGCGTTCGCTGAAGAATATCTACGCCGAGCTTGGCGCCGACCTCGGCATCCCCGGCCGCGCCGATGGTGACCTGCGGGCCTGGTTTGACCAGGGCGTGCTACTGCTCAACCGGGTACTCACCGTGGCCCCGGGCCAGGCGGGCTCGCACCGCCGGCTCGGGTGGGAGGCGATTACCGAGGCAGCCATTAGGGCGCTGGCAGGGCGCGATATCGTGGCCATCCTGTGGGGCCGCGACGCCCAGTCCTGCCAGGCCTTCCTACCGGGCACGGACTGCATTATTTCCCCGCATCCCTCGCCGCTGTCAGCGCGGCGTGGCTTCTTCGGCTCGCGCCCTTTCTCCCGCGCAAACGCGGCCTTAGAGGCCCGTGGCGTCCCCGCGGTGGACTGGCGCTTGTAAACTAGCCACCATGTCATATCCCGCCGAGTTGGATGCTCGTGGCTTGCACGAGTGGGCCGCACGAACCGTGGAGGAGCTGCAGCGCCGCCGCGCTGAAATCAATGCCCTCAACGTTTTCCCGGTGCCCGATTCGGACACGGGATCCAACATGGCGCACACCATGGAGTCCGCCTTGGCGGAGGCCGATAAGGGTGAGGCGGACGTCGCCGAAGCATTGGCCATCGGCTCGGTGCGCGGTGCCCGCGGCAACTCGGGGATGGTGCTCTCGCAGGTGCTGCGTGGCGTTGCCGATGCCACAACGGACTCGCGCGTGGATGGCGCGGTCCTCGCTGATGCTTTGACGCTGGCTGTCACGTTGGTCGATCGCGCGCTTGCCGCCCCAGTAGAAGGCACCATCATCACCGTTTTGCGCGCTGCAGCGGCCGCTGCCAGTGAGGCCGCCGGGCAGCCCGGTGCCCAGCTGCACGGCATCCTGGTTGCGGCGTTAGACGCCGCACGGCAGGCCTTGGCGCAGACTCCGTCGCAACTGCCCGCGCTGCGCGAGGCGGGTGTCGTGGATGCCGGCGGTACCGGCTTCGTGATTCTGCTGGAGTGCCTGCTTGCACAGGTCACCGGTGAAGAACCCGCCAACCAGCCGTTGAGCGTTTCGGCGCCAGAGAAACCTGAGGAGCTCGCAGAGATCGAAGCCGTCTTCTTCTTCGAGGGAAACCTCGCTGAGGTTGAACAAACCTTGGCCCCGCTGGGCAATAGCCTTGTCATCGCGCGGGCGACGGACACCTCTGCCAGCGTTCACATCCATAGTTCTGAGGCCGGCACGGTGATCGAAAAGGCTTACGGCCTGGGAAAGGTCAGCAACCTGCGGCTCGAAGCGCTGCCGCCCGCAGAGGCGGGGGCGTGCGCCACGAAGCACAGCGAGGGCGAGAGCCCGCAGCGGCGCATTTTTGCTGCGGTGCCCGAAGGTGCCGCACGGGAGCTATTTGAGAAGGCTGGGGCGCGAGCAATTGGGCCCGGCGAGGATCTAGAGAATGCTGCGGTAGGCGATCTTTTCCTGCCCAACGGGTGCGGTGGGGATCCAGGCAGGGCGACAGTCATACCAACTGGCTCCATCGTGGCCGGGCTCGCTGCGCTATCGGTGTATTCGCCCAACCCCTCTCGTTCGGCCGAAGTAGTGGCCGCTATGTCCGATGCCGCGCGTTCTATGCGGGTGGCTCATCCGGAAACAGAAAGCTTCGACGGCATCATCGCGGCATGCCGCACCCAGTTGGCCTATGGGGGCGAACAAATCACTGTGTTGTCCGGCTGTGACATCGATGCTGAAGAGTTGACGCAGATTCTTGGTGTCGACGTCGTTGTGCTTCGAGTTCCCGGATTGCGCACGGAGATCGGGGTGGAGTAGACCATGCTGGGATGGCAAGACGATCGGGCGCTGACGGAAGTACTGGCAAAGAAGGATGCCGCGGCGTTCAAGCGCGCCTTCGGCTACACCACGTGCGGGGAGCTGCTTAGCCATTATCCGCGTGACTATATCCGCCACAACAAGGACGTGGGCCTCGGCGGTGCCGAGGACGGAGATCACGTCACCATCACCGGCGTCATCGAGGAGGCCCGCGTCAAGCACACCTCTAAAGCCATGGTGTTTATCCTCTACATGGATAACGGAGTCCAAGCCTCCTTCTTTAACGCGCACTACGTCCAGCGCGTGCTGGGCCGAGGTATGCGCGTCATGCTCTCCGGCAAGCTGAAGTACTTTCGCGGATATCCCAGCCTGCAGCACCCCGACTTCCTCATCCTTGATCCCGGCCGCTATCAGGAGTCCCTGCTGGATAGCGCAACCGGGCAGGGGACAGGCTCGCTCAAGAAGCTCTCCCAGTTCGGTTCACTAGACACCTTCTTGCAACGTGAATGGATCCCCGTCTACCCGGCCAGCGGGAAGGTGACGTCGTGGTACATCATGGGTGCCATCCACAAGGTCCTCGAACACACCCCGCCTATTCCGGAGCCGCTGGACTATCGGATGATGGTGACGCTCGATCAGGCAGTGCGCGAAATCCACGAACCGGGAGACAGCGGGCCGGAACGCGCCATCCAGCGTCTGAAATACAACGAGGCCTTGTCGATCGGATTGGTCATGGCCCTTCGTCAGCGCGACGTCAAGGCGCGCACGGCAACCCCAATGCCAGCCATTCTGGAGGGCTACCGCGATGAGCTGCTTTCTGAGCTGCCCTTTGCGCTAACCGACGGCCAACGCCGCGTCATCGCCGAAATCGATGCTGATCTCTGCGGCACCGCGCCCATGATGCGACTGCTGCAAGGCGAGGTGGGTTCGGGGAAAACGCTCGTTGCCACGTGCGCCATGCTGCAAGCGGTAGACGCCGGCAAGCAGGCCGCGCTCCTGGCGCCGACGGAGGTGCTGGCGGCGCAGCATGGGGCGTCGATAAGCGCCAGCGTTCCGGATGGTGTCACCGTTACGGTCTTGACAGGGTCGATGAAGACGGCGGAGAAGCGCAAGGCGCTGCTGGAGATTGTTTCTGGTGAGGCCGATATCGTCATCGGCACCCACGCCATCATCCAGGACAGCGTAGAGTTTTTCGATCTTGGCCTGGTCATCGTGGATGAGCAACACCGTTTCGGCGTGGAGCAGCGCGATAGTCTGCGCACCAAGACGCGTGAGGGCATCAGCCCGCACGTGCTGGTGATGACAGCAACCCCCATTCCGCGCACCATTGCCATGACCGTCTTCGGTGACCTGGCAGTCTCGACGCTCAAGGAGCTTCCCGGTGGGCGCAAACCCATCCTTTCCGCGGTGGTGCCTGAATGGAAACCGGAATGGGTGCGCCGCGCCATCGAGCGCATTCGCGAAGAGGTGAGCAAAGGCCACCAGGCCTATATCGTCTGCCCGCGAATTGAAGGCGAGGGCGGGGTGGAAACCATGTCTTTGCAATTGCGCAACCTACCTTTTCGCGGGCTTCGAGTGGAGATGCTCCACGGCAAGATGCCCGATAAGGATGAGGTGATGGAGCGATTCGCCCGCGGGGAGATTGACGTCCTCGTGGCCACCACGGTCATCGAGGTCGGCGTCGATGTGCCCAACGCCACCGTCATGCTCATCCGTGAATCGGAGAATTTTGGAGTTTCGCAGTTACATCAGCTGCGCGGGCGCGTGGGCCGCGGGGGAAACGAATCCGTGTGTTTGCTGCATACGCTGGCCGAGCCAGACAGCAAGTCCTTTCGGCGCATCAAAGCCATTGCGGATACGCCGTCCGGCTTTGACCTTGCCGAATTGGATCTCACGCAACGCCACGAAGGCGACATCTTAGGAACACTCCAATCCGGCACGAAGCGCACGCTCAAATTGCTCGACCTTGTTTATGACAGGGACATCATCGAGCGCACGCATGCCGATGCCGCCGCATTGGTTGAGCGCAATCCTGACCTGGCGGAGCAGTTGACGCACAATCTGAGCGCCGATGAGCAGGGATTTTTGGAGAAGAACTAGGGGAGTCTCCGCGGCTGGGACAGGGGAGATAGGGTAGAAGCCATGACCAGAATCATCGCCGGGGAGGCCCGCGGGCGCACCATCAAGGTGCCCGAAGCCGGGACGAGGCCCACGTCCGACCGTGCCCGTGAGGGCCTTTTCTCATCACTGAACGTGCGTTGGGGTTTCATTGATGCCCGCGTGCTGGATCTGTTTGCGGGTTCCGGTGCGCTGGGGCTGGAGGCGGCCAGCCGCGGTGCCGAAGAAGTCGTCCTCGTGGAGAACAACGCCGCGGCCGTAAAGGTCATCCGCCACAACATTGGGGTGGTCAAGCACCCGCGCGTCGAGGTACGAGAAATGAATGCCTCCTCCTACCTGGCCACCGCACCGCGCGGCTACTTCGACATGGTGCTCGCGGATCCGCCGTATAGCTTCGATGACGTCGACGGACTTCTCGCTGCGATCGAGCCGGTGCTGGATGATGCCGCGATAGTTGTCATCGAGCGCCATGTAGATTCGCCCCAGACACAATGGCCGGAAGGTTTCGAGCCCACCGGTCAGAAGCTCAAGAAGCGGACCTTCGGTATCGCGCGTTTTGATATGGCGATTTATCACCGCGACGCGGAGACCTCGGACACCAATCACACCGACAACCAGGAGGACTAGCCATGCCGACCCACGCCGTATGCCCCGGCTCTTTCGATCCCATCACGCTAGGGCACGTTGACGTGTTTAACCGTGCGAGCGAGCTCTTTGACAAGGTCACGGTGCTGGTGACGGGCAACCCAGACAAGCCTTCCGGGTTGTTCAGCGTGGAGGAGCGCGTGGATTTGATTCGCCGTACCGTCGCCCCGGAAATCGAGGTGGACTGGTGGGGCGGTCTGCTCGTGGACTACACCAGCGCGCATGGCATAGACACAATTGTGAAGGGCCTTCGCTCCTCCTTGGACTATGAATACGAGCTGCCCATGGCGCAGATGAACCGGCGCCTTTCCGGTATCGATACAGTCTTCTTGCTGACGGATGAGAAGTATGGCTACATTTCCTCCTCGCTATGCAAGCAGGTGGCACACTACGGAGGCGACGTCAAGGGTATGTTCCCGGAGCATGTGGCTGCTGCTGTCATGGAACGCTACCGAGGCTAAGGGGACATGTCTGTACTGGCAATACCGCTCGTTGTTCTCTTCACAGTTCTAGCTGGCTCCTGCCTGCAACGAGTGTCCGGCATGGGCCTTGGCCTCATTGGTGGACCAATCCTGACCCTCTTCCTCGGCCCGGTGGAAGGCATTATGGTCATCAATGTTTTGGCCTGCCTTAACGCTGTTCTCACGACCTATTCGATGCGTGAGAACGTGGATTGGGGAAAGTGGCTGCGCATCGGCCCCTTCATGATCCTCGGCTCAATCCCGGCAGCCCTGCTCATCGCGCGTATTGATACCGCAGCATTGTTGGTACTCGTTGGCGCGGCCTTGTTGATCGCGTTGGGTGTGGTGGTCTTCGGGCGAAAGTTCGTCCCGGAGATGCGCGGTACGGGCCCGGCCATTTCCGCGGGCATTTTGGGCGGGTTCACCAACACGCTCGCCGGCGTGGCCGGCCCTGTCATCACGGTGTATGCGCAGGCAGCACGGTGGCCGAAGGAAGTCCTCGCGCCAACCTTGCAGCCCTGTTTCTTTATCGGCGGATTGTCCTCGGTGCTAACGAAATCCTTCTTGGGTTCTGGAGGCTTCGAGGGACTGCACTGGCTGGTGTGGCCCTGTGGGGTAATTGGCATGTGCGTTGGCATCTTTTTAGGAAAGAAGATTGCCGGACGGGTCTCGCGCGATAAGGCGCACAAGCTCTCGCTTTCGCTCGCCGGCTTGGGTGCGTTGAGCGCACTACTGCGAGGCTTGTTCACTCTGGGTGCTTAGACAGCGCCTGGGTAGGGTGGGACCATGGCGAAATTCAAGATTGAGGACGCACTGTCCCTGCGCGCTGGCAAGAATTTTCAGATTGATTCGGTCGATGCTTCGGCAACGCCCGGTTTTGACGGCGATAAGGAGGAGCTCGCCGCTCGTTTCTCCAAGTACGATGATGAGCTGTATGAACTCCAAGAGCGGCTTTTTGCCAATGGCCGCAGCTATGGTGAGGACGCCCCGGCGGTACTCATTGTCTTGCAGGGCATGGATACCTCGGGCAAGGGCGGGGCTATCCGCCACGTGTTGAGCACCTTTGACCCTCAGGGAACCACGACCGTGAGCTTTGGCAAGCCCACCGAGGAGGAACTAGAACACGACTTCTTGTGGCGCATCCGTAAACACGACCCACAGCCGGGGCAAATCGTGGCCTTTGACCGCTCACACTACGAGGATGTCCTCATCCAACGCGTACACGAGTGGGTCGATGAAGAAGAAGTGGACCGACGCATCGAAGCCATCCGCGACTATGAGCTGGATCTGACGGCGAAGGGCGTCAAGGTCATCAAGGTCTTCTTGCACCTGTCCAAGGACGCGCAGAAGAAGAACCTACTGGAGCGCACGGAACGGGAGGACAAGTTCTGGAAATTTGACCCTTCCGATGTGGAAGAGCGGGCCTATTGGGATGACTACATGGCGGCCTATCAGGATGCCATTCGGCGCACAGATGAAAACTACGCACCCTGGTACGTCATCCCCACCGATAATAAAAAGTATGCCCGGATGGCGCTGAAGTTCCTCATCGTGGATCTCCTACGCCACCTGGACCTGGAATGGCCAGCGCCCGACTTTGATCCGGAAGTAGAGCGCCAGCGCATTAAGGACGCCGACTAAGAGCTAGTCGCTTTCTGCGTCATCGACGTCGCGGGCAAGTTCACGGGCCGCGGCGTTGAAGGTATCGAGAACAGAGAGCAGAGCTTCTTGGGCATTGATGACGCCCACGTTAAGCGCGTGGAAGAGCTGGTCTTCGTTCAGTCCGGCAGTGGTGACGAAGCAGGCGTCACCGCGCAGCTCCACCTCATCCTCGACCAGCCCGACGAGCGCGCGCCCATCGAATGCGCCTGCATTGAACTCATTGCACAGGACGTGGAAGATGGGGAGCATGTCGGCGTTGAGCTGCGTGGAGAGTACGCACTCGATGCGCACGAGGCCCTCTTCCACGGTGATGACCCAGTCCAGATCGTTGAGGCGGGCAACTGCGGCAGTCGCATCCTCCGGGTGCGCAGTGGCCGCCATGTCCAGTTCGGTGCTGTTCAGCGCGGTGAGCACGCGATCCCGGCTCACGGCGGGCAGTGGTGAGCCGGACATGATATCGAAGGGATCGGAACCTACGGATGCATTCTGGTTCGTTGTCGAGTTGTGGCTCATGCTTGCTCCTCCTTATCCCAGGTGACTGCCTGCGGGAAGCGCTGCGCCACGATATCGAAGATTTCCGCGAAGCTGGCGAGCGAGCTCAGCAGGAAGTGGCCCAGCTGGGCCAAGGAGAGGCCTTCGCCCACAGCCATCGCGCGGTTGGCGCCTAGGTGGATTTCCTCGTTTCCCTTTGCATCCTCTTCCATGAGGTAACTCAACGTCGGTGCAACGCTAGCCCAGTTCAGCTCCGCCACGGCGGCAGCCACGTCCTGCTCCAAGTGCGCGGGAAGCGTGCCTTCCCAGGAAGCGAAGGCGCTCAACACGTCGCCCTCGGCGTCGAGGTCACAGTGCACAGCGATATGGGGACACCGGTCTGCAGCACGCGCCGCGCGGATGCGGTGTCGCCAGTGTCAGCGTCCTCGGTGGCTTCCGGTGCTGCCTCGACGAGGGCATAGTCGGCGTCGATAAGCTCGCACAACTGCGCCAACCGGTCGATGGTGACCGGCTCAACCACGTGGAGATCGGTCACTGCTGTTCACCCTGGGCGTCCTCGGATCCCTCGCCTGCCTGCGCGGCGGACTCGGACCCGAGCTTGGCCATTTCTTCGGCGGCGGCGACCATGGCGTTCTGGGCGTTGATGACGCCGTCCACGGAGGCGCGCAGTGCGGCTGCGAGTTGTTCGTCGGTCATCCCGGCCGCGCACGGAAGGTCGGCCTCAGTGCGAACGAGGAGCATGCCGTCGAAGTCCGCGATCACCGCGCGGGCACCCATGGCCACGGAGTTGATCTGGTTGGCCGCCAGGAAAAGGCCTGCATCAGCCTTGGCGTAGTTGACGTCCGTCGGCACATCACAGCGCACGATGGCAACGCTCTCCAACACGGCGAACATGCAGGGCAGACCGTTGAGGTTTGCAGTGGCGGCATCGTCGCGGCCGGTGACTGGCTCGAGTTCGATGTCGAAGGTCTTCATCGCCTCGATGATGCGGTCGAGGGTGACCTCCGGCAGTGCGTGCGGGTCTTCGGCGGCGGTGGTTGTCGGATTAGTCATGGTTGTGCTCCTTCCAGGTAACGAGCTGCGGGTACTGCTGTTCAATCCACTCGAAGGACTGCAACACGGCATCCAAGGTAGACATGACGAACGCGCCAAGCTGGTTGCGGGAGGCGCCATGTGTCACGTCGAGATCACGCGCACCAGACACCGCCAGGGCGTTGTCGGGCGCCTCGAAGAAGCGGAAAGTCGGGGTGAAATGGTCCTGGTTCCACGCGTTGATGTGCATGAGGAGCGCAGGTCCCTCAGAGGCGGGGACCGAGCCGCGCCACACGGAATCGACGATGAGTGAGGAGCCAACGAGCTGGAAGGCAATGGCGGCGTTGGAGAAACCGGTGCGCAGAAGGTTGACCGTCTGGCCGTCCTGGGTCTTTTGCTCTTCGATGCGGTACTCCAAGTTCTCTGACTCAAAGATCTCCGCGATGCGCTCGAGGGTGACCTCCTCGATGGGGGTGTCGGGCTGCAGCTGGCGCTGCTGCGTGTCGTCGTGATTAGTGGTGTCCGTCAATTCTTCTACTCACTTTGCTACTTGCTACATATTTCTTAATCTTTTCCGGCCCCGACACTACCGGAGCCGTCCTCCTCGGGTGCGCAGGTGGGGGCATCGACGAGCTGTTCGCCGCCGAGTTCGTGGGCAAGCGCTGGTTTTAGCTCTGGGTAGCGGAAGACGTGGCCCAGATTCTCCAGCCGGCTGGGCACCACCTTCTGGTTAGCCAGTGCGAGCTCGCGTGCGCCTTCCTTACCCAGCAGCAGGGCGGGCCCGACGCTGGGAATGGGGATGAAGGTGGGACGGTGGAGCAGGGCGCCGAGGGCGTCGACATAGTCTCGGTTGAGCACCGGCTGCGGGGAGACCCCGTTGATCGCGCCCTGCGACTCTGGGTCGAGTGCGGCGCGGACAAACATGTCTGAAAGATCGTCCTGTGCAACCCAGCTATTCCACATGGTGCCCTTGCCGAACGCGCCGCCGAGTCCAGTAGAAAACAATGCACGTAGCAGCGGGAGGATACCCGCGTTGGCTGATTGCACTATGCCGGTGCGCAGGTTCACCACGCGCTTTCCCGCCTCGCGCGCCGGCGCGCAGGCCTCCTCCCACGCCCCCACGACGTCGGCGAGGAAACCATCCCCACGCTCCGATTCTTCGGTGAGATCCTCGTCGCCCCGGTCCGGACCGTAGATGCCGATGGCGGAGGCGCAGACCATCGCTGACACGGACGGTGTCTGGGCTACAAGCTGGGCCAACAGGTGAGTGGGGCCCACGCGCGAATCCCGGATCGCCTCCTTGTGAGCGGTGTTAAAACGACCGAAGATTGGCTCCCCGGCTAGGTGGATGAGAACATCGATTCCCTCCAATAAATCCTTGGCGGGAATGTTTGGGCGCCACAAGCGTTCGCCGGCGCCCGGGGAGGAGCGCACTAGAGGCACGACGGTATGACCCAAGGTGCCGAGTTGCGAGGCTACAGCAGCGCCAACCGTCCCGTGTGTTCCCGTAATCGCTATAGTGCGGGGCTCGGCGTTGAGCTCACCGAGCCGTTGGGCAAAGCGAAAGTCTTCGATGAGCTGTTGCTGGCGGTAGGCAAAGACCGACTCCACCGCACCCGTGGGAATGCGTGTGTCCACCTTGTCGGTGATGAGCGTGCCTTCCGGGTGATCCTCAAAGAGGTGTTCATGGCGCCAGTTGGCCAGCGAACGGAAGGGGGCGTTGATGCACACATCCGCAAAGGAACGCCGCGGCTGGTACCTACTCAAATCATGCCGGGCAACCCATTTCAGGCCGCCAGGCAAGCTCAAGACCGATGTTCCGTCGGCCAGTGACTCTGCCTGCTGCAGGGGAGACATGAATCCAAATGGCGCGGTGAGGCGGGCGAGCGCCCCGGGGCGGGTGTGCCATTGCCATACCTCTTCGCGCGGGGCTGGAACAACGTGCTGGGTAGTAAAACTCACTGTCTATGGACCTGCCTCAGAAAATTCGGGGGTGCGAGGGCGTATACAGCACGGATGAAGAGTGCTATGGTTGGTGCTGGCTTTCAAGCATAGACAAGTCCTATTAACCATTGTCCGACATCCTTTAAAGACCGCACCGTGAGGCGGGGAAGGAGGTCACGATGAGTGAAACCGGCACCCACGCGGAGTCCAACGAGCTGCTGAGCTCGAAAGACGTCGCGCGTACTGTCGCACGCATCGCGCACCAGATCATTGAGAAAACGGCGCTTGATTCGAGTGAATCTCCTCGGGTCCTGCTCTTAGGCATTCCCTCTGGTGGCGTGCCTTTAGCGCAACGCCTTGCCGAAAAGATTGAGGAATTCTCCGGGGTGGAGGTTCCCTGGGGCTCCCTTGACATCACGTTGTATCGCGACGATCTATATGCCCGCCCGCACCGGGCATTGCAGCCCACCACAGTCCCAGCCGGTGGTATCAACGGCGCCACGGTCATCCTTGTTGATGATGTGCTGTATTCCGGCCGCACCATCCGCGCTGCGTTAGATGCCCTGGCAGATATCGGGCGCCCCGACATCATCCAACTTGCCGTCCTCGTGGACCGCGGACACCGCCAGGTGCCTATCCGCGCCGATTACGTGGGCAAGAATATCCCCACTGCGCGCGACGAGGACGTCACCGTCTACAACGCCGACATCGACGGCCGGGATGCCGTCATTCTTACCCGCTTCACTGCACAGCCCGGCAAGGAGGCATAAATGAAGCACCTCATCAATATCGCCGACCACAGCGCCGAGGAAATCCTCGGGCTCATGGATGAGGCCGACCGTTTCCGGGAAGCCTTGGACGGCCGCGAAGTTAAGAAGCTGCCGACTCTGCGCGGGCGAACCGTGTTTACGTTGTTCTATGAGAACTCCACCCGTACTCGCTCTTCCTTTGAAACGGCGGGAAAGTGGATGTCGGCGGATGTCATCAACCTGTCTGCCTCGACGTCCTCGGTGAAGAAGGGCGAGTCCCTCAAGGACACTGGGCTGACGCTGACCTCCATCGGCGCCGATGCCATCATCATCCGCCATCCTTCCTCCGGCGCGGCGCAGCAGCTGGCCGGTTGGGTAGCACCGGGAGGACAGGGACCGAGCGTGATTAACGCCGGCGATGGTGCCCACCAGCACCCCACGCAGGCGCTTCTCGACGCCGTCACGATGCGCCAGCGCCTACACCTTGGTACGGATCGCTCCGCCTCTGGCACCGGCTTCGAGGGCCTGAACGTCACCATCGTCGGTGACTGCCTGCACTCCCGCGTCGTGCGCTCCAACGTGGACCTGCTGTCGACGTTGGGCGCTGAGGTTACGCTTGTCGCTCCGCCGACGCTGCTGCCCTTTGGCGTCGACACCTGGCCGGTGCGCGTCTCCCATGACTTCGACTCCGAGGTGGCCAAGGCTGATGTCGTCATGATGCTGCGCGTCCAAGCAGAGCGTATGAACGGCGGCTTCTTCCCCTCGCACCGCGAGTATGCAGCTCTTTACGGGATGTCCAAGGACCGCGCTGCTGCCATGAAGAAGGACGCCATCATCATGCACCCGGGCCCCATGGTCCGCGGCATGGAAATCAACTACGCGGTGGCTGACTATGACAACACCGCGGTGCTCCAGCAGGTCCACAACGGTGTCCACGTGCGCATGGCCACCCTCTTTACGCTGCTCACCAACGGCGAGAACGCCGGTATCTAAAACGAGTTATCTCATAAATCAACGAGGAGAGCTTTTCAGAAACCATGACTACTTATCCAGACACCGGCGTGCTCTCTGCTCCCGCGGCGGGCACCTTGCTCATCACCAATGTTCGCCCCTATGGGGAAGGGGAACCCACTAACATCCTGATCAAGGATGGCGTCATCGAGGCGATCGGCGCCACCGACATCACCCCAGCGGAAGGCGTCGACCGCACCATCGACGGGGGCGGCAACGTGCTGCTGCCGGGCCTGGTGGACATGCACGTCCACCTGCGTGAGCCAGGCCGCGAGGACACAGAAACCATCGAGACCGGCTCGCGGGCCGCCGCCAAGGGAGGGTTTACTGCCGTGTTCACCATGGCGAATACCTCCCCGGTCACGGACCAGCCGATCATCGCGGAGTCCGTTTGGGCCAAGGGACAGGCGCGCGGTTTGTGCGACGTCCATCCGGTTGGCTCCATCACGAAGGGCTTGGAGGGTAAAACGCTGACCGAGTTCGGCATGATGGCCCGCTCGGATGCCAAGGTGCGCATGTTCTCCGACGACGGCAAGTGTGTCCAAGACCCGCAGCTCATGCGCCGTGCCTTGGAATACGCCAAGGGGCTCGACGTCCTGCTGGCCCAGCACGCGGAGGATCACCGGATGACCGAAGGCGCGAGTGCCCATGAGGGCGAGGTTGCCGCCCGCCTCGGTCTGCGCGGCTGGCCGCGCGTGGCTGAGGAATCGATCGTGGCGCGCGACGCACTGCTCGCGCGTGACTACGGCAACCGCATGCACATCTGCCACGCTTCGACGAAGGGCACAGTCGAGCTGCTCAAGTGGGCCAAGGAACAGGGGATTCCGCTGACTGCTGAGGTGACCCCGCACCACCTTTTGCTGACCGATGACAAGCTGGTGACCTACGACGGCGTCTTCCGCGTCAACCCACCGCTGCGCGAGGAATCCGACACCCTGGCCCTGCGCCAGGCATTGCTCGACGGGCTTATCGACGTCGTGGCAACGGACCACGCCCCGCACGGCAGCGAAGACAAGTGTGTCGAGTTCGAGCACGCCAAGCCGGGCATGTTGGGACTTGAATCCTCCCTGGCGGTCATCGCCAAGCTCTTTGTCGCCACCGGTCTGGCGGATTGGCGCTTCGTTGCTCGCGTCATGTCGGAGCGTCCGGCGGAGATTACCCGCCTGCCCGGCCATGGTCGCCCGATTGCGGTCGGCGAGCCGGCCAACCTCACCATCGTTGATCCGGAACATGAGTGGGTATCAGATTCCACTCGCCTGGCCTCGAAGTCGGAGAACAACCCCTATGAGGGGGAGGAGTTTGGCGCGCGCGTTACCTACACCATCCTGCGCGGCGCGGTGACCTACGACCTCTCTGCTGAAAGTGGTGACGAGGCAGACGAATAATCGGGATAATCGAGAGTCAGAGTTGCTCAACCCGAGTACCCAACGCTCATAGCCAACACAACCAACCCTTCACCGACAAATTCACTGAAAGGTTTAACGCACAGTGACTTCCACTAGCACCACTCCCGCCATCTTGGTCCTCGCCGATGGCCGCACTTTCCGTGGCTTCGGCTTCGGTGCCACGGGCACAACCCTGGGCGAGGCCGTCTTTACTACCGCCATGACTGGCTACCAAGAGACCATGACTGACCCGTCTTATCACCGTCAGATCGTCGTGGCCTCCGCGCCCCAGATTGGTAACACCGGCTGGAACGATGAGGACAGCGAGTCCCACGGCGACCAGATTTGGGTTGCCGGCCTGGTTATCCGTGACCTTGCCCGCCGTGTTTCCAACTGGCGCGCCGCCCGTTCCCTGCCGGAGGAGATGGAGAAGCAGGGAATCATCGGCATCGGCGGAATTGATACCCGTACCCTGGTGCGTCACCTGCGTAACCACGGTTCCATCAAGGCCGGTATCTTCTCCGGCGAGGCAGCTGAGCGGGACGTCGAGGAGCTCATCGCTGAGGTCAAGAATCAGCCATCCATGGCAGGTCTTGACCTGTCCGAAGAAGTCTCGACCGATGAGGTCTACACCTTCCCAGCTGTAGGGGAGAAGCGCTTCACCGTCGTGGCCTATGACATGGGTGTTAAGACCGCAACCCCGAAGAATTTCGCCGAGCGCGGCATCGAGACCATCGTGGTTCCAGCCAACACCCCCTTCGAGAAGATCAAGCAGTACAACCCGGATGGCGTGTTTGTCTCCAACGGTCCGGGCGACCCGGCTACCGCCGATACCATGGTGGGCATCGTGCGCGATATCCTTGCTGCCAAGTACCCCTTCTTTGGCATCTGCTTTGGCAACCAAATCCTCGGCCGCGCGCTGGGTATGGACACCTACAAGCTGAAGTTCGGCCACCGCGGCATCAACGTCCCGGTGCGCAACCAGCTCACCGGCAAGATCGACATCACCTCCCAGAACCACGGCTTCGCCCTGGCCAGCCCTTCGGGCAAGGAGAACCCGGCGGGCGAGGAGTTCGATACTGACTTCGGCCCGGCAGTTGTGTCCCACACCTGCCTCAACGACAACACCATCGAGGGCGTAGCGCTCAAGAACGGCATGGCCTACTCCGTGCAGTACCACCCCGAGTCCGCCGCCGGTCCGCACGATGCTAACCCGCTCTTTGACCAGTTCATCGAGCTCATGACTGAGAAGTCCCCGAACAAGTAGAACGCAACCAGGAAGAGGAAGAAGAAACTAATGCCAAAGCGCAACGACATCAATCACGTCCTGGTTATCGGCTCCGGCCCGATCGTTATTGGCCAGGCCTGTGAGTTCGATTACTCCGGCACCCAGGCCTGCCGCGTGCTCAAGGAGGAAGGCCTGCGCGTCACGCTGGTCAATTCCAACCCGGCAACGATTATGACCGACCCGGAGTTCGCAGACCACACCTACGTGGAACCCATCGAACCCGAGTTCATCGAGAAGATCTTCCAGAAGGAAAAAGAAGAGGGCAATCCTATCGACGCCGTCCTGGCAACCCTCGGTGGCCAGACCGCCCTCAACGCCGCCGTACAGCTGGACCGCCTGGGCATCCTGAAGAAGTACGATATCGAGCTCATCGGTGCCGATATCGACGCCATCGAGCGCGGCGAGGACCGCCAGAAGTTCAAGGACATCGTGGCCTCCATCGGCGGCGAATCCGCGCGCTCCCGCGTGTGCCACACCATGGAAGAGGTCCACGAGACCGTCGCCGAGCTCGGCCTCCCGGTCGTTGTACGCCCATCGTTTACGATGGGCGGTCTGGGCTCTGGTCTGGCCTTCAACGAGGAGGACCTCGACCGTATCGCCGGCGGCGGCCTGGCCGCCTCGCCGGAAGCGAACGTCCTCATCGAGGAGTCCATCCTGGGCTGGAAGGAGTTCGAGCTCGAGCTCATGCGCGATGGTGACGATAACGTCGTGGTCATCGCCTCCATCGAGAACGTCGACGCCCTTGGCGTCCACACCGGTGACTCCGTCACCGTGGCCCCGGCCTTGACCTTGACTGACCGCGAGTACCAGAAGATGCGCGACCAGGGTATCGCCATCATCCGCGAGGTCGGCGTCGACACCGGCGGCTGCAATATCCAGTTCGCTGTAAACCCGGATGACGGCCGCATCATCACCATCGAGATGAATCCGCGTGTGTCCCGCTCTTCGGCGCTGGCCTCCAAGGCCACCGGCTTCCCGATTGCCAAGCTGGCCGCCAAGCTGGCTATCGGCTACACCCTGGACGAGGTGCGCAACGACATCACCGGCGTGACCCCGGCCGCCTTCGAGCCCACGCTGGACTACGTCATCGTCAAGGCCCCTCGCTTTGCCTTCGAGAAGTTCCCGGGCGCCGATGACACCCTGACCACCACGATGAAGTCTGTGGGCGAGGCCATGGGCATTGGCCGCAACTACATCTCCGGCCTCAATAAGGTCATGCGCTCGCTGGAAGGCAAGCCTTCTGGCTTCTGGACCAAGCCGGATGAGTACTTCGCCGGTGAGCGCGCCACCGACCTCGACGCCGTGCTCAAGGATCTAGAGCGCCCGACCGAGGGCCGTATGTACGACATCGAGCTGGCGCTGCGTTTGGGTGCTACCGTTGAGCAGCTCCACGAGCACTCCCACCTGGACCCGTGGTTCTTGGCGGAGCTCGAAGCACTCGTGCAGTTCCGCGAGGAGCTCGAGAACGCCCCAGTGCTCGACGCGCAGTTGTTGCGCCGCGCCAAGGTCTTTGGCCTCTCAGATGCCCAGATTGCCGCGCTTCGTCCGGAGTTCGCCGGTGAGGATGGCGTGCGTTCCCTGCGCTGGTCCCTGGGTATTCGCCCGGTCTACAAGACCGTTGATACCTGTGCGGGCGAGTTCGAGGCTCAAACCCCTTACCACTACAGCACCTACGAGATGGATCCGAACGCGGAATCCGAGGTTCGAGCCAGCTCCGAAAAGACCAAGGGCAAGGTCATCATCTTGGGCTCCGGCCCGAACCGCATCGGTCAAGGCATTGAGTTTGACTACTCCTGCGTGCATGCCGCGCTGGAGCTCTCCCGCGAGGGCTATGAGACGGTCATGGTCAACTGCAACCCGGAGACCGTATCGACGGACTACGACACTGCAGACCGCCTCTACTTCGAGCCCTTGACCTTCGAAGATGTCATGGAGGTCTACCACGCAGAGGCCGCCTGTGGTGAGGTTGCCGGTGTCATCGTCCAGCTGGGCGGGCAGACTCCGTTGGGCTTGGCCGAGCGCCTGACCGCCGCGGGCGTTCCGGTCGTCGGAACCTCTGCCGCCGCCATCGACCTGGCGGAAGACCGCGGCGAGTTCGGTAAGGTGCTTGCCGCTGCCGAGCTTCCAGCACCGGACTTCGGTACCGCCACCTCCTTCGATGAGGCCCGCGAGGTCGCCGCGAGCATCGGCTACCCAGTGCTGGTCCGCCCGTCCTACGTGCTGGGCGGCCGCGGCATGGAGATTGTCTATGACGAAGACTCCCTGCGTGACTACATCGAGCGCGCCACCGAGATCACCTCGGATCACCCGGTGTTGGTGGACCGCTTCCTCGACAACGCCATCGAGATCGACGTCGATGCGCTGTGCGACGGCGAGGAGGTCTACCTCGGCGGAGTCATGGAGCACATCGAGGAGGCGGGTATCCACTCCGGCGACTCCTCTTGCGCCTTGCCGCCGATGACCCTCGGCCCGGAGGATATTGAAAAGGTGCGGGAGTCGACGCGTCGTCTAGCGCACGGTATCGGCGTCAAGGGCCTGATGAATGTCCAGTACGCGCTTAAGGACGACACCCTCTACGTCATTGAGGCCAACCCGCGCGCGTCTCGCACGGTGCCGTTCGTGTCCAAGGCCACCGGTGTACCGATGGCTAAGGCCGCAGCGCGCGTCATGCTCGGCGCGTCCATCGCGCAGCTCAAGGATGAGGGAATCATCCCGTCCACCTATGACGGCGGCTCCCTGCCCATTGAGCACCCGATTGCGGTTAAGGAAGCCGTGCTGCCGTTCAACCGCTTCCGCCGCCCGGACGGTCAGCTGCTTGACACGCTGCTCTCTCCGGAGATGAAGTCCACCGGTGAGGTCATGGGCTTGGCCGACAACTTCGGCGCAGCCTATGCCAAAGGTGAGATGGCCGCCTTCGGCGAGCTGCCGACGGAGGGCACGGTCTTCGTGTCCGTGGCCAACCGCGACAAGCGCACGCTGATCTTCCCGATTCAGCGCCTGGCCTACATGGGCTACACCATCGTCGCCACGGCAGGCACCGCGCAGATGCTGCGTCGCAATGGCGTGGAGTGCGAGGTGGCAGTCAAGGTCTCCGAGGCTGAGGAGGGACAAGAGTCCATCGTCGACGCCATCCTGGCAGGCAAGGTCGACCTCATCCTCAACACCCCGGCCGGTTCCGCCGGTGCACGCCACGACGGCTATGACATTCGCGCCGCGGCAGTATCCGTCGGGGTTCCGCTGGTGACGACCGTCCAGGGCGTTACCGCGGCGGTGCAGGGCATCGAGGCGCTGCGCCAGGGCGATCTTAAGGTACGCGCGCTGCAGGAGCTCAAGCATGACCCAGTCAACTAATGCTGCACCTACCTTTGGCGATCGCCTTGTCGCCGCGGGTAGGCAACGAGGGCGTCTGTGCGTAGGTATTGACCCACACCCACACCTCCTGGAGGCGTGGGGCCTGTCAGTCGATGTCGACGGACTGCGCACCTTCAGTATGCGTTGCGTAGAGGCATTCGCCGATACGGCAGCTGTAGTCAAACCGCAAGTGGCGTTCTTTGAGCGCTGTGGTTCGCGCGGTTTCGCCGTCCTCGAAGAGGTCCTGGCGGCGCTGCGCGAGCAAGGCTGCCTGAGTCTGGCCGATGCTAAACGCGGCGATATCGGCTCCACCATGGCTGGTTATGCCGAGGCCTGGCTGGGGGAGGACTCGCCGTTGCGCGCGGACGCGGTGACGGTATCGCCTTACCTCGGTGTGGGAGCGTTGAGTCCTGTCTTCGATATTGCGGAAAAGACCCGTGCTGGTGTCTTCGTCCTTGCGGCGACCTCCAACCCGGAGGCCGTAGCGTTGCAATCGCTGAGCGTCGATGGCCGCAGCGTCGCGCAGCGCGTCGTTGATGAACTCGGACAGCGCAATGTCGCGGCAATGGCCACGGATGACGCTGTGGGAGCGCTCGGAGTGGTTGTCGGTGCGACACTCGACGCGCCGCCGGTATTAGACCTTTTACATGGTCCGGTTCTTCTTCCGGGCGTGGGCGCGCAGGGCGCGACTCCAGCTGATGTTAGGCAACTCACCTCCGCGGCACCCGAGCTGGGCTTTGCCAACGTCTCTCGAGCCATCCTTTCGGCAGGTCCAGACGTTGCTGACCTGCGCAAAGCCGTAATTGATACGGCTGCTGAATTCCGAGACTAAAGAGCTCGGTCTCAAACGGCGCGCTGGATTAACAGGCGCGCCGTTTACCTGGTATTTTGTTTAAGGCATGTGCGTTGACGTGCAGGAACCTTTAGTAGAAAGGGGCCGGGTTACGTCATCGCGTACAGACCAGTGCTAGGATTGCCAGAAGTCGGTTCGCGGCGGTAGCAAAAGCTACCCCGCGCTGGGGAAATCTTCCCACCGTGAGCCGAGATTCTGGTGTTAGCCATCAGATGACAATGTTCGTACTAATGAAATCGGAGGAAACCCGTGGCCCTTCCCAAGTTGACAGATGAGCAGCGCAAAGAAGCTCTCGCAAAGGCCGCTGAGGCTCGCAAGGCTCGCGCTGAGCTCAAGGCTGCGCTGAAGCGCGGCGAGACCAACCTGCAGGAAGTTCTGGAGAAAGCCGAGACCGATGAGATCATCGGTAAGACCAAGGTCTCCGCGCTTCTCGAGGCTCTGCCGAAGGTTGGCAAGGTCAAGGCTAAGGAAATCATGGAGGACCTGGAGATTGCTCAGACCCGCCGCCTGCGTGGCCTGGGTGACCGTCAGCGCCGCGCCCTGCTCGAGCGTTTCGGCTACGGCGAGTAATTAGCGCAATGGCTGACGAAACTGCACGCGGGCGCCTGGTCGTTCTGGCCGGGCCGTCCGCTGTGGGTAAGTCCACTGTGGTTTCGCGCCTGCGCGATGATGTAGACAACCTTTACTTCAGCGTCTCGATGACGACGCGCCAACCCCGCCCCGGCGAGTCTGATGGGGTGGACTACTTCTTTGTCTCCCCGGAGGCTTTCCAGGAACACATAGACGCCGGAGACATGCTCGAATGGGCAGAGATCCACGGTGGTTTGCAGCGTTCTGGTACGCCGGCTCAACCCGTTAGGGAAGCGATGTTGGCTGGTCGCCCAGTGTTGGTGGAGGTTGATCTTGCAGGCGCCCGCAACGTGAAGGCGGCGATGCCGGAGGCGGAAACCGTGTTTCTGGCCCCACCGTCCTGGGAGGTTTTGGTGGAGCGCCTGACTGGGCGCGGTACCGAGCCACAGGATGTGATTGACCGCCGTTTGCACACCGCAGAAACGGAACTTGCCGCGCAAAAAGAGTTCGACCACATCGTTGTCAATGACAATCTCGATGAGGCCGTTGCTGCAATTAGTGCTATCCTGCGTGGATAGACCACGATTTTGACCATCTACCAACAGTAAAGGTGCATGTGACCAACGTGACCACACCTGCCAATTCTGAGGCCGCAAAGCCGGAGCCAGTATTCGATCCGCCGACGGGTATCACTGACCCGCCTATCGATGAGCTGCTGGGCAAGGTCTCGTCTAAGTACGCCCTGGTGATCTTCGCCGCTAAGCGCGCACGTCAGATCAACAGCTACTACAAGGAACAGGACGAAGGCGTCTTCGAGTTCGTCGGACCGCTGGTGACCCCGGAGCCGGGCGAGAAGCCGCTGTCCATCGCACTGCGCGAGATCGACGCCGGCCTGCTGGACCACGAGGAAGGCAACTAGCCTTCGCCCCGTGAAGGCAGCAGCCTAGCGCGTATTCCGAAATAGACCCACCCTAGTGTCGCTTGAGGCGCTTGGGTGGGTTTGTTGTGTCTTGGGTACTATCGTCCGAGTGAAGGATGTACAGCAAACCCCAGATAGTCCAGAGAGCAGCACTGCCTCGGCTCCCGCAGAGGCGGCTTCACCGGGTGCAGGCGGAACCACGCAGCCGCGTCGCATCCTTGTCGGTGTGGCTGGCGGAATCGCCGCCTATAAAGCGTGTCATCTGATTCGGGACTTCACGGAGCACGGCGATGATGTCCGCGTGATTCCTACAGAAGCCGCGTTAAATTTCGTCGGTGCAGCCACCTTCGAGGCCCTGTCAGGGCATCCGGTCTCGACTACCGTTTTCGATGCTGTTGATGAGGTGCAGCATGTCGCGCTGGGGCAGCAGGCCGATGCCGTCGTCATCGCCCCAGCTACCGCTGACTTGATCGCTCGGCTGGCTTGTGGCCGCGCCGATGATCTGCTGAGCGCCTCTGTGCTGGTTGCTACGTGTCCTGTCATCATTGCCCCAGCTATGCACACGGAGATGTGGCTCAATCCCGCGACGCAAGACAACGTGGCGACATTGCGTCGTCGCGGCGTTATCGTGATGGGACCGGCCCATGGGCGGCTCACCGGCGTTGATTCCGGCGCAGGCCGCTTGCCGGAACCGGGGCAGATAGCGGAGTTTGCCCGCACGATTATGGCTGGCCACCGCGTAGATCATGATTGGCACGGGCTAAAGGTCGTGATTTCTGCCGGGGGAACGCAGGAGAACTTAGATCCGGTGCGGTATCTGGGCAATCGTTCCTCTGGTCGACAGGGCTTTGCCTTGGGAGAAGTAGCCGCGCAGCGCGGTGCAGATGTAACTATCGTTGCCGGGAATACTGACGCGCTTCCGATTCCATCAGGCGCCTCCGTTGTGCGGGTGACTTCTACGCGCGATATGCACAAGGCAATCAACGCTGAAGCAGTGGATGCGGATATCGTCATCATGGCTGCAGCTGTTTCAGACTATCGGCCGGCTTCCGTCGCGGACTCCAAGATGAAGAAGGGGGCCGCTGACGAGGACTTAGCTCATCTCGAGCTGGTGGAAAACCCGGATATCCTCAAGGGGTTGGTCGAACGCCGCGAGAATGGGGACTTGAAGCGCGATGCCATCATCGTCGGTTTTGCAGCGGAGACCGGGGATGCACACACGACCGTGCTCGAGTACGCCCAGCAAAAATTCTTGAAGAAGGGGTGCGATGTACTCATGGCCAACGAGGTTGGGGAGGGCAAGGTCTTCGGACAGCCAACGAGTGCAGGGTGGATCCTTCGGAAGGGTGCTGATCCGGTGGAGGTTGAACCGGGGTCGAAACAGGTTGTAGCCGCCCAAATACTTAACGTGGTGAATGAAATTCTGGAAAGGTAGCGCTCGTTCTTGCAGCTGTAGACCGCTTGGTCTACGATGGGGCGGTGTTATTAGCCGGGACGTGGGATAGGCGCTGCCTTGCCCACGGCGCGCAGAACTAGTTTAAGGAAGATTTGTGACTGAAACAGCTGTTCAGGCGGTACGTCTTTTTACCAGCGAATCCGTGACAGAAGGTCACCCGGATAAGATTTGTGACGCTATCTCGGACGCCATTCTTGACGCCCTCCTTAAGGAAGACCCAAACGCACACGTCGCCGTGGAGACTCTTGTCACCACGGGTCAAGTTCACGTTGTGGGTGAGGTGCGTACCTCCGGGTATGTGGAGATCCCGCAGATTGTACGCAAGACCCTCGTGGAGATCGGGTTTACCTCCTCCGACGTGGGATTTGACGGCCACACTTGTGGAGTCAACGTAGCCATTGGTGAGCAATCCCAAGAGATTGGTGCCGGAGTGGACGCCTCAACCGAGGTTCGCTCGGGCCAGTTTGAGGATGACGATCAATATGGCGCTGGCGACCAGGGCCTCATGTTCGGCTACGCAACGAATGAGACTCCAGAATTCATGCCGCTGCCGATCTCTACGGCACACCACCTTTCGCGGCGCCTCACCCAGGTCCGCAAGGAAGGCATCGTTCCTTCCCTGCGCCCAGATGGCAAGACCCAGGTCACCTTTGCATATGACGAGGACGATGTGCCGACTCGCTTAGAGACGATTGTCATCTCCACCCAGCATGATCCGGAGGTGACCCAGGACTGGCTCGCGGAGCAGCTTCGCACCCATGTCGTCGAGTGGGTCGTCAACGATGCGAACCTGAGCAAGTACTACACCGAAGACACCGAGCTCCTCATCAACCCCTCTGGTTCCTTCATTCTTGGCGGGCCAATGAGTGATGCAGGCCTGACTGGGCGCAAGATCATCGTCGATACCTACGGCGGCATGGCTCGCCACGGTGGTGGTGCCTTCTCCGGCAAAGACCCGAGCAAGGTGGACCGCTCAGCCGCCTACGCTATGCGTTGGGTAGCTAAGAACATCGTGGCCGCCGGTCTGGCCGATCGCGCCGAAGTGCAGGTTGCATACGCTATTGGCCGCGCAAAGCCCGTTGGTCTCTATGTCGAAACCTTCGGCACTGCTCAACCCGGTTTGAGCGATGCCGACATTCAGGCTGCGGTGGACAAGGTTTTTGATCTGCGCCCCGCCGCCATTATCCGCGAGCTAAACCTGCAGCGCCCGATCTACCGTCAAACTGCGGCCTACGGTCACTTTGGCCGTACCGATGTTGACCTTCCGTGGGAGGACACCTCGCGGGCTGTCGACTTGCGCCGCGCCGCCGGCCTGTAGAATCGGGCGCTATGCCCAAGAAGACACCCGCCGCCCAGCAACCGGTCGCGCGGGTGTTGCCTTTGTTGGGGGTAGCGCACCTGGACCGCGAATTCGACTACCTCATCGATGAATCGGATTCGCAGGCCGCCCAGCCAGGCGTACGCGTGCGTATTCGCTTCAATGGCCGGCTGGTCGACGCCATCCTGCTCTCCCGCGCCAGCGATTCCGACTTCGCTGGATCACTTCGCTTTATCGATCGCGTCATTTCCCCCTTTGCGGTGTACTCGCCGGAAATGTCGGCGCTCATCGAATCCCTTGCGGCCCGCTATGGCGGCGTGCGCTCCGATATCATTCGCGCCGCTATCCCGGCGCGTCATGCGAAGGCTGAGGAAGCGGATGTCGATACACCGTGGGAAGAATTAGGCACAGCGGAGCACCCGGATCTTTCTGCGTGGTCCGGGTACCAGCATGGTGAGTCCTTCGTGGACTCAGTGCTGTCGGGCCATATCGCGCGAGCAGCATGGCAGATAGCGCCGGGGGAGGATTGGGCAAGCGCGCTGGCAGCGCTGGGCACCAGTGTGGCGCTCCAAGGCGGCGGCGTGCTCATGGTCGTACCCGACCAGAAGGACTTGGATCAGCTCGAGGAGGCTTTTCGCCGCCACGTCTCTGCCAAACAAATCACGGTGCTCGCGCACAGCACCGGCCCCCAGGCACGCTATCGCCGCTATCTATCGGCGCTGACAGGTCAAGCTCGAATCGTCATCGGGACGCGCTCCGCCGCCTTTGCCCCGGTCAAGGGCCTCCAATTGGCCGTCCTACTCAACGATGGCGACGATAGCCTGGTTGACAACCTCAAGCCCTATGTTCACTCCAGGGAAGTGCTGAGCACACGCTCCGCGCAGGAAGGTTGCAGCCTTATCCTCGCCGGCCACGCCCGCACCGCGGAAGCCCAACTGCTCGTTGAATCGGGGTGGGCCCACGATCTTCTACCCGCCGCCAACACACTGGAAGATAGGCGCCCCGAGATTGTTGCGGTGGGTGCGTATGGCGTCAACGTGGCCCGCCATATGCGGGGAGGCACGACGTCGGTAAGCGGCTCCGCCTTCCAAGCCACGCGCGCAGCCCTCGACCGCGGCGAGCCCGTCCTTGTTCAAGTCCCGCGCAAGGGCTACGCCCCAATCCTCGCCTGTGGGCAGTGCGCATCTCCTGCGCGGTGTCGTCATTGCAACGGCCCCTTAGGTCTGCCTTCCGCTCGCGGCTCGAAGCACGAGTCGACCGATTCTGCGGCGCTGCCCACGTGTCGGTGGTGCGGGCGCGTTGACGCGCATTACCGCTGTTCGGAGTGCGGCTCACCGCGGTTGCGCGCCATCGTGTTGGGCTCCGAGCGCACTGCGGAAGAGATGGGCCGGGCCTTTCCCAATACACGCGTGATTCAATCCGGTGGATCCACCGTCGTAGATGAAATCCCAGACGCACCGGCGCTCGTCATCGCGACACCCGGCGCGGAGCCGCGCGTAGCGAAAAGCGGGATGTACGGGGCTGCGCTCCTTGTGGAAACCGGGGCGTTGCTCGGCCGCCAGGATCTGCGCGCCACGGAGGACACGTTGGCCACATGGGCCGCGGCGGCCACCCTCGTAGCGCCAGCCAAAGAGGGTGGTGTCGTTATCGTCGCCGCGGATGAACAGCTGCCGCTTGTGGGCTTCTTTAGTCGGTGGGACATGGTGGGCGCCGCAGCGGCCGAGTTGCAGGCGCGCCGCGAGGTTCGCTTTCCACCCGCGGTGCATATGGCGGCGATCGACGGGGCCGACGCCTCCCTCGATGCATTCCTAGAGTTAGCGGAACTGCCGGAGCATGCGGAGCTTCTCGGGCCCGTACCGTTGCCGCCTGGCGTGAGCTTGCCGGGTGAATACGATCATGAGCGCGGCGGCGAACCACAGCGTCTGCTAATTCGAACCCCGCTGGGCCCGAGGTCCCTGCTGGGCCAGGCCTTGCGCACAGCCAATTCCTTGCGCAGCGCTCGCAAGGATGTCTTGCCTCTGCGTATCGCCGTGGATCCGATAAACATCGGTTAACGCTGCGCTCCTTTCCACCCCTGTCGAGCGCCTCCCGCGGAAGGTGAACTATTCTCGGTGCAGGAGCGCGGAGGGCCCTGGGCAGGCAAGGAATGCCAAGGCCGACAACCCCCGCACGACGTGCCACACCGTCAACCACGAGGAGTACCACTATGACCGTGCGAGAGGTTCGTCTCTACGGCGACCCGGTCCTCACCACCAGAGCTGAGGAAATCACCGAGTTCGGGCCATCATTGGAACGCTTAGCTCAGGACATGCTGGAGACAATGGAAGCCGCAGGGGGAGTAGGTTTAGCGGCCAACCAGATCGGTGTGACCAAACGCATCTTTGTCTTCGATTGCTCGCATTATCAGCATGGTTTGCGCGGTGCCGTCATTAACCCGGTATGGGAAGCGGTGGGCCAGGACATGCAGTTGGGGACCGAAGGTTGCTTGTCCATCCCCGGCATTTCTCAGCCCACTGAACGCTTTTCTACCGTACTTCTGCGCGGATTCGACCCACACGGCCGCCCGATTTCCATGCTTGCCTCTGGGCTGATGGCGCGTTGTATCCAACACGAGACGGACCACTTGGATGGGATCTTGTTCTTGCAGCGTCTGAGCGATGAGCTTCGGAAGGACTCTATGAAAACCATCCGCCAATCGGAGTGGTTCAACGCATAGCCGTAGCCCTGCTTAATCAGCAGTACAGCAGATTCATTTTTGAACATTAGATTTAGAAACTCTCACACGAGAAAGGCATGCTCTAGCAGTGCGTATTGTTTTTGCCGGAACCCCGGAGCCCGCAGTTGTGGCTTTGGAGAAGCTCATTGACTCACCCCATGAGGTGGCCGCCGTCATTACTCGGCCTGATGCCCGCCGGGGCCGTGGCCGCACCGTTCATCCAAGTCCGGTGAAGGCACTGGCGGAGAAACACGGTATCGAGGTGCTCACGCCGACCACACTTAAGCCTGGCACCGAGGACGGTGATGCCCTGCGTGCACGACTAGCAGACATTGCTCCCGAGGCTATCCCCGTGGTTGCCTACGGAAACCTGATCACCGAGGACTTGCTGAGCCTTCCGACGCACGGTTGGGTGAACCTTCACTTCTCCCTGCTCCCGGCGTGGCGTGGCGCGGCACCGGTGCAAGCAGCCATTGCGGCTGGGGATTCTCGCACTGGTGCTACGACCTTCCGCATCGACCAAGGCCTGGACACTGGGGACATCCTCGCCACGATCGACGAGGACATCCAAGACACCGATACCGCGGATGACCTATTGACGCGGCTGGCCTATGCCGGTGGCGAGCTCCTCGTGCGGACCATGGATGGGTTGGAAGACGGCAGCATCGCGCCGCAGCCGCAGGTAGGTGAAGCCTCTTATGCGCACAAGATCTCTACCGACGATGCCCGCATCGACTGGACTGCGCCCGCCGAGGCCGTTGATCGCCACATTCGCGCGCATACCCCGGGGCCGGGTGCTTGGACCCTGCTGGGGCAGTCACGCTTAAAGCTCGGTCCAGTAGAACCTGTGCCACCCACAGAACTTGAGGACCTTACTGAACATTCCGCGCTTTCCGCATTGCGGCCGGGTGAAGTTCACGTGTCCAAGAAGGAAGTGATGGTCGGTACTGGCAGCTCCCCGGTTCGTTTGGGAAAGATTCAACCGCCAGGCAAGAAGATGATGAATGCCGCCGACTGGGGCCGCGGGCTTGCGCACCAGTCTTCGCAGTCAGTAGAAGGCGGCGAGGATGAGGTGAAGTTCTCATGAGCGGAGGTTTTAGATCCCGCAGCAAGTCAGGCGATCCTGCAGACCGCGCGCCGCGTGGGAAGCAGCAACGCGGCGGTGCGAAACGCACTGCCAAGGGCAACAGGGAGCGTCGCGGCGGTCAGCGTCACGATACACGGCGCCCAGCGCCGTCGACCTCGGTGGTTTCTGCCGCGCAGCGCTGCGGGGTGGATCGTCCACGCGCGGTGGCTTTCGAAGTATTGCAACGCGTGGATGCAGACGATGCCTTTGCCAACCTCACGCTGCCGAAAGCCGTACGTGCCAATAGCCTCAGTGGCCGCGATGCTGCCTTCGCCACCGAGTTAACCTATGGCACGCTGCGGACCGAGGGCGTGCTCGATGCCGTCATCGCCGAGTGCTCCTCTCGTGGCCTCGACGCTATCGCCCCCGACGTGCTCACCGCCCTGCGAATGGGAACCTACCAGGTGCTCTATACCCGCGTTGAGGCACACGCGGCGGTCGATACTACCGTGCGCCTCGTGGAGGCAGTTGGTCAGGACAAGGCTAAAGGTTTTGCCAACGGCATCATGCGCACCATCACCCGTACGCCGGCGCAAGCGTGGTTGGATCAGCTTGCTCCCCAAGGTCAGGTGGCTGCTTTGGCCTTCCGCCATGCCCATCCGGAGTGGATTGCCCGCTCCTTCGGCCGTGCCTTGGGTGTGTTGGAACCCGATGGCACTGGTGCGCTCAGCGCCGACCAGTCGCGTGAGCTGGAGCTCGCACTCGAGGCGGACTCCCAACGCCCCGTTGTGCACTTGGTAGCGCGCCCCGGTGAGATCTCCGCCGAAGAACTCGCCCTGATCACCGGTTGCGAGGAAGGCCGCTATTCTCCCTATGCGGTCTACCTTGAGCACGGGGATCCTGGTTCGCTAGAGCCGGTTCGCCAACGGCTAGCGGCGGTCCAGGACGAAGGTTCGCAGCTCATTGCCCGCGCGGTAACGGAAGCCGAGCTCAGTGGTGAAGACACTGGACGCTGGCTGGATCTGTGCGCCGGACCTGGTGGCAAGGCCGCCCTTATGGGGGCCATCGCCCGAATTGAGGGCGCGACAGTCGATGCCGTTGAAGTCTCCCCGCATCGCGCCACCTTGGTGGAAAAGACGGTGGGGGACCTGCCTGTGCGCGTGCACCAAGCGGACGGCCGAGCACCAGGACTGAAACCAGGCTTCGACCGCGTGCTGGTCGACGCCCCCTGCTCCGGCCTAGGCGCGCTCCGCCGGCGCCCGGAAGCTCGCTGGCGCAAAGCCGAATCGGATATTGCGGAGCTTAACCAGCTGCAAACCGAGCTCCTGGAATCCGCGTTGGAGCTGGTGCGCCCAGGTGGCGTCGTGGTGTACTCGACTTGCTCGCCGGATCTGCGTGAGACCAGGGGCATCGTGGATGCCGCCGTGCAACGGCACGCAGAGGGATCAGCGATTCACATCGAAGAACTGGATGCGCGCGACGTGCTGCCGGAGATGGGGGACCTTGGCGCCGAGCTGTCCGCGCAGATGTGGCCGCACCGCCATGGCGCCGATGCGATGTTTTTCGCGGTCTTGCGCCGAGTAGCGGACTGAGGCTGCGAGAGGGACTAGGCTGAAGGTCATGTCTGCACTCTCGTCTGGTCCCATTATTTCCCCGTCCATCTTGGCCGCCGACTTCACCCGCTTGGGCGAAGAGGTCCGCGCCGTGGCCAACGCAGATTGGATCCACGTCGACATCATGGATGGACACTTCGTCCCGAACCTGTCTTTTGGCCCGGATATCACCGCGACGGTAGACGGGATTACACCCCAGACGCTGGACGTTCACCTCATGATTGAGGAACCCGAGAAGTGGGTAGAAACCTACGCCAAGGCCGGCGCCGATTGCATCATCTTCCACGTCGAGGCAGTCGCCGACAAGGACGCGGCCATCGCCCTCGCGCGTACAATCCGGGATTTAGGTGTGCGCGCGGGCTTTTCCATTAAGCCGGGCACGCCGATCGACCCTTGGCTGGACGCCCTCGAGCACTTCGACGAAGTGCTCGTTATGTCAGTTGAGCCGGGCTTTGGTGGTCAGAGCTTTATGCCGGATCAGCTGGACAAGGTGCGCGCCTTGCGCGCGGCCATCGACGAGCGTGGTCTGGACGTCCTCATCGAGATTGACGGTGGCATTTCCGCTGAAACGATTCGCTCCGCCGCCGAGGCGGGCTGCGATGCTTTCGTCGCAGGTTCCGCCATTTACAAACAAGCAGACAAGGCAGCGGCCGTCGACGAGCTGCGTAGCTTGGCCACGCTGTGATCCCACACCTAAACTCAGCGGTTCTCACGCGGGCGCTGCGTGTGGCCATGGAGGCCGGCGATAAGGTGCGCGGCACGACGAGCCCAAACCCGCCTGTAGGAGCAGTCATACTTGATGCCGCCGGCCGCGTCGCCGGTGTCGGCGCAACCCAGCCCCCGGGCGGTCCGCATGCCGAAGTCATGGCGTTACGCGAAGCGGGCGACAAGGCGCGGGGCGGCACGGCGGTCGTGACCTTGGAACCCTGTAACCACACCGGACGTACTGGGCCCTGTGCGCAGGCGCTTATCGATGCCTCTGTGGCCGCCGTTTACTTCCTTCACCCAGACCCCACCCCGGAGGCCGGCGGCGGCGCGGCCACATTGCGCGGCGCCGGCATTGCCGTGGGGCAGATTGAGGCGCCGGACGGCGTGAGCGATGCACTCGCCGGGTGGTTGGGTGCGGTGCGCTTGGGCCGGCCGCACGTGACGCTTAAGTTTGCCCAAAGCCTCGACGGGTTTACCGCCACAGTGGATGGCAGCAGCCAATGGATTACCGGGGAGCAGGCTCGCGAGCATGTGCACCGCGACCGGTCAAAAAGGGATGCCATCCTCATCGGCACGGGCACCGCGCTGGCTGATAACCCGTCGTTGACGGCACGTTACCGGGACGGCTCCTTGCGTGAAACGCAGCCGCGGCGCGTCGTCATCGGCTCCCGGGACGTGGACCGAGGCGGAAGCAGTAATCTGGCAAAGCTAGGTTTCGAGCACTATTCCACCCCGCAGGAGGCGCTAGCCGAGCTGTACGCCAGCGGCGCGCGCGACATTCTCGTCGAAGGCGGCGCTGGACTCGCGACGAGCTTTATGGAACTGGGCAGCGTGGATTGCATTCAGGCATACATCGGCAACGTCATCCTTGGCCAGGGCAGGGGAGTTCTCACTCGGGCTATGGCCGAGAACTTGGCGCTGGCTCCGAGGTGGCAGCGCGCGGCGGTTACCGAGCTTGGCGCCGACCTGCTCGTGGAATACCGGAAGAACGAGAAGTAGGAAAGGGGAGTACGGACTATGTTTACCGGACTCGTAGAAGAAATCGGGCACGTCGATAGCGTGGAACCGCAGGGCGATGCAGTCCGTTTGGGCATCGCGGCATCCACCGTGCTGAGTGATGCGCAGTTGGGTGATTCCATCGCTGTCAACGGCGTCTGCCTGACAGTAGCCGAGCTGGGAGAAGGAACCTTTATCGCAGACGTTATGAAGGAATCCTTGAACCGTAGTTCATTGGGAGAACTCGAAGTGGGTTCGGCGGTTAACCTCGAGCGGGCGGTGCTCCCAACGACTCGTTTGGGTGGCCACATCGTGCAGGGCCATGTCGACGGCACCGGCACGCTGCTTTCCCGCACCCCCTCGGAGCACTGGGAAGTGTTGCGTTTTAGCCTGCCGCGGGAGCTCGCCCGATACGTCGTGGAGAAGGGATCCATCGCCGTCCAAGGAACGTCCCTGACGGTGTCCGCGGTATCGGCTGATGAAGATAAACCTGGCGCGGATGGCTTTTTTGAGGTCTCTCTCATTCCCACCACATTGCGCGATACCGTGTTTGGTGCGATGGCGCCCGGTGCCCGCGTAAACCTCGAGGTAGACGTGGTTGCAAAGTATGTTGAGAAAATGGTTCACCCTAACGCCCACGCCGCGGGCACAGAGGGATAGAGTTAGTCCTTATGAGCGCTGCAGATTCAGCTTTTAGTTTAGATAGCGTCGAGCAAGCCATCGCCGACATCGCGGCCGGCAAGGCCGTCGTCGTCGTGGACAATGAAGATCGGGAAAACGAAGGTGATCTCATCTTCGCCGCCGAGCTCGCCACCCCGGAACTCGTGGCTTTCATGGTGCGTTATAGCTCCGGATATATTTGTGCACCTTTGCTCCCAGAGGACTGCAAGCGCCTGAACTTGCCCCCGATGATGGCGGTTAACCAGGACGTGCGGCAGACCGCCTACACCGTCACCGTGGACCTGGCTAATGGCTCCACTGGCATCTCCGCTACCTCGCGCTGTGAGACCATCCGCAAGTTGGCTGATCCCTCCTCCGAGCCGTCGCAGTTTACGCGCCCGGGCCATGTCGTCCCGCTGGCTGCCCGCCCGAATGGTGTGCTCGAGCGTGATGGCCACACGGAAGCCGCGATCGATCTGGCACGGTTGGCGGGGCTCCGCCCGGCCGGCGTGCTCTGTGAGATCGTTTCCGAAGAAGACCCCACGGATATGGCTCGCTCGCCGGAGCTGCGCCGCTTTGCCGACGCCCATGGGCTCACGATGATCTCCATCGAGCAGCTCATCGAATGGCGCCGCCACAATGAGCAACAGGTTCACCGCGAGGTAGAAACCCGCCTGCCCACCGAGTACGGCGAGTTTCGCGCGGTGGGCTATGTGAATGGCGTCGACAAGCGCGAGCACATTGCCCTCTTCGTCGGTGACGTGGAGAGCTATTCCGGTGCGGAAGACGTACCTGTCCGCGTGCACTCTGAGTGCCTGACCGGTGATGTCTTTGCATCTGAGCGCTGTGACTGCGGCCCGCAGCTGCAGGAATCCCTCCGCGCGGTCCAAGCGGCCGGGCGTGGCATTGTCATCTACCTTCGCGGACAGGAAGGGCGTGGCATTGGCTTGGTGAACAAGCTCAAGGCCTATCGCTTGCAAGATGACGGGATGGACACCGTCGACGCCAACGTGGAGCAGGGGCTGCCTGAAGACGCCCGCGAGTACTCCGTTGCCGGACAAATCCTGCGCGATGTGGGCGTGAAATCCGTCAACCTCTTGACCAACAACCCACACAAGGGTGAGGGGCTACAGGGCTTCGGCATTGACGCCACTGCCCGCACCGGCCTGGCGACACCCGCCACGGCCGAAAACATTAGCTATCTGCGCACGAAGCGCGACAGGATGGGCCATGACCTGCCACAGGTGGCCGAATGGGATCTCAAACACTCTTAGAGCATTAAGACCGAACTCTAGAACAAAACAAAGGAGCACACCGTGAGCAAGGAAGGCCTGCCAACCCCGAACAATGTCTCGGGAGAGGGACTGCGCGTCGCCGTGGTTACCGCCACATGGAACGCCGAGATCTGCGATCAGCTGCACCGCCGCGCGCTTGAGACCGCCGAAGCCGCTGGCGCTGAGGTCACTCCGTTGCGCGTCGTCGGTGCCCTTGAGCTGCCCGTCGTGGTCCAAGCTGCGGCGCGCACCCACGATGCTGTCGTGGCGCTGGGCTGTGTCGTCCGCGGCGGCACTCCGCACTTTGACTACGTGTGTGATTCGGTCACGCAGGGACTGACGCGCATTGCTCTCGACGAGTCGACGCCTGTAGGAAATGGTGTCCTGACGGTGAACGACTATGAGCAAGCCGTCGATCGCGCCGGATTTGAGAACTCTTCAGAAGATAAAGGCGCGGAGGCTATGCATGCAGCTTTAGAAACCGTGCATACGTTGCGTACACTGAACGAGTCGACCCTAAAGTAGGCTGCCAAGCGCAACCACGGCGATCTGCATATCGCGCAGGCCCGTGGCCTGTCTTAGCGGAGTGATGAGGAGATGGAAACTCGATGACTGATCCACAGGTGCCTTCGGCGCACGAAGAGCGCGCGCGGTCAGCCCGCGCTGGCAAGGCCTCCCAATCCTCGCAGCCGGGCGCGCCCGCTGCGTCTGGGGGTTCCTCGAGCGTGAGCGATGAGCAGGTGCGGGCTTATACCAGCGCCGATCCCTTCGCCCAGACTTCATCCAAGCCCTGGGAGTATGAGGCCACCTCGCCCTATCTGCGCAAGGTGGCAATCATCTGGATCATCCTTGTGATGGCAGCGCACCTGTTTATGGGCTTCACGGTTGGCTTGTCCTTTACCGGCGCGACTGTGACGACGATTGATAAGTTTGCCTTCCCCGGCGTCGGCGTGATTATCTCCATCCTGTCTTGGTTGGCACTGACGCGTCCGCGGCTGCGCGCGAACTCCGATGGCGTAGAGATCCGCAACATTGTGGGAACCCGCTTCTACCCGTGGCAGGTCATCTATGGTCTGTCCTTTCCCGAAGGCTCGCGCATGGCACGCATCGAACTTCCTGACTTTGAATATGTTCCGGTGTGGGCCCTGCAATCGGGCGATAAGCAGGACATTGTCACCAAGGTCCGCTCTTTCCGTGACTTGGAAGCACGCTACATGCCGCAGGATGACTAGTGGCTGATCCCTCTGAGTACCGCCCTGCGCCCGGAAGCATCCCCACGGATCCGGGCGTTTATAAGTTCCGCGATGACAATCGCCGCGTCATCTATGTGGGCAAGGCAAAGAATTTGCGGGCGCGGCTATCGAACTACTTTCAAGACATCACGCAACTGCACCCGCGGACCCGCCAAATGGTCCTCACTGCGGCTTCGGTGGAATGGACCGTGGTGGCCAGCGAAGTGGAAGCGCTGCAGTTGGAGTACACGTGGATTAAGCGCTTCGATCCACGCTTCAACGTCATGTACCGCGATGACAAAACGTATCCGATGCTCGCGGTATCTGTGGGGGAGACCATCCCGCGAGCGTTTTTCTACCGCGGGCCTCGCCGTAAAGGTGTGCGCTACTTTGGCCCCTATTCCCACGCCTGGGCGGTGCGTGAATCGCTTGACCTGCTGACGCGAATTTTCCCCATGCGCACGTGCGCCAAAGGGGTATTCAACCGCCATGAGCGCTTGGGGCGGCCTTGTTTGTTGGGGTATATCGGAAAATGCGACGCCCCGTGCATTGGCAGGGTGAGCGCCGAGGAACACCGTGAGACGGTGAACCAGCTGCTGAGTTTCATGAACGGCAATACCGGTCCTGTGCGCAAGCGACTAACGCAGCGAATGGAGGAGGCCTCAGAGAACCTCGAGTTCGAGCTGGCTGCCCGCCTGCGCGACGATCTCGGCGCGATTGACAAGCTCATGGAGCAACAGGCTGTGGTGCTTTCCGACGGCACCGACGCCGACCTCATCGCGTTTAGCTCTGACGAGTTGGAGGCGGCAGTTCAGATCTTTCACGTGCGCGCGGGGCGCATCCGCGGCCAGCGCGGCTGGGTGGTGGAACGCTCCGGTGACCAAGCCATCACGGAGCCAATCGAGGAGGGACAGCCTGATCCGGGGCTTCCGGCGCTCATCCAGAATTTCTTAATCCAGTTCTATTCGGATGTCGTGGAGCGCCAGCGCCAGGAGGCCGCGGAAGACGCCAAGCTGGAGCGCAGGGGAGTAGACCAGGAATCCCGTACCGCGGTTCATCGGGGAAACGCCATCCCTCGTGAGATCTTGGTCCAAACGCTGCCGGACGAAGCCGATGAGGTGAAGATAGTTCTGGAGGACCTGCGGGGCGCGCAGATTGACTTGCGGGTTCCGCAACGCGGTGACAAGCGCGCCTTGATGGAGACCGTCGAGCGCAATGCGAAGGAACAGCTGCGGCAGCACAAACTCAAGCGAGTCGGAGACCTTACTGCCCGATCCGCAGCCCTGCAGGAGCTGCAGGAAGCGTTGGACATGGATTCCGCGCCGCTGCGCATCGAGTGCACGGATATCTCGCACATTCAGGGCACCGATGTCGTGGCCTCCCTGGTGGTTTTCGAAGATGGGCTACCGCGCAAGTCCGATTACCGCCGCTACCGCATCAAGGAGGCGGCGGGCGATGGCCGCTCGAACGACGTGGGGTCTATCGCTGAGGTGACTCGGCGCCGCTTCAAGCACCACCACGAGGACAAACGAGCGGTTCCGGACGAGGAGCTGGAGAACACCACCTTCGCTGAAGAAATGGTCCGCGAGGAGGCCGCGAGCCAGACCAAACGCAGCTCCTACCCGCCGCAACTGTTCATCGTCGACGGTGGCGCACCGCAGGTGGCGGCGGCGCAGGCGGTGTTCGACGAGCTCGGCATCGTCGATGTGACACTCATCGGCCTGGCCAAGCGCCTGGAAGAAGTGTGGGTCCCGGGCGATGATGAGCCGGTGATTCTGCCGCGTAATTCGCAGGCGCTATATCTTCTTCAGCACCTCCGCGATGAGGCGCACCGCGTAGCTATTACGTACCACCGACAGCAGCGGTCGAAGCGGATGCGCTCGTCCGTACTCGATGCGGTACCGGGATTGGGGCCGCAGCGGCGCACCGATCTGGTGAAGCACTTCGGCTCAGTGAAGAAGCTCAAAGAGGCCAGCGTGGAGGAGATTGCTGCGGTGAAGGGGTTTGGCCCGAAGCTGGCGCAGACGGTATTTGATCATCTCCAGGATTCCTAAGCAGGATTCCCTCCTTGCCTCGTGATCAGATGGTAAGAATGGAAGTCATGACGCTGTTAGACTCCCCACCCATTTTGATCACGGGCATGTCAGGCGGTGGCCTGACGTCGGCGGCTAAAGTGCTGGAGGATAAGGGCTATTACGTAGCCCACAACATTCCGCCGAAGTCTATCGTCGACCTGCTGAGGCTGTGCGCTCGGCCCGATTCCCCGGTGACAAAGATTGCCGCGGTGACCGATGTGCGTTCCCGAATGTTTCCGGGTTCTTTAGCGGAAACCTTGGAGGAACTCGAAAAGCTGGACATGAAGCCCACCTTGCTTTTCCTCGATGCGCGCGATGATGTGCTCATCCGTCGCTTCGATTCGGTGCGTCGTACCCACCCGATGCAGGAGGGTGAAACCCTCAAAGCAGGCATCCAACGAGAGCGCGCAGCGGTGCAATCAATTCGCGAGCGCGCGGACATCATCATCGATACGACCAACCTGTCCGTCCATGATCTGCGGCGCGCTATCGAAGCATCCTTCGGCGAAATGGGTCATGAGAAGCAACACGTCACGCTTGAGTCCTTCGGCTTCAAGCATGGCTCCCCGCGTGACGCGGACCTTGTCGTTGATGTTCGGTTTCTTCCCAATCCCTATTGGGTACCTGAGCTGCGGGGGTACCGTGGCACCGACGAGCCGGTTGCGGATTATGTCTTGTCTCAAGAGGCGGCTGAGCCCTTTATCGAGCGGTTCATCACCATGTTTGACTCGATGCTCACCGGCTACCGCCATGAGGGGAAGAACTTCATCACCGTGGGCATCGGTTGTACCGGTGGGCACCATCGCTCGGTGGCCGTTACGGAAGAAATCGCCCGCCGCCTCAGGGACCGCGGTGACCTCGATGTGAGCACGTTGCACCGAGATATTTCTCGCGATTAGGTGCGATAAGATACATATTCATTCCCTACCTGAATAGTTGAAAGCTAGTGTTCCCGTGACGACTCTCCCTATCCACATGGCTAGCCTGGGCGGCGGCCATGGGCTGTATCAAACTCTGCTGGCCGCACGCCGTACGGGCGCGGAGACAATCTCCGCCATTGTTACCGTGGCCGATGATGGCGGTTCCTCCGGCCGGTTGCGCCGTGAGATGGACATAATCCCGCCTGGTGATTTGCGCATGGCCCTTGCAGCTCTGTCGAGCGATTCGGAAGAAGGACAGCTGTGGGCTTCTACTTTGCAGCATCGATTCCAGAGCACTGGTGCCATGGCTGGGCACGCTGTGGGCAATCTCCTTATCGCCGGACTCAACGAGGTGTTGGGGGACTTCCAGGCGGCGCTCGATGCCGTTGCGCGTTTGACGGAGTCGGCCGGACGGGTGCTGCCGGCCGTAAATCTACCGCTCGAGATTGAGGCGGATGTTTCCGGGCTTGACGACGACCCCCGTATCATGCGCTCCGTGCGCGGCCAGGTGGCCGTTGCCTCAACTGTGGGGCAGGTGCGCCGCGTGCGCATTATCCCGGAGAAGCCGGAAGCTAACCCGGAAACGATCGCTGCGCTGCACGACGCGGATTTGATCACCTTGGGCCCCGGCTCGTGGTTTAGCTCCGTGCTCCCGCACGTTCTCGTTCCAGACATCGTCAACGCTATAACGTCGTCGGATGCCCTTCGCGTGGTGGTGCTCAATCTTTCCGCCGAACCAGGGGAGACCCAGGGGTTTTCTGCGGAGCGCCACCTGCACGTGCTAGCGCAGCATGCGCCAAACCTGCGGGTCGACAAAGTCATCGTCGACGGCACCGGTCTCCCCAATGAATCGGAGCGAGTCTTTGTGCAGCGCGCTGCTAGTGTGCTCGGCGCCAGCGCAGTATTTCGGGATGTCTGTCAGACGGACGCTGACGGGAACTCGCTGAACAAACACTGTCCAGACAAGCTAGCGCAAGTTCTCACCGAACTGTATTCCGAGTACGCTGCCGAACGTGGGGCGACGGCGGGTGCCCCGGGCACTCATCGGGGCTAGGCGCACGATAGACTATGGGGCATTCATTGTTCACTGCTACGTCATAGCGCACAAGCGCGGCGCGACGCGTTGCGTGCCTTCCAGAGTGAGGTCAGGTTGCGTCGTACTGCGCTACTGCCGACGTTCGCGGTGCACTGTGTCAAGAGTCGAAAGGGGAGGCACGAGGTGTCTGCGTCGTTGACCGAGCAGGTCAAGGAAGAGCTTACGGCGGTGTCCGTACCGCGCCAGTCCGCTCGTGCGGCGGAGGTTGCCGCAATTCTCAGGTTTGCCGGTGACCTCCACATCACCGGGGATCGAGTGAGGTACGAGGTCGAATTGGAATCCCAGAGCGTGGCCAATCGTTTGGTCACTGCGCTCGATGAGCTGTACTCAATCGCGGCGAGCACCCATGTGGCGGGTCCCGCTGCATCCTCTAAGAAGAGTAGAGTGCAAGTGCGAATCACCTCCGGGGCCAAGGAGCTTACGAGGCGGCTGGGTTTGGTAACTCGTTCCGGACACCCCGTGGTGGGCCTGCCACCGCAGGTCATTTCAGGTTCTGTTGCTGATAATGAAGCGGCGTGGCGTGGAGCCTTCTTGGCTCAAGGATCATTGACAGAGCCGGGCCGCTCTTCAGCGCTCGAGGTGACGTGTCCGTGCCAGGAGGCGGCTCTCGCCCTCGTGGGCTGCGCGCGCCGTTTGGGCGTGGTGGCGAAGACCAAGGAAACACGCGGCGCCGACCGCGTCGTGGTGCGCGATGGCGACGCCATTGGCGCGTTGCTGACCCGTATGGGCGCTCAGGAGACTCGCCTGACGTGGGAAAAGAAGCGCATCCAGCGAGAGGCTCACGACACCTCTCGCCGCCTCGACAACTTTGACGATGCCAACTTGCGCCGTTCCGCGCGAGCGGCAGTAACCGCTGCGGCCCGCGTCGAGCGTGCCATGGTGATCTTGGGTGATGACGTGCCGGAGCACTTGGCTGATGCTGGCCGTCTACGTGTGCAGCACCGCGAAGCCTCCTTGGAAGAACTCGGGCGATTGGCAGATCCGCCGATGACCAAGGACGCGGTGGCTGGGCGTATTCGCCGCTTATTGTCCATGGCGGATAAGCGCGCCAAGGAACTTGGTGTACCGGATACGACGAAAGCGGTGACTGAGGATCTCTTTGAGGAGTCCTAGAATCCAAACGTCTTAGTTTCCAATCCTTGCCCCAGACAGAGTCGTGGGTGCCCGTTCGGGCACTGAAAGGCTCTTCTGGGGCATTTTTTATGGTTTGAATGCCAGTACTGTTTTTGGGTTAACCCGCTCTTTTCCGGTTAAGTGAGATATCCCACCCTACAATTCCGGCACCCCACACAATCCCACATAATCGGGCATTACCGCAGGTGTCTGAACTTTGGTACCCCACCATCCCCGTTTGAAGCCTCACTAGTGTACGCCTCTTTGTGCCGCCATGCGAGAGCTTGCAACAGGAGCTCACATGCTCACTGCGGGAAGCACAATGGGTCGGTACTATCGGCCGTGTTGGGAAAACCACCGAGCACGTCACGGAAGTGGCAGAGCAACGGTCCCGCGGAAGCGGTTTACCGCACTGCCGTTAAAGACAGAGTCTCGGAAGCCCCACAACAGAACTTCACTCGATTATTTGAGGAGACATTACAGTGACCATTCGCGTAGGTATCAACGGATTTGGCCGTATCGGCCGTAACTTCTTCCGTGCAGTTGCACAGGGCAACACCGACCTCGAGGTCGTAGCCGTCAATGACCTGACTGACAACGGCACCCTTGCCAACCTGCTTAAGTACGACTCCGTGCTGGGCCGCTTCGACGGCACCATCGAGCACGACGAGGAGTCCATCACTGTCAACGGTCACCGCATCGCTGTCTCCGCAGAGCGTGACCCGAAGAACCTGAAGTGGTCTGAGCACAACGTTGACATCGTCATCGAGTCCACCGGCTTCTTCACCGACGGTGAGGCTGCCAAGGCTCACATCGAGGCCGGTGCCAAGAAGGTCATCATCTCCGCACCGGGCAAGAACGTTGACGGCACCTTCGTCTACGGCGTCAACTCCGACAAGTACGATGCTGAGAAGCACAATGTCATCTCCGCTGCTTCCTGCACCACCAACTGCCTGGCTCCGATGGCAAAGGTCCTCAACGACAAGTTCGGCATTGAGAAGGGCCTCATGACCACCGTTCACTCCTACACCGGTGACCAGCGCCTGCAGGACGCTCCGCACCGCGACCTGCGCCGCGCCCGCGCCGCCGCCGTGAACATGGTTCCGACCTCCACCGGTGCTGCTAAGGCTGTCGCTCTGGTTCTGCCGGAGCTCGAGGGCAAGCTGGACGGCTACGCAATGCGCGTTCCGACCATCACCGGTTCCGCCACCGACCTGACCTTCGAGGCTTCCCGCGAGGTTACCGCCGAGGAGATCAACGCTGCCATCAAGGAAGCTGCCACCGGCGAATTCGGTGAGACCCTGGGCTACACCGAGGACCCGATTGTCTCCACTGACATCATCACTGACCCGCACGGCTGCATCTTCGATGCCGGCATGACCAAGGTCTCCAACGGCAACTTGGTCAAGGTACTCGGCTGGTACGACAACGAGTGGGGCTACACCAACCAGCTCGTCCGCACCACCTCCTTGGTTGCCTCCAAGCTCTAAGGACTCGATTCTTAGAATGAGCACAGTGAACCAAGCTGTGATTGCCTGCGGTAGCACCACAGGTTAGAAAACCGGCCCATGCGCCATGCCTCATGATTACGTGGCGTGCGCTGGGCCGTTATTCGTCTATCCAGAACGCACACGGCGCCCCGAACCCGCCGTGCTAGGCGTTCACCACACTTTCTAATTGAATAGCATTAACCTTTAGCTTGAATACCTACCTTTAAGGAGAACACTATGGCTTTCAAGACTGTGGACGACTTGCTCGCAGAAGGCGTTTCCGGCCGTCACATCCTTGTTCGTTCGGACTTCAACGTTCCGCTCGATGACGAGGGAAACATCACCGACTCTGGCCGTATCACCGCCTCGTTGCCGACTATCAAGGCATTGATCGAAGGCGGAGCCAAGGTCATCCTGTCCGCGCATCTGGGTCGCCCGAAGGGCGAGGTCAACCCGAAGTACTCCCTGGCACCGGTTGCTGAGGCACTGTCTGAGGCCCTGGGCCAGTACGTTGCCCTGGCCGGCGACGTCAGCGGTGAGGATGCCCATGAGCGCGCCAACGGCCTCAATGATGGCGATGTCCTGCTGCTCGAGAATGTTCGCTTCGATCCTCGCGAAACCTCCAAGGACGAGGCCGAGCGTGGGGCCTTTGCCGATGAGCTCGTTGCACTCGCTGCGGATAATGGCGCCTTCGTTTCTGATGGCTTTGGCGTCGTCCACCGCGCACAGGCTTCGGTGTATGACGTCGCCAAGCGCCTGCCTGCCTACGCCGGCAAGCTGGTTCAGAAGGAAGTGGAGACCCTCGCAGCAGTGGCTGAGAAGCCTGAGCACCCGTATGTTGTCGTACTCGGCGGCGCTAAGGTTTCCGACAAGCTCGGTGTGATCGAAGCCCTTGCTGGCAAGGCCGACAAGGTCATCATCGGCGGCGGCATGTGCTACACGCTCCTGGCTGCAAAGGGCTACAACGTTCAGAATTCCCTGCTGCAAGAAGACCAGATCGACAACTGCAAGGAGCTGCTCGAGCGCTTCGGCGACAAGATCGTCCTGCCGGTCGACCTCGTTGCTGCAACCGAGTTCAACGCTGACGCAGAGAACAAGGTCGTTGCACTCGACGGAATTCCGGAGGGCTGGATGTCCCTCGATATTGGACCGGAGTCTGTAAAGAAGTTCGACGAGGTCATCGCTTCCTCCAAGACCGTCTTCTGGAACGGCCCGATGGGCGTGTTCGAGATGGAGGCCTTCTCCAAGGGCACCGCAGGTGTCGCTCAGTCCATCATCGACGCCACCGCGAAGAACGGCTCCTTCACCGTCGTTGGCGGTGGCGACTCCGCAGCCTCCGTCCGCCTCCTCGGCCTCGACGAAGAAGGCTTCTCCCACATTTCCACGGGCGGCGGCGCTTCCTTGGAGTTCCTGGAGGGCAAGGAGCTGCCGGGCGTTAAGGTCCTGGAATCCTAGTCATATACACCGTCAACACAGTCTGATCTAGAAAGGCTAATCATGGCACGTATCCCGCTAATTGCTGGTAACTGGAAGATGAACCTCGACCACAAGGAAGCCATCAGCTCCCTGCAGAAGTTCGCCTTCTCCCTGCCGAAGGACTACTACGAAAAGGTCGACGTGGCCTTCATGGTCCCGTTCACTGATATCCGCACTGTGCAAACGCTTGTCGACGGCGACGACCTCCAGTTCACCTATGGCGCACAGGATATTTCCAAGCACGAGTCTGGCGCCTACACCGGTGAAGTATCCGGCAAGATGCTGTCCGCCTTGGGCTGCTCGTGGGCAGTCGTAGGCCACTCCGAGCGCCGTCAGTACCATGGCGAGACCGACCAGCTCGTTGCGGAAAAGGCTGCAGCGGCACTGGCTAACGGAATCAGCCCGATTGTGTGCGTCGGCGAACCCCTCAACGTGCGCGAGGCTGGCACCCACGTCGACTACGTGGTCACCCAGACGCGCAACTCCCTGCAGGGGCTTGCCGCAGAGGATCTTGCCAAGACCGTCATCGCATACGAGCCCGTGTGGGCAATCGGCACCGGCAAGGTTGCCTCCGCTGATGACGCACAGGAAGTGTGCGCCGCTATCCGTGAGCTCATTCGCGAGCTGGGTGGCGATGAAGTGGCCGAAGGCATCCGCATTCTCTACGGTGGTTCCGTCAAGGTCGACTCCATCGCAGAGATCGTGGGCAAGCCTGATGTAGACGGCGGCCTCGTCGGCGGTGCATCCCTGAAGGGCGAGGAGTTTGCCAAGTTGGCGGCTAACGCTGCACAGGGCGCTTAGTTCTTCCAGCTGATCGCATCTGCACCACTCTGTCGTGGCGGGTCGGAATGGTTTCTGGCCCGCCACGTGGTGTATCATCAAGGTTTATTGCGCCCGTTCGCTGGCGCCCCTTTTCCAGCGTGAAAGTGATGCACACCTTCACGCGCCACACTAACCGTTTGAACGCGTACAACAAGGAACTATTTCATGATCTTGGCACTGGAAATCATCCTCGTGATTGCCGCAATCTTGATGTCTATCTTCGTGCTGCTGCACAAAGGTAAGGGCGGCGGCCTGTCCAGCCTCTTTGGCGGCGGCGTACAGTCCAACCTGTCTGGTTCCACCGTGGTGGAAAAGAACCTCGACCGCTATACCGTGGTCATGGTGGTCATCTGGCTCGCCTGCATCGTAGCCCTGAACCTGCTGCAGGCTTATAGCTAAAGGCCGCTGACGAGCCTCCGGCTCCGGACACGATTAACGCCGCGTGCCTCCTCACGTCGAGGGGGACACGCGGCGTTATAGGTTTTCTCGGCCCGGGCGCACGCGTTGTTAGAGCTTCTGCGCGGCGTCTTCGCTCACGAAAAGCAGGGTCTCTTCCGCTCCCTGGGCGCCAGCGGCCGGCCAGTCTTCTGCGGCAGCGCCAGCAACAAGGTGTGATACCGCCTCGGCTTTTTCTTCTCCGGAGACAAGGAACCAAATGCGCTGGGAGCGGTTGATCGCGGGATAGGTTAGCGTGACACGCTCCGAAGGCGGCTTCGGGGAATCGTGGACAGCGAATGCATAGTCCGAGTCCTCGTAGACTGCCTCCGAATGCGGGAAGAGGGAATTGATATGGCCTTCGTGTCCCATGCCGAGGAGATGCAGATCAAAACCCTCAGGTGCGAATTCACGAATCTCGCCTTCGTAAGCCTGGGCGGCGTGTTCCATGGACACGGCGCCCAAGTCATAGCCGTGGATATGGCGCTCGGGAACGGCGACCTGGCTCAGGAGTGCTTCGCGGGCTTGGCCCTCGTTGGAATCAGGATCACTGACCGGCACGTTGCGCTCGTCGCCGAAGAAGACATGGACTCGCGTCCAGTCCACCGAGAGGGCAGGGAAGTCGGTTCCTTGCTGCTGGGCGGCGTGAGCAAGGCGAGCCAATTCGCGCAAGACACCAATGCCTGCACCGCCACCGGTGAGGACTACGCGGGCTACTCCGTCTTTGTGAAGGCCTCCGCCCGGGGCTTGAACCGCCGCAACCGTCTCAATAAAGGCGAGTGCGGCGGAGGATATGAGCTCATCGATGTCGCTAACGCGGCGAAGCGTGACCATAGTGCAGAAAGATCCTTGTGAATGCTGTGTCTAGGGGTCTAGGGGTCTAGGTGAAAAAGAAAAGTTTACGACTACACACTGTAGTCCACTCGAGCTAAAGCGCGGAGAGAATGGGCGTATGTCTTATCTGCGTCGAGGTGGCGGAGTTCCTCTGAGAGTACTTCCGCTTCGGAACGTACGGTGAGGCTTACGAGGGACTCTGGGGAGCCGGGAACGCTGACCCTGACCGTCTCGGAATCGACAACGGTCACGCTGACATCTGCAGTGGGGCGGCGGAAGACTACCGAGGAGATCGGGAAAGGACCCGCGGTGCAGTCCGAGACGGTGCGGGTGACGGGGACGGAGAGGGCGTCGAGAAGCCAGCCAGCTGCAAAGTCGACTGCAGCGTGGTGCTCAGCACCAGAAATTTCGACGGAAATGACCGGCTCATGGGGGTGACGGTCAAGCGCCGAGGCTACGATGCCACGCCACAGGGTAATAGCGCCCCACGACATGTCGGAATCACCAGGCGTGTAGCCCGAAGACAACACGTGCAGGTCATACTGGTCAACGCCGCTGCCGAAAGCCACGTTCGTAATGCGGCGTTGGGCGAGTGCGCCGATGGGCACCGCGGCTGGTGACGGTGGGCACGCGGTGGGCCACCATGCCACGATTGGGGTATCGGGAAGGAGAAGGGGAGTAACCGCGGACTCCGCTTGGTCCGCTAGCGCGCCGTGCAGGTGCATCACGACGATTTCGGAAGCGCCCGCTTCGCCGCCCACGCGCAGTTCGGCGTCGAGCCGCGTCTCTTCCTCCAAGGAACCCGTGGCAATCACGATGACGCGAGAAGGGTGCTCGTGGGAGGCATCACGAACCGAGGCGAGAAGGTTGTCTAGGTCATCGCCTTCCTCAGTCATGACGATGAGGGTGAGGACGCGGCCTGTCGTGAGCGTGTAATGCTCCTGCATCTCCACGAGCTTCTTGGAGATCTTGCGCGTAGTCGTATCGGGCAAGGGGATAATCATTAAGCCATTCCTCCTAGGGACCTACGGACGACGCCAGGAATGTCCCCGGCGGCGCAGCATTTTATCGGCAGACTCCGGTCCCCACGTGCCGGCGCGGTATTGTTCCGGCTGACCAATGTTGGACCAGTATTCAATGATGGGATCGAGGATGGACCAAGACAGCTCAACCTCTTCATTGGTGGGGAAGAGGGAGGACTCGTCAAGGAGGGCGTCGAGAATCAGGCGCTCATAGGCCTCGGGAGACTCCTCCGTAAAGGCCTCGGCATACGCGAAGTCCATGTTGACATCGCGGACCTCCATCGTGGATCCGGGGACTTTGGAACCAAAACGCATGGTGACGCCCTCATCTGGCTGAACGCGGATCACCACGGCATTCTGGCCTAGAGCCTCAGCTTGGCCTTGATCAAACGGCTGGTGGGGTGCTGTCTTAAAGACGAGCGCAATTTCAGTCACGCGGCGGCCGAGACGCTTGCCAGTGCGCAGGTAGAAAGGAACACCCGCCCAGCGGCGGGAATTGACCTCAAGAGTGCAGGCTGCATAGGTTTCCGTCGTGGACTCCGGATCAAAACCCTCTTCCTCCCGGAGGCCTTTGACATATTGCGATCCTTGCCAGCCGGCGGAGTATTGGCCACGGGCAGTGGTCTTGTTCAGCGGATGCACGGCGTTGGTGGCTCGCAGCACCTTAATCTTTTCCGCCTGAAGAGCCTCGGGGTCGAAGGAGGAGGGCTCTTCCATTGCTACGAGAGCAAGCAATTGGAGGAGGTGGTTTTGGATGACGTCGCGCGCGGCGCCGATGCCGTCATAATAGCCGGCACGCCCGCCCAGCCCGATGTCCTCAGCCATCGTGATCTGCACGTGATCGATGTAATGCGCATTCCACATTGGCTCGAAAATCTGGTTGGCAAAGCGCAGGGCCATGATGTTTTGGACCGTTTCCTTGCCCAGGTAGTGGTCGATGCGGAAAACCGAGGACTCAGGAAAGACGGCGTTGACAATCTCGTTGAGCTCGCGCGCGGAAGCCTGATCGTGTCCGAATGGCTTTTCAATGATGACGCGGCGCCAGGAATTATCCGTGCTATCGGCCATACCGACGCGCTCAAGCTGGTGGCAAATATCGGAGAAAAACTCCGGCGGTACCGAAAGATAGTAGGCCCAGTTTCCACCCGTGCCGCGGGAGTCATTGAGCTCCGCCAGCCGCGCAGAAAGCTTGTCAAAGCCGGCGTCATCGAAGTTGCCCTGCACAAACTCGATTCCCTTGGCAAGGTGCTCCCACACATGCTCGTTGAAGGTGGTTCGCGCACCTGCTTCGGCGGCCTCGCGGACATAGTCACAGAATGCCTGCTTGTCCCAGTCGCGACGGCCGTAGCCGACCAAAGTGAAGCCTGCAGGAAGCAATCCGCGGTTGGCCAAGTCGTAGATGGCGGGGAGGAGCTTCTTGCGCGCCAAGTCACCCGTGACGCCGAAAATCACCATGCCAGAGGGGCCGGCGATGCGTGGCAGGCGCTTATCCTTCGAGTTGCGCAACGGGTTGACCCACGCGCTGCTAGTGCTCACTAAGTGTCCTTTCGGTCTGTGTGAGGTAAGTCCAACAGCCCAGCATAGCGACACGCGCCCCGCCGACCATAGTTGCATGGCCGTTTGCGGTGCGCGCGGCGATTGTAGGCGGTCAAGAATTCGCGTTCGATTAGGAGAGGCGGTCGGTCATGGAGGCAAGCAATTCCTCCCAGGCGTTGACGAACTTGTCGACGCCCTCCTTCTCCAACACAGCAAAAACATCGTCGAAGTCGATGCCGACTGCCTTCAGCTGTGACCACACGTTCTCTGCCTGCTCAGCAGAGTCACTGAGAGCGTCGCCGTGCAGGTTGCCCTGTTCGAGAACAGCATCGATGGTTTTTTCCGGCATCGTGTTGACGGTATCTGGGCCAGCTAGCTCGGAGACGTACAGTGTGGCGGGGTAGTCGGGGTTCTTGACGCCCGTCGACGCCCACAGGGGGCGCTGTGGGTGTGCACCAGCCGGCAGGTGTGCGCCTGCCTCCTTGAATTCCTTGAGGAACAGAGCATAGGCACGCTGGGCGTTGGCAACCCCGGCCTTTCCGCGCAGTGCGAGGGCTTCTTCAGTGCTGATCAGCTCGAGGCGCTTGTCCACTTCGGTATCCAGGCGGGAGACGAAGAAGGATGCCACGGAATGAATCGTGGAGACGTCCTTTCCAGCCTCGGCAGCGCGTTTGATTCCCTCCTTGTACGCAGCGATGACGTGGGCATAACGCTCTACGGAGAAGATCAGGGTGACGTTGACGGAGATACCTTCCGCAAGCGCCTCGGTGATGGCTGGGAGGGAGCCTTCCGTAGCCGGAATCTTGATCATGAGGTTGGGGCGGTCAACTTTGGCCCACAATTCGCGCGCCTGCTTCAAGGTTGCGTCTGCATCGGCGGAGATGCGTGGATCAACCTCGATGGAGACGCGGCCGTCGCGCCCGCCCGACTTCTCGTAAATCTCAGTGAAGATATCGCATGCGTTGCGGACGTCGTCGATTGCCAGCGAGTACACTGCCTCATCCGCGGTAGCGGACTTTTCCTTCAGCGCTGCGATGTCGGTGTCATAGGAGGTGCCGGAGGACATTGCCGCGGCAAAGATTGCTGGGTTCGTGGTGACGCCCACGATGGACTTGGTGTCCAAGAGCTCACGAAGATTGCCGGAGTCTAGGCGCTCGCGGGAAAGATCGTCTAGCCAGGTCGACGTCCCGAGGCGAGCCAATTCTTCAATATGCGTCATGGTGTTGTGCAGATCCTTTCGTGGTGAGAACTCGGAACGGGAAACTAGCTTTCCTTGGCAGCGTTCAGTGATTCGCGGGCGGCGTCGGCAACAGCGTCGGCGGTGAAGCCGAACTTCTCAAAGAGCTCCGCCGCCGGTGCGGAGGCACCGAAGTGTTCCAGGGATACAGTGCGGCCGAAAGTACCGGTGTACTTGTGCCACGGCATCGAGATGCCAGCCTCCACGGAGACGCGAGCGCGGACCGAGGAGGGAAGGACCGATTCGCGGTAGGAGGCGTCCTGCTCGTCGAACCACTCCAGGCACGGAGCGGAGACAACGCGCGTTGCCGTGCCTTCAGCCTCGAGCTGCTTGGCGGCTTCTACCGCGAGCTGAACCTCGGAACCGGTGGCGAGGAGAATGACGTCCGGGGTTTCCTTCGATGCTTCAACGAGGACGTAGGCGCCGCGGCGAACACCTTCGGCGGCCTTCTCCTTGGTGCCCTCGAGCACGGGCAGGTTCTGTCGGGACAGCGCCAAACCCTTCGGCGCTGCCTTGTATTCGAGTGCCGCTGCCCATGCCTGGGCAGTCTCATTGGCATCGGCCGGGCGGATGACGGAGAGGTTGGGGATGGCACGGAGGGCAGAGAGCGTCTCCACCGGCTGGTGGGTGGGGCCGTCCTCACCCAGACCAATCGAGTCGTGGGTCCACACGTAGTAGGTATCAGTAGACATGAGCGCACCGAGGCGGACGGCAGGGTACTGGTACTCGGAGAAGATGAGGAAGGTACCGCCGTAAACGCGGGTATTACCATGCAGCGCGATGCCATTCATGATTGCGGACATGGCGTGCTCACGAATACCGAAGTGCAGGTTGCGGCCGTAAGGCGTGGCCGTCCAGGCGCCCGTGGTGATGGACTCCGGGCCGAAGGAATCCGCACCCTTGATGACTGTGTTGTTGGAACCCGCCAGGTCGGCGGAGCCGCCCCACATCTCCGGCAGGGAGGCTGCGAGCGCTTGGATAGCGGCCTCAGAGGCCTTGCGAGTGGCCAGAGATTCGCCTGCCTCCCAGGTAGGAAGGTCAGCGGCGAAGTCAGCCGGAAGTTCCCGGGCCTGGAGGCGGTCGAAGAGCTTCTTTTCCTCCGGGTGGGCCGCAGCCCATGCGTCGAACTTCTCCTGCCATTCGGCGTGCTTCTGTGCACCGCGGGCAGTCAGCTCACGGGTGTGAGCGAGGACTTCCTCGTCGATGTGGAAGGACTGTGTGGGATCGAACCCGAGGATTTCCTTGGTGGCGGCGACTTCATCCTCACCGAGGGCGGCGCCGTGGACGCCACCGGTGTTCATCTTGTTCGGTGCCGGGTAGCCGATGACCGTCTTCACACGGATGAAGGAAGGCCGAGAGGTCTCGGCGCGGGCAGCAGCAGCGGCCGCTTCGATGGCTTCGACGTCCTCACCGGACTCCACGGTCTGCACGTGCCAGCCATAAGCCTCGTAGCGCTTGGCGACGTCCTCGTTGAAGGCAATGTTGGTGTCATCCTCGATGGAGATGCGGTTGTCATCCCAGAAGACGATAAGGTTGCCCAGCTTCTGAGTACCTGCCAAGGAGGAGGCCTCAGCAGTCACGCCCTCCTGCAGGTCACCGTCAGAGGCGATGACATAGACATAGTGATCGAAAGGAGATTCGCCAGCCGGGGCGGAAGCGTCGAACAATCCACGCTCCTTGCGCGCGGCCATGGCCATACCAACCGCGGAAGCCAGGCCCTGGCCCAGCGGGCCGGTGGTGATTTCTACGCCGTCGGTGTGGTGAACCTCCGGGTGGCCGGGAGTCTTAGAACCCCACGTGCGCAAAGACTTGAGATCCTCCATCTCGAGGCCGAAGCCGCCGAGGAAGAGCTGGATATACTGCGTCAGAGAAGAGTGCCCCACTGAGAGGACAAAGCGGTCGCGCCCCGCCCAGTGAACATCGGCTGGGTCATGGTTGAGCACGCGCTGGTAGAGCGTGTAGGCCAGAGGCGCCAAGGACATGGCGGTACCGGGGTGGCCGGAGCCGCAGTTCTGAACGGCATCGGCAGCGAGCACGCGGACGGTATCCACGGCGCGGGTGTCGAGGTCACTCCAGTCCGAAGGATAACGGCGCTGAACCATAGCCTGCAGTTCCGGGGACAACTTTTCGTGCGACACGGCGAAAACCTCACTTCGCTTCTGGAAACAGATATACCGTTAATCAGTGTAAAGGTTTTTCGATCTTCGGCGGGGGATTATATAAACCAGGTTTCGGGCGGTAGTCTGGCATGGTTGACGCCGTTGCTCCCCGCTTTCGGATCTGGCTGGCGAGTGCTTCGAAGAGGAAACCTCGACCGTGCCACACAGCTCTCGGGATATCTCGGGAACTTTTTAGCGCGAGCAGACGACCACTACTTCAGACCTATAAGCCATACACCCACGTGCCGGATATACGGAGGACTATTCCTTGGAGACCATCAAGGCCTATTTTGCGCTAACGAAACCGAGGATCATTGAACTCCTCCTCGTGGCAGCAATCCCGGCTATGCTCCAGGCCCAGCGTGGATTCGAGGCGGTGTCCTCAAACTTCTGGCTCATCGTATCCACCATCTTTGGCGGATGGATGGGTGCCGCTGCGGCCCACACGTTCAACAACGTCGTGGACTATGAGATTGACCAGAAGATGCAGCGCACTCGTGCTCGGCCGCTGGTGCGCAAGACTATTTCGCGTCGCAATGCCGCCATTTTTGCTTGGGTCATGCTCGCACTATCCGTCTTCTGGCTGGGCGTGCTGGCGCATTCCTGGCTGGCGGCGTTCTTCGTGCTGCTGACTAACTTCTTCTATGTCATCGTCTACACGAAGTTCCTTAAGATGCGAAACTCCCAGAACATTGTCTGGGGTGGCCTAGCAGGCTGTATGCCCGCCATGGTGGGCTGGGCGGTGATCCGGGATAACGCACCGGCGGGGGAGCCTGACCGTTGGTGGCAAGCCGTAGTCTTGTTCCTCATCATCTTCTTCTGGACCCCGCCTCATACGTGGGCGCTGGCGATGAAATACAAGGAGGACTACCGCAAGGCCGGGGTGCCGATGCTGCCCGTCGTTGCCGGGGAGGTGGAAGTTACCCGCCAGATTGTGTGGTACACCATCGGCACGGTAATCGTGACCTTCCTTATTATCCCGGCAGCCTCCTGGATCTACTTGGTGGCCGCGGTGGCCTCCGGTGCGGTCTTCTTATGGATGGCAATCCGCCTCCACCAAGGCGTGAAGAAGGGCGCAAAGGTCAAGCCCATGCGCCTATTCATCTACTCCAATAACTATCTCTCAGTCCTCTTCATTGGGCTGTCTATCGACGCCGTCGTGGGCTGGGAACCCATCGGTCGCATGCTGGGCTGGTCGGCCGCCCTCTTCTAACGAGGCGGCCTGCCAACCAGATCAGCGAACCTCCAATTATCTCGAACTAGTCCAGGGAGCTACTCCTTGGACTAGTCTTCTCTTACGCGCAGAACGATGGAGCCGGTGGTTTTGCGCTCTTGGAGGTCGCGGTGGGCCTGAGCGGCTTCGGCGAGCGGATATTCCGCCGAGATGCGGAAGTCGAGGTCGCCATCGATGACCGCCTGCACCACTGCCTGGGCGCGCATCTGGAACTCGCCTTCCTGGGAGGTCCAAGCACCGAGCGAGGGGCGGGTGAGGAAGATGGAGCCGTGCTTGTTCAGCAGCTGCGGGTCCATCGGCGGGACGGGGCCCGACGCGGCGCCGAAGAGCGCTACCGTGCCGCGCGGCCGCACAACCTCAAGGGATTCACCGAAGGTGGCTTTGCCGACGCCATCGTAGACCACGTCGACGCCGCGCCCGCCATTGTGACGACGTACCTGCTCTGCCAAGCCACTGCTGTAGCGGAACACGTGGTCTGCACCCGCGCCGTAGGCCAGCTCTTCCTTCTCATCGGTGGAAACCACGGAATAGACGGTGGCGCCCAGGGCCTTGGCCATCTGGGTGAGGATTAAGCCCACGCCGCCCGCACCGGCGGTAATGAGGCAGGACGCACCTTCCCCCAGCTGATAGACACCGTGGGTGAGGTAGTGCGCCGTCATGCCCTGGAGGAGCATGGAACCTGCGACGGCGGAAGGAATCTCGTCGGGGACGGCCACCACGCGGTCGCGCGGCACGCAGACTTGCTCCGCATAGGAGCCGAAAGCGTGATCCCAGGCCACCATCGTGCCCGGGGCGATTTCCCCCTGGGGGTCGTGCACAACGCGTCCGGTTCCCTCGAGTCCGATGATGAACGGCACGGAGGCGTTGTAGATGCCTTCGCGGTAGTAGGTGTCGATGTAGTTGACACCGGCCACGGAGACGTCGACAAGCAGCTGCTCCTTCGTCGGCGTGGGGGATTCTACCTCGGCGTAGGTGAGGACCTCGGGCCCTCCGGTCGTGGTCACCTGAATAGCATGCATGGTGTCTAGGCTAAACGAAGCCGAGGGCTCCGCGCAGCAAAAAGCGCCGCCTTCCTCCTAGCGTGGTGGGGAAGACGGCGCTGTGAGCACCTAGCGGGTTGTCCTAGCGTTGGGTTGCGGAGCTGCTTTCGACACCAGATTGAGTAGCGCTGGAGGAAGCAATTTCAGTGGTGCGGACGCGGCGCAGTCCATGCGCCCACAGTAGGGCGGTGAAGGCCGTAACCACCGAGGACATCCCAACGTGGAAGGGGACTGTCCAGCGTGGAATGTGCAGGTAGAACTGCGTTACGCCAAGAGCCCATTGGATGACGATGCAGGCAATGAGTACCCAGCCGGCCTTCCTGGCCGCCTTGGGCGCACCAGTGCGGTGAAGGAGAAAGACCACGATGAGGGTCAGCGCCAAGTAGACGTACATGCAGATAGCGTGGATGACGGCCATGCCATAGGTATCGACTCCGAGGCGTCCCTCCATGCCCACGCCAGCGTCGCCGGAGTGTGTTCCGGAGCCGGTGACAAAGGTACCGGTCAGCAGCACGATGGAGAGCGCTACCGCAGCAACGACCGCGAGCGTGCGCACGGCGGCGGGGAAGAAGCGAGTAGGGGTTCCGTCATCGGGTTCGTTGATGCGGGAGAACAGCATGGCCGCAATCCACACCAGGGCCATAGAGGGGAGGAAGTGAATTGCCACACTCCACCAAGAAAGCTTCAGCACGACCGACAGGGCACCAATGAGTGCCTGCACGAAGATACCTGCGAGCCCCGCCCAGGCATAGACCTTGAGTTCTGTGCGGCGCTTCGCCTTGTAGACCACCACGATGCTGGCGATCGCGGCCGCCGCCACAACAAAGGTCAAAAGCCGGTTACCGAACTCAATGGCTTGGTGCAGCATGGGGGCCGCGCCCTGGATAGGAACGAGGGAGCCGGGGTGGCAGTTGGGCCACGTCACGCAACCAAGGCCGGAACCGGTCACGCGGACGATAGAACCCGATACTGTAATGCCAGCCTGACAGATTAAGAGGACGAGTGCGATAATGCGCTGTGTCTTCAGCGAGGGGCCTGCAGGATTTGTAGCAGGCGCAGGGGTGCGTTGAGAAGAAATGTTGGCAGTACTCACGGGTACTCAGCCTACCGTTCGGCACCGCTCCGGAACCAAAACCGGCATGTGCGTCACGCCGTGCAAGGGAGAAGAATCACTTTTAGCCCTCGAAGCGGAACCAACGCACCGCTGCAAACGACGCTACCGCTGACCACCCGATGAGGACGAGGATCTCAAAGACAGGGAATGCTCCTTTAAGAGCGATGTCGAGCCCACCGGCCATCGCCACAGTGGGCACGAGCGTGAGTACCCCATTATCGCCCAGACCCTGGGAATACATAACCCAGCCGACGGTACCGAGCAGAATGAACCAAATGAGGTTGGAGACCGCCAGGACAGCCTCTGAACTGAGGGTCCCGCCGAGCAGCAAGCCGAGCGCTGTAAATGTGGCGACACCAAACGCCAACACCACCACACCGATGGCGGCACCGCTGGCAGTAATACGCAGCCCGAGGATGGCAGCTGCTGTGCCCAGTACGAGGACCTGAAGTACCACCATTGAAAGAACGCCAAGGATCTTTCCCACCACGATGGCCCAGGCCGGAACTCCTGATGCGCCCGTTCGTTTGAGCGCGCCATAGCGACGGTCGAAAGCCAGAGAAATAGCTTGGCCGGTAAACCCAGAGGATGTAGCGCCGACGGCTAGGACCATGGGGAAGATCTCCTCTACGCCGTGGCCCGTACTGTCCTGCATCTTGGCGGCGCCGATCAGGATAGCGAGCGGAATGATGATGCTCAGTAGCTGTTGCTCGCCGTGCCGCAGCATCAGCTTTGACTCGATTGCCCCTTGGGCACGGGCCATGGCGGCAACGCCAACGCGCTGCGGATTCGGGCTGAATGTGCCGGGTGCGAAGGTGCTCATGGAGCTTCTCCTTGATCAAACAAAGTGGTAGGTGTCAGATGCGGGCTAACTGCGCATCTCGCGGCCGGTGAGATCTAGGAAGACCTCTTCGAGGTTACGGTGCGAGGTTTGCAGGTTGCGGAGGACAACGTCGTGCGCGGCTAAGAACGTGGCGAGCTCTGCGATGACCTCCGGGCTGACCGAAGAGGTGAGTCGGTAGTGGAGGGGGCGGGTAGCGTCGGCGGAGATGCCTGCCTTACGCAGCGCCTCAAGGTCCACTGGAGTCGCGGTCTCAAAACTCACCTGTGGGATATCAGCGGAACTCGTCAGCGACGCTGCGGTGCCGCTGGCGACGAGCCGGCCGTGATCAATAATGACCACGCGGTCGCTGAGTGCTTCCGCTTCATCCATGAGGTGCGTGGTGAGGATGACTGTCACGCCATCTGCACGCAACGCACGGATGAGATCCCACACGGCAAGGCGCGATTGCGCGTCCATACCTGCCGTGGGTTCATCGAGGAAGACCAATTCTGGACGTCCAATGATGGCCAAGGCGAGAGAAAGCCGCTGTTGCTGCCCGCCCGACAAACGACGGTAGCTATTCTTTTCCACCGCGCGCAGCCCTAGGGTATCCAGTAGCCATTCCGGGTCTAAGGGATTGTCGTTATAGGAGGCGCTAAGTTGCAGCATCTCCTTAACCTTGATTCCGGAATAAGAACCTCCGCCCTGCAGCATGATGCCAATGCGGGCGCGCACCGCGTCAGGGTTGCGTGCAGGGTCAAGCCCCAGAACCTCAATGTGGCCGGAGGTGGGTCTCTTAAATCCCTCACACATCTCGATGGTGGTTGTCTTGCCCGCACCATTGGGGCCAAGCAGACATAGAATCTCGCCGTAATTAGCGCGGAAGCTCAGCCCATTAACCGCGTTGACGTCGCCATAGGTCTTTATGACGTTTTCTAGGATGAGAGCCGATCTAGTCACGGGCAGTTAGTTTAAGACACGCACGCCCGATCGACGCAACGCAACCCACCCCGCAGCGATCAGTGCTACGAACGTCACCACAGCGGCCAAGTAGATAACGAAGACCGTGCCTGGGGGCAGGCCTAGCCCGCGCGGTAGGACGATGAAGCTCATCAACCCGGAGTAAATCATTACCGCCATACGGAAGAAGCGTCGGTTTGCCCACGCCGCGAGCGGCAGCACCGCCCACAGGATGTACCAGGGCTGGACGACGGGGAAGAAAACCACGAGCGCGAAGGTGGACACACCGAGTCCGCCCACCGGGTGGATGGCTCCGCGGAAGGTCGCATACAGCATGCGGAGCATAAAACCGGCGGCAATGATGACGCCGACAGTACGGGTGACGCTGAGAATGGCTTCGGTGTGATCGCCCAAACCCAACAGCATCCCGAGGAAGCCTGCGCCGACGCCCACGGAGGTTGTCGCAGAGAGCCAGGAGCGGATCGTAGCCGCGCCGCCTTGACCAAAGATCCATCCAATATCGATACCCGTGATTATCGTGACTGCCGCAATAGAGACGGCGAGCAGAAGCAGCTGGGCAAGACCGGCGCCAAGGACCGCCCGGATGGCGGGCACACCGTGCTTGTCGACGAGCCAGCGAGCAGCCGCCATACCGACAAACCCAAGTCCAATGAAGCCAGTAACCTTCACCATGCCGGCGCACGAAATGAAGACGCCAGACGCGATGAACAGTGCCCATACCCGCCAGCGGGCGGCCTGGGGATCGTTGACGGCCCGAAGGCCCAATTCCACTCCGACGAGAGCCAGCCCTAGCATGAAGGATTCATTGTGAATGCCTCCTACCAGGTGAAGGATGGTTAAGGGGTTGAGGATGCCGAGCCAGAGTGCCCCCTCTGGGGCCACGCGGCAGCGGGCGGCGAGACGTGAAATGGCCCAGCCAGCAGCGATAATGCCGACGAGGGAAAACACTCGGTGCAGGACTACACCCCAGATGATGGAGTCGTGGGTGAGCCAGCTGACCAATGCGGCCAGTCCTAACGCCACAGGGCCATACGGGGAGGGGGAGTTTGCCCAGATGAAAGGGACGGAGCGGGCAAGGTCGTTATCGGCCCCCAGCAGTTCGACAGGGCCTGCGGAATAGGGATCGAGGCCTTGCAGCACGATGGATCCGTTGGCCAGGTAGGAGTAGATGTCTTGGGTGAAAAGGGGAGCGGTGACCAGTAGTGGAAGTACCCATCCCAGCCAGGTTCGCCACATCTGGCTTTGCGTCAGCACTCGTGGGGAGTGGCTAAACCTCGTATCTTCCCCGTCGCCCGTTAGCTTTGGATTGTGCTCGGCCTTGCGCAGGCGCAGTGGTGCTCCCACGAGTGGGGCCATACAAATCCACGCGGTCACCATGAAACCGACACCGATAAACACGATGGCGGAGGAGGACTGCAGCATTCGTGACATGAGTGAACCGAAAGGTAAGGACTCATACGGGTTTCCCACCACTGGGAGTGCGCCGGCGCCCAGGCCGCCGAGTGCAATGAGCAATGCGCCGATCGTGCCGAGCCAGCGAAGCGTGAACAGTGTACGCAGCTGGGAGATGGTGCGGCGGTGTGCGTCGCCAAGCGCGGCGTGATCTGCTCCCCCGGCGGAGTCGGGGAAGTCTTGGTGAAGGAGCGCGGAACGGGAACCAGGAACACCCATGCGGGGAAGCTCATCGCGCACGCCCCAGATGACGCGGGGCAGTCGCCCCGATCGGGTGTAGTCGCGTTCCATATTCATGACTGTCTACCTTAGCGGCTCAGTGGTGAGCGGGAACTAGCTGCCCGCGACACGAATGAAAGAGTGGAAATTGGGAATGAATTAAGGAACACTAGTGTTGTCTAAACAGGGAATGATTCACTCAAGGAGGTGTGCACCGTGACGAAGGAGTTACCCAGGGAGACTCGCTCAACCGAGGGCGATACTCGCCGCCACGTCATGTTGTTGCTTCTCAAGGACGGCCCGGTGACGGCGTCGTACTTAGGTGAACGCCTAGGTCTCTCTGCAGCCGGCATACGCCGGCACTTAGACATTTTGGTGGAGGAAGGACTCACCGAGGTTGTACACCGCCGCCCAGCAGCCCGCCCCGGGCAGTCGGCAGGCCGTGGTCGCCCCGCCAAGCACTTCCGCCTCACGGATCAAGGCCGTGCCCAATTCGGGCATGCCTATGACCAACTGGCGGCGGAAGCACTCACCGCGTTGCGCGAAGCGGGAGGGCCCGAGGCGGTCCGGCGCTTTGCCAAGGCCCGCTTCGAGCGGCTCGTGGAAGACGTGACTCCTTTGGTAGAGGAGGAAGAATCCGTACCTGAGGTGGCACGCCAGCTGGCCGCTGTGCTTGATGCACACGGCTACGCGGCCACGGTGACATCGGTGGGAAATGGAGTGCAGATTTGCCAGCACCATTGCCCGGTGGCCCATGTGGCTGCTGAGCATCCGGAGTTGTGTGAAGCTGAACAAGAAGTTTTCTCCGCGCTATTAGGCAAACATGTGCAGCCCTTGGCCTCCATCGCGGATGGCCACGGAATCTGCACCACGAATATCCCCTTAAAACCTGTCCCGCCGACTGCGGTGGAACGGGAAAAAGACTAATCAACATAGAAAGGAGCGGGCTTTGACACAGGCACAACCAGCACCAGGGCTTGAGACCAAGATGAGCGATGATGAGATCATCTCCTCCATCGGTGGATATGACTACGGCTGGCACGATTCGGACGCGGCCGGCCAGGCAGCACACCGAGGTTTGAGCGAAGACGTCGTCCGCGATATCTCGGAGAAGAAGAACGAGCCGGAATGGATGCTTGAGTCCCGACTCAAGGCACTGCGCGTTTTCAACAAGAAGCCGGTGCCTACGTGGGGCCCGGATCTCTCCGACATCGACTTTGACAACATTAAGTACTTTGTCCGCTCCACTGAGAAGCAGGCCCAAACCTGGGATGACCTGCCGTCAGATATTAAGGAGACCTACGACAAGCTGGGTATCCCGGATGCCGAGAAGAAGCGTCTAGTCTCCGGTGTTGCCGCCCAGTACGAGTCCGAGGTGGTCTACCACAAGATTCGTGAGGACCTCGAAGCCCAGGGCGTTATCTTCGTCGATACCGATACTGCTGTGCGCGAGTACCCGGAGATCCTCCAGGAGTACTTCGGCACGGTCATCCCGGCCGGTGACAATAAGTTCTCCGCACTGAACAATGCCTGCTGGTCTGGTGGCTCCTTCGTCTATGTGCCGAAGGGCGTCCACGTGGACATCCCGTTGCAGGCTTACTTCCGCATCAACACGGAGAACATGGGCCAGTTCGAGCGCACCCTCATCATCGTGGAAGAGGACGCCTACGTCCACTACATCGAGGGCTGCACCGCTCCGATCTACAACTCGGACTCACTGCACACCGGTGTCATCGAGATCGTCGTGAAGAAGGGCGGCCGCTGCCGTTATACCACCATTCAGAACTGGTCCACCAACGTCTATAACTTGGTGACCCAGCGCGCCAAGGTGGAAGAGGGCGGCACCATGGAATGGGTCGATGGCAACATCGGTTCCAAGGTCACCATGAAGTACCCCTCCTGCTGGCTGACCGGCGAGCACGCTAAGGGCGAGGTTCTGTCCCTGGCTTTCGCTGCGGACAACCAGGTGCAGGACACCGGCTCCAAGATGGTCCACATGGCGCCGAACACCTCCTCCAACATTGTGTCCAAATCGGTGGCCCGCAATGGTGGCCGCGCCGCTTACCGTGGTTTGGTGCAGGTCAACGCCAACGCTGCCAACTCCACGGCCAACGTCGAGTGTGATGCGCTGCTGGTGGACAATAACTCGCGTTCGGATACGTATCCGTACAACGATATCCGTAACGACCACGTCACCTTGGGCCACGAGGCGACCGTCTCGCAGGTCTCCGAGGAGCAGTTGTTCTACCTCATGTCCCGCGGTATCGCCGAGGAAGAGGCCATGGCGATGATCGTGCGCGGCTTCGTTGAGCCGATTGCAAAGGAGCTCCCCATGGAATACGCATTGGAGCTCAACCGTCTTATCGAGCTGCAGATGGAAGGATCGGTGGGCTAAATGGTAGCTTCCAACGAATTTAATCCTGCTGACGTCACCAAGGGTGACCAGTTCACGTCATTCAATGTGGAGGACTTCCCGGTCCCGCATGGCCGCGATGAGGTGTGGCGCTTTATCGCCCTGCGTAACCTGCGGGGCCTGCACAACGGTGAGTTTGCGCCGGCGACCGCACAGAAGATCGACGTCACCGCTCCGGAAGGCGTAACCTCCGAAACCGTCGCGCCTGACGACGAGCGCTTGGGCACCGCTGGCGCCCCTGCTGACCGTGTTGCCGCACAGGCCTGGACTTCCATGCCGGAAGCACAGGTTGTCACTGTGGACGCTGAGGCACAGTTGGACCAGCCGGTGGAGATCACCATTACCGGTGCTGGTGAGGGCGTGACCTCCTTTGGTGCGACCTCCATCCACGTGGGACACCACGCCGAAGCCACCATCGTGCTGAAGTACGTCGGCTCCGGCACCCACGCGGACAATGTTGAATTCGTGTTGGGCGACGGCGCCCACGTCACCGTCGTCGTTGACGCTGATTGGGAAGATGACGCCGTCCACCTGTCCCACCAGATCGCGAAGGTGGGCCGCGACGCCGTCCTGCGCCACAACACTGCCATCTTCGGCGGCGAGATTGTGCGCCTCGTTCCACGCGTGGTTTTCGACGCCCCGGGCGGCGATGCCGAACTGCTGGGCGTCTACTTCGCCGATGCCGGCCAGTACTTTGAGAACCGTCTGCTGGTGGACCACGATGTGCCGAACTGCCGCTCCCGCGTTTTCTACAAGGGCGCGCTGCAGGGCGCTACGTCCGCGCAGAAGGCCGAGGCTGGCTCCGCTTCCCGCACCCCGGAGGCCCGCACCTGCTGGGTCGGTGACGTGCTCATCCGCAAGAACGCGAACAACACGGACACCTATGAGACGAACAACAACCTGATTCTCACCGAGGGCGCACGTGCAGACGCCATCCCGAACCTGGAGATCCAGACCGGTGAGATCGTCGGCGCCGGCCATGCCGCAACTGTGGGCCGCTTCGATGACCTCGAGCTGTTCTACCTCATGTCCCGCGGCATTCCGGCCGCCGAGGCACGCCGCCTCATCATCCGCGGCTTCTTCTCCGAAGTCATCTCACGCATCCCGGTCGAGTCCCTGCGCGAGGAACTGGAATCCCGCGTCGTCGACGAGCTCGCCAAGATCAACGCTTAAAACTCCCCGAAAGCAGGTACCAACTCAATGTCTACTCTGGAAATTAAGAATCTCCACGCGCAGGTGCTCCCCAACGAGGAGGACGGCGAGCCGAAGGAGATCCTCAAGGGCGTCAACCTGACCATCAACTCCGGTGAGACCCATGCCGTCATGGGGCCCAATGGCTCCGGCAAGTCCACCCTGTCCTACGTCATTGCCGGCCACCCCAAGTACGAGGTTACTGAGGGCGAGGTGCTCCTCGACGGCGAAAACATCCTCGAGATGGAAGTTGATGAGCGCGCCCGCGCTGGCCTCTTCCTCGCCATGCAGTACCCGACCGAGGTGCCGGGCGTGAAGATGTCGCAGTTCATGCGCTCTGCCGTGACCGCTATTCGTGGCGAGGCCCCGAAGCTGCGCGAGTGGAACAAGGAGCTCACGGAAGCTCGTGAGAAGCTCTCCATCGACAAGTCCTTCGCCCACCGTTCCGTGAACGAAGGTTTTTCCGGCGGTGAGAAGAAGCGCCACGAGGTCATGCAGCTGGACATCCTCAAGCCGAAGTTCGCAGTCATGGATGAGACCGACTCCGGCCTGGACGTCGACGCCCTCCGCGTGGTTTCCGAGGGGATTAACCGCTACCAGGAAGAAACCAAGGGCGGCATCCTCCTCATCACGCACTACAAGCGCATCCTCAACTACGTCGTCCCAGACTTTGTCCACGTCTTCGCAGACGGACACGTCATCAAGACCGGTGGCGCCGAGCTGGCTGATCAGCTTGAGGCGGACGGCTACGAGCAGTTCCTCAAGTAGAACTCATCAGGCTGCACACACCACGTACGCAATCGATAAAGAACCGAGCACAAGGACCTATGTCTGAACTAGACGTTAATGCGATCAGGGAGCAATTCCCCATCCTCTCGCGCACCGTGCGCGACGGTAAGCCACTGGTGTACCTGGATTCGGGTGCGACCTCGCAACGTCCCCTCCCGGTGTGGAAGGCTGAGGAGGAGTTCGTACTCGGCACCAATGCGCCGGTGCACCGCGGCTCCTACCAGTTGGCGGAGGAAGCCGATGACGCGTATGAGTCCGCCCGCCAGGCCATTGCCGCTTTCGTTGGCGCGGACCGCGATGAGATTTCCTTCACCAAGAACGCCACTGAGGCGTTGAATGAAGTCGCCTACGTGCTTAGCGATGAGCGCGCGGGTCAGCTTTATGTCGGCGAGGGCGATACCGTCGTCGTCACCGAATTGGAGCACCATGCGAACTTGGTGCCATGGCAGGAGCTGTGCCAGCGCACTGGCGCGACGCTGAAGTGGTACTCCATGACTGAGGACGGCCGCATTGATCTTGATTCGCTCGAGCTCGATGACTCCGTCAAGGTCGTGGCTTTTACCCACCAGTCCAACGTGACGGGAGCCGTGGCCCCCGTCGAGGAACTGGTGCGCCGTGCCCGCGCTGTAGGCGCGATGGTGGTTCTGGACGCATGCCAGTCCGTTCCGCACATGCCGGTGGACTTCCACGCTCTCGACGTGGACTTCGCTGCGTTCTCTGGGCACAAGATGTGCGGCCCAACCGGCGTCGGTGTGCTCTACGGCAAGGCGGAGCTGCTGGCACAGCTGCCGCCCTTCCTTACTGGCGGTTCCATGATCGAGGTGGTCAAGATGGAGGGCTCGACCTTTGCCGAGCCGCCGACTCGCTTCGAGGCCGGAACTCAGATGACCAGCCAGGTCGTTGGTCTGGGGGCCGCGGTGAAGTTTTTGAGCGAAGTGGGCATGGAGGCCATCCACGCCCACGAGCAGAAGCTCACCGCATTGGCTTTGGACAAGCTTTCCGAGATTCCTGGTCTACGCATCATCGGCCCCAAAAACACCGAGGATCGCGGGGGAGCGGTCTCCTTCATCGTGGAGGGCATCCACCCGCATGATTTGGGCCAGGTGCTTGATGCTCATGGAGTGTCCATCCGAACTGGTCACCACTGCGCGTGGCCACTGCACCGCGCGTGCAAGGCTAATTCGACCGCACGCGCTAGCTTTTACCTGTACAACACTGAGGACGAGGTCGACGCCCTCGTAGAGGCGGTGCGGGCTGCCCGTGCTTTCTTTGGAGTGAGCGAATGAACCTAGATTCCATGTACCAGGATGTGATCCTGGACCACTATAAGAACCCGAAATTCTCCGGCCTGCGCGATGGCCAGGCTGAGGTTCACCACGTTAACCCCTCGTGCGGCGATGAGATCACGCTGCGCGTGAAGCTGTCGGCCGACGGCAAAACTGTGGAGGACGTGTCCTACGACGCTGAAGGCTGCTCCATCTCGCAGGCTTCGACCTCCGTCATGGCGGAAGAAATCGTAGGCATCCCGTTGGAGGAGGCCAACGCCAAGCTCGAGGAGTTTGACCGCATGGTGACTTCCCGCGGCGAAATTGAGGGAGACGACGAGATCATTGGGGATGGCGTCGCTTTTGCCGGCGTGGCCAAGTTCCCTGCCCGTGTTAAGTGCGCGCTGCTGGGGTGGAAGGCCTTCCAGGCTGCCACCGCGCAGGCGCTGACTGAATCGGAGAAGTAGATGGCGGATACCACTAACGATAGCCAGCCGACCGACCCGTATCAGGACGAGAACGCCTCCTTCGCCGGCGGCGGAGTAAAGCCTGAACAGACCGAAGAGCAGATTGCCAAGGCATTCGACATCACCGAATACCTCCGGGACGTCATCGATCCGGAGCTGGGCATCAACGTTGTTGACTTGGGCCTGGTCTACGACCTCTGGCTCGAGGACATTGACGGTAAGAACACCTGCGTCATCAACATGACGCTGACGTCCCCGGCGTGCCCGCTGACTGACGTCATTGGTGAGCAGATCGACGACGTCGTGGTGGGCAACAAGCTTGCCGACGCCGTCCAGCTCAACTGGGTGTGGATGCCGCCGTGGGGCCCGAACATGATCACCGAAGAGGGCCGCGAGATGCTCCAGGCCCTCGGCTTCGCGGTCTAATCGTTTCGCTGCCCCACAGTGGGCAAGGACGCCGGATCCAGCGCCGAGGAGATGATATCGACGGCTTCTTCTTGGGTTGTAGCGGACTGAAGGCGAACGCGGAAGTCCTCCTTCATGATTGCCCGTGCCAGCTTGGAAAGCAGTTTGAGGTGTTGCTTGCCGGCGTCGTCTGGCACGGCAATGAGGAACACCATCGTTGTGGGCTCCTCACCCTGTGCCCACGTGATTGCTTCGGATAGACGTGCAAAAGCCAAGGTAGGAACCTTCACGCCAGCTGAACGGGCGTGCGGGATCGCCACGCCATGGCCCACGCCGGTAGAGTGCTTCGTCTCGCGCTCAAGAGCCGCTGTGAGCACCGCAGAAGGATCAGCAAGGCGAGGAGAAACTAGCCGCACTAGTGCTTCGATGGTTTCGTCGCGAGTACTGCCCAGACTGTGGTCGAGGCTCACCGTTTCGATAGACAGCAGTGGTTGTCCCAGATGCGAGCTTTCCGCCGCGTTTGCTGAAGCTTTGTCCGCAGCGCCCTGGTCGCTCTTGCTCTCATTCTTCTCTGTCGTTTTCTTATGCTGAGTAAGTGCGATTAAGAGGAGCATGACTGATGCACAGACGACAACGCCAATAAGCAATGCCACGAAGAAGCCCACGACGTTGTCGACAGCACCGAGCACTGCGACGATGGGGCCGCCGTGCATGACATGGTCTTTAACTCCGAATGCGCCTGCTAGGCCACCGGCAACCGCACCGCCGATGACGTTCGCCGGAATGACCTGCAGAGGGCGTGCAGCGGCAAGGGGAATTGCGCCTTCCGTAATGCCGAATAGCCCCATGAAAAGCGCGGCGATACCGGCGTCTTTTTCGGCCTTATTAAACCAGGCACGGCGGGCAAGGGTGGCAGCGCCTACCGCCAATGGCGGTACAGCGATAGCGGTAGCGGCCATTCCCATAGGGGCTGCATTACCAGCGGCAATCATGCCTCCACCAAAGAGGAACGCTGTCTTGTTGAAGGGGCCGCCCATGTCAAACGCGATCATCGCGCCGATAACGAGGCCAAGCACAACGACAGAGGAGCCTTGCATTCCTGCGAGGTACTCGGTCATGGCTTCAAATGCGCCAGCTATCGGTGCGCCGACCAGGTAAATGAAGATAAGACCCACAATGAGGGTGGTGAAAATCGGGATAACGATGATCGGCCAAATCGGGGCGATGTATTTGTTCACCGGAATCTTCTTGATCCCGAGCGCCACATAGCCGGACAGGATGCCGGTGACGATACCTCCCAAGAACCCGGCACCTGCTTCAGATCCGTAGAGTGATCCAGTCGTAGCGATGAGGCCAGTAATCAGACCAGGCGCCAACCCAGGACGGTCCGCAATGCCCACTGCGATATAGCCGGAAAGAATCGGCACCATGAGTGAAAAGGCCAAACCACCCAGCTCGTTCAGCGTATTCCAGAAGGAATCCTCGGGAATTGCCAAGCCTTCGGGCGTCGGGGTTCCTCCAATTGACAGTGCTACTGCGATGAGGAGACCGCCGGTCACCACGAACGGGATCATGTGGGATACGCCGTTCATCAGCGCTTTATAGAGGGTCTGTCCCACGGCGCGCGCGCCATGGGCACTGCCGGAGCTGTCCTCGCGCTGAGATCCCTTCGGCTCTTCGGCAGAAAACTTTTCTTCCCATTTCGACGCGGACAGCGAACGGCGGAGGAGCTCCTTTGGGTGCTTAATAGCTTCATCGACGCCCGTTGCTGCCAAGCGCTTGCCGCGGAAACGATCCTTGGCAATCACAGTGTCGGCGCCAATTACGATGGCATCGGCTTCTTCGATGTCCTTAGCGCTAAAGGTGCCTTCGACACCGATTGAGCCGTGGGTCTCAACTTTGATCCGGTAACCAAGTTCCGCGGCAGCGGCCTCGAGGTTTTCTGCCGCCATGTAGGTATGCGCAATACCAGTTGGGCAGGCGGTAATCGCGAGGATTAATGGCGGTTTCGATGTGGCTGATGTACTCATGATGTCAATGTAGGCACATCTTTCATCTTGTATAGGTCAAGCGCGCCGAATCCGGGCCACGAATTTCCAGATGACTTATCCTCCGTACCGTTAGCTTTACGTCGATCAGCGCCCTGCCGCTGGTTCGGGTTTAACTGCCCTGGTTGCTAGACTGTTTCGACGTGATTGTGACCAATGATTTCGAGGTGCGCGTGGGCGCACGCACGCTTCTCGACGCCCCCGGCCAGCACCTCCGCGTACAGCCGGGTGACCGCATCGGGCTGGTCGGCCGCAACGGCGCAGGAAAGACCACGACGATGCGCATCTTGGCGGGGGAGACCGAGCCTTATGGCGGTTCGGTAACGCGCTCTGGCCCCATTGGTTACCTGCCGCAGGATTCCCGCGAGGGCAACATCGAACAGACCGCGCGCGAACGCGTGCTCTCGGCCCGTGGTCTCGATGAGATCAAGCGGCGCATGGCCAAGCAGCAGGAACTCATGGAGACGGCAACGGACGACAAGTTCCGCGATAAGGCCATCCGCAAGTTCTCGCGCTTGGAAGAGGAGTACCATTCCCTCGGCGGCTACGAGGCGGATTCCGAGTGCGCACAGATCTGTGACAACCTTGGCCTCCCGCAGCGCGTCTTGGATCAGCAGCTCAAGACGCTCTCCGGTGGCCAGCGCCGCCGCGTGGAGCTGGCGCAGATTCTTTTCGCGGCGTCGGCAGGCTCCGGCAAGTCCCAGACCACGCTGCTTCTCGACGAGCCCACGAACCACCTCGACGCAGATTCCATCACCTGGTTGCGCGGCTTCCTGTCGAAGCATGAGGGCGGGCTCATCATGATCTCGCACGACGTGGACCTGCTCGAGGCCGTCTGCAACAAGGTCTGGTTCCTCGACGCCGTGCGCGCCGAGGCGGATGTCTACAACATGGGCTTTAAAAAGTATCTCGATGCCCGTGCGACCGATGAGGCCCGCCGCCGCCGTGAGCGCGCCAACGCAGAGAAGAAGGCGGCCGCCCTGCACAAGCAGGCCGCAAAGCTCGGCGCTAAGGCGACGAAGGCCGCAGCAGCTAAGCAGATGCTGCACCGCGCTGAGCGCATGATGAACGAGCTCGATGACGTGCGTGTGGCCGACAAGGTTGCCCACATCAAGTTCCCGGAGCCGGCTCCCTGCGGTAAGACCCCGATGAACGCGAAGGGCCTGACCAAGATGTATGGCTCGCTCGAGGTCTTCGCGGGCGTGGACTTGGCCATTGACAAGGGCTCGCGCGTCGTCGTGCTGGGCTATAACGGTGCCGGAAAGACGACCCTGCTCAAGCTTCTAGCGGGCGTGGAGCGCACCGACGGTGAGGGCGGTATCGTCTCCGGCCATGGTTTGCGCATCGGCTACTTTGCCCAGGAACACGACAACATCGACCCAGACAAGACCGTGTGGGAAAACACCATCGAGGCTTGCCCCGATGCAGGCCAGCAGGATTTGCGCGGTCTACTCGGCGCCTTTATGTTCTCCGGGGACAAGCTGGAGCAGCCCGCCGGCACGCTCTCCGGTGGTGAAAAGACGCGTCTTTCCTTGGCCACGCTCGTGTCCTCGCGCGCAAATGTGCTGCTTCTCGACGAGCCCACGAACAACCTCGACCCCCAGTCCCGCGAGCAGGTTCTCGATGCGCTCGGTACTTATACCGGTGCCGTAGTTCTGGTAACCCACGACCCAGGCGCGGTAAAGGCCCTCAACCCAGAGCGTGTCATCATCATGCCTGACGGCGACGAGGATTTATGGAACGACGAATACATGGAGATCGTTGAGTTGGCCTAGGGGCTAGTACCCAGCCCCAGAAGCGGCAACGGTAACGCTCTATGTTCTTCTGGTCACCGTGGTACTTGGTGGCCTTCCATAAAACCTATAGTGCGCTAGAATCGGGGGCACACTCACTCACCGCTCAAGGCTCTTTTCTTGGGTCCTTCCGGCTTCCCACGCACTGGGTCTAGTAGCGCTACGACCCCAGCCATGCTGCAGCAGGAGAGGACTGAAGCCATGAGCCACACCGATACCCTCGATTCTGTCATTGAACCACTGCTTACCGGTTTGGTGAGCAAGCGGCCTGAAGTCCGTGTGGACTGGGCCTTTGCCGAGCTTAAAGAAGGTATTGAGTCAGGGCAGTGGGATGGACACATCGACCAGGTTCGGGATCGCCTCACCGGTTACCTGCGCACGGACAAGGTGTGGACCAAGGTCATGGCCGCGCGATTACTCACTGTCCTCGCTGAGTCTGGCCACTTTCATTACGAGGACTATCTCACCTTCCGCGCATGGTACGTCACCGAAGAAGACACGCGTGGCATAGTCAAGGACGTCGGACACGTCATGGCGGTCGGCTACGGCGCGGACTATGTAGAAACCTGCGTGCGCATGGGGATGATTCCTGCCGTGGAGGGCGCGGCAATTATTTCTTGCCGCCTGCGCGTCCCAGGGGGAGTGTGGCACGACGATGAGGCAGAACGCTTGGCGCGTGCTGCGTGCACGACGATTGCTAAGAGCACCTCGCCGCACATCCTAGAAATATGGACTGAGCGCCTGAGCAATACAGTCCTCAACGAGGGAGTGCGCAATGGTAATCGCGCGGTAGTGGAAAACTTCGCCCGCTTTCTCACTGCCACAGCGCACATGGTGCGTAGTGAACCCGAGAAATGGGGAATCGACGTTGACCGCGCGCAACTAGCACTACCGTTAATAGCGGAACTCGAAGACAAACTCCGCAACGCCGGCGCATAAGTATTCTCTTTCCACCAGTGAAAGCGCCATTTAATGTTCGCGCGCAGCACTGAAGAAGCGCACCCTATCAACCTCCATCGGCTGGGGCCGCTGCCAAGGATAGCGATCCGGGGTGGCCATAACAGGCGAGCTCAGCTGCAGGAGGGTGTCCGTGCCTGTGGGGCCGCCTACTGTCAGCTCGCCATCGCGTACTTCAATCGCTGAGGCAAAACTGCGGTCAACGCTCTTGTGCTGCACAACGGCAGTTGGTATCTCAGCGAAGACAGTTCTTCCGCGCCGCAGAACGGTAGCATCGTCGGAGATATAACTGGGGCGAATGCGCTCAGCGGCAATCAACCCCCACACGAAAATGATGGCCCACAGCGACACCAGTAGCGCCACAACCCGCACCACACCTGCGGGGAGAATCAGGTGGACGACTACCATTTCAACCACCAACACTGCGGTGACAAACCCAAGCATTTGCAGCCTGCCCGGAGGGTGGGGAAGTGCCTGAGCACCAGCGGGGAGCAAAGTCTCGCCGCGTATCCAACGCCACAAATCCCGGTAGAGGCTAAGTTCATACCTTGCCAATCGGAATCCAGGATGTTTTCCCAGGAATCTCCATATCCTATCCATGTGGCGCTCCCGACAGTGCCGCGAGCGCTCTGCCCTGTGCACCAGTTGTCGGTGCATCGGTGGGACTCAGCGGGACCTTACCTGGGCGCAACGTAGGATAGATTCCCCGCATGAGGCCGCGTTCGCCTAAATGCTGCAGCTTGGCGACGATTACCGTGACCTCGCGATCATTCGGGGACAATGCACCCAGTTTTCGCCATAGCGATTCAACCTCGCGGAGAACTCTCAAACATTCGGCATCTTCAAGGTTCTCGCGCAATTGTTGCCAGGTTCCTTCCGTCGCGACACCACACAGCGCCATCAGATCCCAAGAATCAAGCTCGAGCTGCAGCATCGCGGGATCATGGATCGCCTCTTTGAGTGATTCGCGGATGTCTCGTGGAGTCCCGTTGGGTGCTTGGGCAAGGGCGCGTAAGCGTTCACGTTGGTTCTTGAGCCGAGCGATGCGCTCGTCGAGCACGCCAAATGAACGATCGATAGCATCCGGCAGATTTACGTCGGCGACGGGGACACCGGCGTCGATCAGCGCCCGCGCGCGCAGCACCGAAGCCAAGTCAGAAACAGAATAGTCGCGGTAGTTCCCGCTGGTGCGGGCGGGTTCAGGAACCGCGCCCGTCTCGTGTAAATGTCGTACAGAACGAACTGAGCATCCAGCGACCGCGGCGACGTCCGATATCTTCATAGGACAAAGCTAAACCCTCACATGGTGTGAGGGTCAAGTGCTTGGTGAAAACTAATCCGAGTTGCTGAGGTCTTAGTTTCGGAAGCCGTGCACCGGCGCCGGGATGAAGCCACCGCGGTTGATGAAGGTGGAGTTGCCCACCTCATTGACCGGAATGACCGGAGCATAGCCGAGCAAGCCGCCGAAATTGACCTCATCGCCAGCTTTGGTTCCCGGGGCGGGGATAACGCGCACGGCGGTCGTCTTATGATTCATCACGCCAATGGCGGCTTCATCAGCGATCATGCCGGCAATAGTTTCCGCAGAAGTATCGCCCGGAATGGCGATCATGTCCAAGCCCACCGAGCAGATGGAGGTCATGGCCTCCAGCTTGTCGATGGAAATAGCGCCGGTGCGCACCGCATCGATCATGCCCTTGTCTTCCGAAACCGGGATGAAGGAACCAGACAGACCGCCCACGCGGGAGCAGGCCATCATGCCGCCCTTCTTGACGGCGTCGTTAAGCAGTGCGAGGGCTGCCGTCGTTCCGTGCGTGCCCACCTGATCCAGACCCATGTGCTCCAGGATGTGCGCGACGGAATCTCCCAGCTCGGCAGTGGGAGCTAGGGAGAGGTCAATGATGCCAAAGGGTACCCCGAGGCGCTCCGAGGCCATCGAACCAACGAGCTGTCCGGCACGCGTGACCTTGAAGGCGGCCTTCTTGACCTCCTCGGCGACTTCATTAAGGGTGGCGCCCTCCAGGGATCCGAGAGCACGGTCGACAACACCCGGCCCAGACACACCGACGGAGACAACGCAGTCCGGTTCCTCGATACCGTGGAAGGCACCGGCCATGAAGGGGTTATCGCCCACGGAGTTGGAGAAGATCACGAGCTTCGCACAGCCGATGGCGCTGCGGTCCTTGGTGAGTTCGGCAGCTTCCTTGATGATGCGTCCCATCTGCGCTGCGGCGTTCATGTTGATGCCGGCGCGCGAGGATGCGATATTCACCGAGGAACACACCAGGTTGGTCTCAGCCAGCGCTTCCGGGATAGAGCGGATGAGTGTCTTCTCCGCAGTGGTGGCACCCTTTTCAACCAATGCGGAGTAGCCGCCGACGAAGTTAACACCTGTCGTCTCAGCGGCGCGATCCAGTGCACGGGCGACGTCGACGGGGTTTCCTTCGACGCCAGCCACGATAAGTGAGATCGGTGTGACGGAAATACGCTTGTTGACGATCGGGATGCCGAGCTCGGCCTCGATCCCTTCGCAGACTTCCACGAGCTGAGCCGCGCGGGTGGTTACGCGATCATAAACGGCCTCTGCGGTAGCTTCCATGGTGGAGCGCGTGCAGCCGAGCAGCGAGATCCCCATGGTGACGGTGCGGATATCGAGGCGGTATTTCTCGATCATCTCGATGGTGTCGAGAATACTGACGGTGTTGAAGCGATTAAGCATGACTGATTCTCGTTCCTAAATCTCATTCATGGCGGTGAACAGTGCTTCCGACTGCACGCGAATGGATTGTTTGATGGACTCACCGACGGTATTCATCCGCTCCTGAATCTGTTGGATGCTGACCTCATTCTCATCGAATTCGACGCGCAGGATCATCGTGAAGTACCCAGACATGAGGGTCTGAGAGACGTCAACGATGTTGATCTTGAGCTCAGCGAGGGCGGTGGAAACGGCAGAGATAATTCCGGTGTTATCAACACCGGTAACAGTCATGATGGCGATCATAATTTGATTGTAGCCCGTCGGTTTTTCACGCTGCCCTGGGGTCATGCAGGATAGCGAGCCGGCGCGTACGGTGGCGCACATGACTGATACGACAACAACTACGTGCAAGAAGGTTCTGTACATCGGCGGCCACGGCAAGGTTGGGCTTTTGGCGGCGCCCAAGCTTGTCGACGCCAACCTCACCGTCCATTCCCTCATCCGCAACCCGGACCAGGTCTCTGATATTGAGGCCCTCGGTGCCACCGCGGTGGTGCGCGATCTCACTGAGCTTTCTGTTGAGGACTGGGCAGAGCTTTTGGCTGACTATGACGTCGTCGTGTGGGGCGCCGGAAATGGTGGCCGTGCTGGTGCGGAGGTGACGTGGGCGGTCGACCGTGATGCGGCGCTGGCATCTATTGCGGGTCTGGAAAAGCTTTCTGCCGAGGGCAAGAACACTCCCGCCTACATCATGATTTCCTACATGGGTGCCACGGAGAACACGACCGATCCTGCGGATGAGAAGTGGTACGCCTACGTGGAGTCGAAGAAGGAGGTGGACAACAAGCTCAACTCCACCGACCTCAATTACCTCATCCTTGGCCCGGCAGCCCTGACGGAGGAGCCTTCGCGCGGCATCACCGTGCTAGATAAGGACGCAGAGCGCACCGGTAAGCTGACAACCTCCCGAGAGCTTGTCGCTGAGGTGGTCACCGAGGTCGCCGGACGCGAAAGCTTCCCGACTTCGCCGCTAGAGTTCATCGATGGCGATGGAAGCGTGAAGGATATCTAAAATCGAGCGGATGCCGCCGCGTCAAGCGCGGCGATGACTTGCTCTCTGCTCAGTTGGTGGTGGAGGCTCGCATAGCGAAGTGGCTTTGTGGACAGATGGGCCGCGATATACCACCCTGTGGGGTGCTTGAACGTCGCTTGGCTTTGGAACCGTACCACGGCCACACCATGCTCCCGGAAGGAGCGGGGAGAAGTGTGGGAGTCAAACTCATCGCTGATGATTTCTTGAACTGTGCCATCTGGAAGGAAAATGCGCACTTTCGCCTTGTAGTAGTACTCGGTGGGATCAGCGTGCGGCACGTGTCGACCTGTTTGCCAAATCTCACTAAGCAGCGCGGGATAATACTCGATCCACCCATTTTCCGACGCCGTCCGTAGGCGGCGAGCACCCCACGTAGAGCTCCGAATTGCTCGAATGTTTCGACCGGCCGCCACGACGAGGAAGAGAACAAAGACCGCAACGGCCAATCCCTGCCATCCGGAACTAATAGACATATCTTCGCCGATAAAGGCTGATAGTGCGATAGCTAGGCCCACTACCGCCGTGATGAGGTTGTTCCGTAGACTTCGCCATTCAGGTGCGGCCCCGCCTGGGAGTGGCCCAGCCGCTGCGATCGCGCGAGCGATGCTAGATGTGCTTGATCTCAAGTTCGGGGCGGACACAGAACTCCGAGTGCGGGGAATGAGCCTCTCGGAGTAGTGATGTTCTGGGAAGTCGAATGGTGCTAAAGCGTGGTCAGACATTCTTATCACTAACTTCTTACCCAGTTCCGCTCTGCAAAAGACAGTGCTGCTTCAATGTTCTTTTTGCGCAGACCATTCTGCAGTTCTGGCTGCGGTTTATCTGCATCTGCCCGGTAACCCACCACGCCCCATCCGTTGTTGTGGTTGAAGTCCACGGTGGCGACGAGGGGCCCGTCGGCAAGCAGCCGGCCACGCAGTTTCAGCCAGTTCGGGTTTGGAGCAATGAATTCTTCGGTCATGCTTTTCGTCAATGAGCCGTCCGGTTGCAAGATCAGGATCGGGGCGGTGTAGTAATAGTCGGTCTTATCGTTGTAATCGACACGCCGTCTATATATCAACTCACCGATCAGGGCGGGGCGGTACTCAATCCATCCATTCGCCCACGCGGTGCGCAATCGTGTTGTGGAACCCAAGCGCCCCCGTAGGAGCATGATCCCGATAATGACGAACACTAGGGCAGCGGCCCCAGTGATAAGGCTGGCTATCGGAATATTCCCAATTGTGCCCTCAGCTCCGGGGAACAGGATCGATATAAAGATAGTGTGAGCCACCGAAAAGAGTAGCGCTGAACCGCCAATGAAGGTGAGGATAAAGCCAGCGATAATTGTGCCGACGTTGGATTGGCCGATCGGAGACCCGACGCTATTAATAGCCTCGCGGATGCCGCTGCGATCCATGTTTGGGTTGGGTTGCTGATCGTGATCCTTCAAATCCTTAGGCGCGAGGGATCCTGCACTTGAGGAAGGAAGCTTCAGCGGAGTGCGAGGCAGCTGCAAAGGCGAGTGAGTCATGGATCACAGCTTAATGGTCGTGGTCTCCACTTTCTCGGTGACCATCGGCGGCTGGGGACTAGCCCCCGACGAAAACCCGGTCTTAATCGGGGAGAGCTAGCGTACCCACCGTTGTTCAGCGAATTGGAGAACGGCATCCACTTGGCGGTTGGTGAGACCGTTGGATAGTTCCGCCTCTGAGCTCATCCCATCGGCGCGGTAAGCCGCGGCCGTCCATCCATTATTGTTCGCGGTATCGGCGGTTGCTATTCGGGCCCCTTCGGCAAGAGCAGCGCCCCGTGACCTTAGCCTATTCGGATTGTCAGCGCGGAACTCAGCGGACATTGCGCTCGCTAGTGTGCCGTCTGGCTGAAGGATCAAAAGAGGCGCCGAATAATAGAAATAGGTCCGCTTACGGTCGTCGGACCCTTCGGTTTCGCTTCGCAGGTAAACAAGCTCGCCAATAAGAGCAGGACGGTATTCTATCCAGCCGTTGCGCCACGCGGTGCGCAGACGCTGTGCATTTCGGATTTCCTTGAAAATACTCCGCAAACCTACGATGAAAACAGTAAGACTGACGAGGCAAATAATGATTGGGATAAGCGAAAATACTCCTAGATCGGAGAAGCTGCTTTGCGGAGGACCAAAGCCACCAGTGAAGAAAGGAATCGACATGCTGAACATAAACAGCCCGACGAGACCTATAAAAGTCCAGACTGCGACAGCACCAAACGAGAGGCGTCCCGGCTGAGGCCCAGCCTCCTCGATGACCTCGCGAAGACCTGAATTGTCCATCCGCGGGTTCGGCTGAGCATCGTGGGTGCGCTGTTCCTTTGGAGCAAGCCGCGGCGTAGCGCTCAGACCTATTCCGCACTGCGTGCGCGAAAGTCGTAGGGGAGTATGGTCCATGCGCCACAGTGTAGCGGCGACCACACTTCGTCACCGAGTACTAAAGCCTAGTGATCGGCGTGGGAGCCGCGAATCGATTGTTCGACCAAATCTAAAACCTGCTCGAGATTCTTCGTATCCCCGAGCGCTAGGCGGTTGATAAATCCGTCCATAAAGGTTTCAAGATATGTCACGAGAGTGTCGATTGAGACGTCGTCTCGCATGCGCCCCTTCTCGGCGTTGGATTCCAAGCGGGCACGGACCGCCTTATCAAGAATCTGTTGCTCCTCATGCCAGCGCGCGGCGAAAGACGGATCGGTACGCAGCATCGAGGTCACAGCAAGCCGGGTAGCAAGCCAGTCATGGCGTTCCGGATGGCGCAGCATCTCACTCATGACTTCGACGAGACCGTTGTTCGCAACAACTTCGGCCTCACGGGCGGCGTCTTCCCGGGCCAAGGCAAGAAAGAGGGACTCCTTATCACCGAAGTGGTGGAAGATTGCCCCACGCGACTTACCTGTGGCTTCTTCGAGACGCCGCACCGTCGCGCCGTCGTAGCCGTGCTCAGCGAAGCATTTACGTGCGCCAACCAGAATGTCGTGGCGGCGGCGGTTCAGTTCAGAGTCGCTCATAATCGGCATGGCTGAAAACTAGCTCCTTTAAGCACGGCGGCGGATAAACGGGTGGTGGAAGTAGAGGGGAAGGACAGAAGCAGAAAGGCCAGCCAGCACTCCATGTTGCTAGCTGGCCTTGGTGCCTAACTATGTAGGTCGCCCCAGAGTCGGGGTGCCTACATAATGGGCAAGGCTGTTTTAGGCCTTGACCATCTGGCGCAGAACGAACTGCAGAATGCCGCCGTGGCGGTAGTAGTCGGCCTCACCAGGTGTGTCGATGCGAACCTTGGCATCGAACTCAACGGTCTCGCCGGACTCCTTGGTGGCGGTCACGTGGACCGTCTTCGGAATGCCGCCCTCGTTGAGGGCTGCGATGCCGTCGATGTCGAAGGTCTCGGTGCCATCCAAGCCCAGGGACTCGTGGGACTCGCCCTCCGGGAACTGCAGCGGGATGACGCCCATGCCAATGAGGTTCGAGCGGTGAATACGCTCGAAGGACTCAGTGATGACAGCCTTCACGCCAAGCAGGTTGGTGCCCTTAGCAGCCCAGTCACGGGAGGAACCAGTGCCGTACTCCTTACCAGCAAGGACAACCAGCGGAATGTCGGCTGCCTTGTAGTTCTCGCAGGCATCGAAGATGAAGGCCTGCGGTGCGCCCTCCTGGGTGAAGTCACGGGTGTAGCCACCGGCGACGTCGACCAGCTGGTTCTGGAGGCGGATGTTGGCGAAGGTACCGCGCATCATGACCTCGTGGTTACCGCGACGGGAACCCAGGGAGTTGTAGTCCTGACGCTCGACACCGTTGGCATCCAGGTACTGAGCGGCCGGGGTGCCCGGCTTAATGGAGGAAGCCGGGGAGATGTGGTCGGTGGTCACGGAGTCACCGAGCTTAGCAAGGACGCGAGCGCCCTTGATGTCCTGAACGGGCTCCGGCTCAGTCGGCATGCCGTCGAAGTACGGTGCCTTGCGGATGTAGGTGGAATCCTCGTTCCACTTGAAGGTCTCGCCCTCCGGAACGTCCAGGTTGCGCCATGCGTCGTCACCCTTGAACACGTCGGCGTAGTCAGCCTCGTAGAGCTCGCGGGAGATGGCCTGCTGGATGGTGTCCTCGATCTCCTTCGGGGAAGGCCAGATGTCCTTGAGGAAGACATCGTTGCCGTCCTGATCCTGACCCAGCGCCTGAGCCTCGAAATCGAAGTCCATGGTGCCAGCAATAGCGTATGCAATGACCATGATGGGGGAGGCCAAGTAGTTCATCTTGACGTCCGGGGAGATGCGGCCCTCAAAGTTACGGTTGCCGGACAGCACCGCAGTAGCAGCCAGATCATGCTCGTTGATGGCGTTGGAGATTTCCTCCGGCAGCGGGCCGGAGTTACCGATACAGGTGGTGCAGCCGAAGCCGGAGAGGTAGAAGCCAAGCGCCTCCAGATCCTTCCAGAGGTCTGCGCGCTGGAAGTAGCCGTCAACAACCTGGGAACCCGGGGCACAAATGGTCTTGACCCACGGCTTGGACTTCAGGCCCTTTTCAGCAGCCTTACGTGCGATGAGGCCAGCGCCAACCATGACGGACGGGTTAGAGGTGTTGGTGCAGGAGGTAATGGAAGCGATAGCAACCATGCCGTGGTCCAGGGTGTACTCGCCACCGTTCGGGGAGGTGACGGTAACCGGGTTGGACTGGCGGCCGGAGCCGCCCTTGGCTGCGGACTCGCCTTCGCCTGCACGAGACTTGTTCAGGCCACCGGTAACGTCGACGAGAGCATTCTCGTCGCCACCCTCGGAGGTCATGCGCTTTGCCTCGATGGTGGACTCGTCTGCAACAACCTCGCCGGAAGCGTAAGTCGGCAGATCCTTACGGAACTGCTCCTTTGCCTCAGAGAGGAGAATGCGGTCCTGCGGGCGCTTCGGGCCGGCGATGGACGGCTTAACAGTGGACAGATCCAGTTCGAGGTACTCGGAGTACTGTGCCTCCGGAGCGTCCTGCTCGAGCCACATGCCCTGAGCCTTGGCGTAAGCCTCGACGCGATCGATCTGCTCCTGCGGACGGCCGGTGAGCTCGAGGTACTTGATGGTCTCCTCGTCGATCGGGAAGATCGCAGCGGTGGAACCGAACTCGGGGGACATGTTACCGATGGTGGCGCGGTTAGCCAGCGGCACGGACTTCACACCGTTGCCGTAGAACTCAACAAACTTCTGAACCACACCGTGCTGGCGCAGCATCTCGGTGATGGTCAGCACCACGTCGGTAGCGGTCACGCCGGTCGGAATCTCGCCGGTGAGCTTGAAGCCCACGACGCGCGGGATCAGCATGGACACCGGCTGACCCAGCATTGCAGCCTCGGCCTCGATGCCGCCAACGCCCCAGCCCAGGATGCCCAGGCCGTTTTCCATGGTGGTGTGGGAGTCGGTACCAATACAGGTATCCGGGTAGGCAACACCATCGTTGTCGAAGACCACGCGGGAAAGGTACTCAATGTTGACCTGGTGGACAATACCGGTTCCCGGAGGAACAACGCGGAAGTTGGAGAAATTCTCGGCACCCCAGCGCAGGAACTGGTAACGCTCCTGGTTGCGCTCGTACTCGATCTCAACATTCTTCTCCAGGGCCTCGGTGGAGCCGAAAGCCTCGACGATGACGGAGTGGTCAATAACCATCTCGGCCGGGTTGAGCGGGTTCACCTGGTCCGGCTTGCCGCCGAGGGCGGCGATAGCCTCACGCATGGTTGCCAAGTCGACCACGCAGGGGACGCCGGTGAAGTCCTGCATCAGAACGCGGGCCGGGGTGAACTGGATCTCGGTATCCGGCTCAGCGGACGGATCCCAGTTGGCCAAAGCGTTAATGTGATCCTTGGTTACGTTCTTCCCGTCCTCGTAGCGCAGCTGGTTCTCAGCCAGGACCTTGAGGGAGTAAGGAAGCTTCTCCAGGCCCTCGACTGCATTGATGTCAAAGTAGTCATAGGACTTACCGTTGACCTCAAGAGTCTTCTTGGCGCCGAAGGAGTTCAGGCTTTCAGTCATAAGGAGCTCCATTCCTTGCTTTTCGCTTGTGGGTTATCGAACACTGGTCGAAGGTTCATCGAATTTGCCGATATGCCCTAGCAACCACATGGAGCCAGGTGTATCGGCGATCTCAGAACGCGAATGTTCCGTATCTATTGTAGATGCAAGAACCCTCGGTCGACACCAGCATAACAGTACGGGCGTTCTGTTTCCTACATTTCGGGGGTAGCGGCGAGTCACCGGCCTCGCCCACGCTCCGAGGTTTAGGCTCGATCGGGAATCCGGGGGACAAACCTCCGAATCGTGTTTGGACAGAAGACTGTGCCACCAAGCATTAACGGCCATAGAGATTAAGGAGTGGCGGATGATCCCGGCGGGCGTAGATGTAGATGACATTGCAGATCAGCTCTCGGCCGACGGTGTAGCGTTCTCCAACCCAGAGCTGGCGCAAGACGCCGACCTCCAGGTCCACATCGCAGACTCCCTCCAGCCCAACCATGGCATCGCAGTGGTAGATGTCTTCCCCGACAAAATTCCCGATCTGCGCGACCTGGCGACAACCCTTCAAGAACAAACGGGACTCGATACCGTGATTCTCCAAGCGCCAATGCGGGTGTCCGCAGTCAGTAATTCTTATGCTCGGGCATCCATTGAGGCAGCCGAGGATTCGCTGCCAACTGGACTCGATCAGGTAACTTTGCTGAATGATTTCTATGCAACTGCAGATCATTTTTCAGCGCCATGGCTGACAATCTTGACGCTGTTTTTCTGCGTAGCGGCAGTTGCGGGCTGGGCGGGATTTCGAGCCGCCACACGGAAGGCTGACACGGTCAGAAACTAAGCGATCGAGGCCGCCGCGAGCATTCCACTAAACATGCGCCGTACCTACCGCAGGGGTAGGGAAGTGGCTAGTATCAACCACTAAGCCTTGACTTTTGCAACGGGGGAGTGGTTGAGAGGTACGCAAGGGGCCTAGGAATACGGCTCGCACAGCGACCACATCGGATGCCGCACAGGCACCTTAAGTCGACGAATACTTCGGTTCTCTCCAGTCCCGAAATGGAGCGTTTCCTGCACCCCAGAAGACAGGTTCCGCTGGGAGCAATCGGAGCTTCTGCGGCAGCCCCAGGGCCGCAATCCACAGCGATAGTCAAGGGGAAGAGGTTTGCACTCCGGGGGAGAGTGAGCAACGTCACAGTTACACATTGATAACAAAGTCATTGCAGGTTAGGTGCGCCTGTAACGCCTTGTGGTTTTCCGTGGCTGATGTGAAAGATGGGAAAAGTGTGCGAGATGGCGTGTCGGTGACGTATGGTTCACGTATCGACTCACGGGTTGACTATTGCTCCATACGTTCATGGACCAAGCCTTGACTCTCAACTGATTTGTCGCACGGGTATGTGGGGAAGCACGCCGCGAGCGAAGAGGACCGTTGGGGTTCACCGCCTGGTGGATGACCGTCGCACCGCGCTAGCGATGCGCGTAGCAATGCAGTTTTCTCGACGCAGTCGGTACCAGTGTTCAACCTTTTAGATATCGAAACACCTACCTCCCGAGTGGAAGAGGCTTCATACACTTCATTCGCACGCCCTCATCGAGGGCTGTGATGGCCATGAGTTCCATCGGTTTCCGGTTGGGTGCCAGCTGTGAGTGCTTACGCGTGCGCCACTAAGGACCGCGGAAGTGCCCTCCACGAGCGCGGCGCCGAGCGAGGAGGAACCGACGCAGGACCTCGAGCCTGAATATGGGTGTGTGTCCCTTCGTCGTCGGATCGTGCAGCCACACTCGGCTCCGCTCACCGTGAGCCCAGCGAGCACCATGAGAGTGCAGTGTGGCTAGCTATGACGCACGGTTCGACGTGATGTTGGTGCACACGCCAGACGCCCCGCAGGTTTCCCTGCCGCCTCCATGAGAGAAAATGCCGCCCCGTCAATTCGGCATTTAGTGGCGTAGAGAGCAAAGAGCTCTTCAGGGGCAAGCCGCGTTCGCGTATCCCGGTTAATTCCGGGCGCAAGCCTTATTAAGTCCACTATTCCCATTGGGGAATCTGTTGTCCCATTGGGAAATCGATTGCCGCCTCATCCTGCTTGAAGGCGAGACTAGCTACGTACACACCGCTGTTTCTTTTGCTCGTCCAACTCGTCGCCTCCAGGTCTCGATGTCCGGCAAGCTCGTCTACGCAACATGCGTGACATCTCCGGGGTAGGTGTCTAGGAGATAACCCTCGTGGCCACCACATCATCTTTCGGCTTTCGGCGCTTTAAGGCAGCGTGCGCTGCCATAGCGACCACCGCCGCCTTGTCTACTGTCTCCGCGCTCACTCCTGCAGTGGCTGCGGAGCCTGAGCAGATCAACATCAAATCCCTGCTATCCTCCGACAACCCATCCATCGCAGATCTCGCGGGCGCAATCGCCCAGATTGAGGAGCGCATCGCACAAGCGGAAGCCTCCATAGGTGCGCAGCGCGAAACCGTCAACCGTGCGCTGGTCGATCTCAACGACGCCCGCACTAAGGCAAACCAAGCGCGCCAAGGAACAACGACGGCGCGCGAGCAGCTTGACGACGCACAAGCGGATGTCGCCGATGCCCAGGCCAAGCTGGATGAGGTCTCCCGTTCCGCCTACCGCCGAGCCAATACTTCCGATGCCGTCTCCCATGCGGCAGGAAAAGACGCGCGTTCGGACATGCTGGAGCGCCAGTCCTACCTTCGCTCGCAGTCTGAGAAGCAGCAGGCCGTTGTTAGCGACTTGGAAAAGCAGCGCACGGAAAAGGCGAACAAGGAATCCCAGCTGCGGAAGACCCAACAACTGGCCGAGGAACGTGCGGACCGGGCGGCCGATGCCGAGGCTGCCGCGCGCGAGCAACTCTCCGCGTCCGAGGCTTCTATTGAGGAATCCACGTCCGAACGCGAGGACCTGCTTTCCCAACTCTCATCTCTTCACAAGGCGCTAAATCAAGCCAAGGGTCTGGACAGAGAAGATGTGTCAAGCCCAACAGCTGGATCTAAGGTCAAGGCTCGGGCCGGGACTAATTCTGCACAGGGTCGTTCTGAGTCTAGTGTCACGACTCCTGCCCACGACCCATCGACGGTATCCTCGCCGTCCGCTGCGGGGCGTTCGACACCGGCCAGCTCGGAGCCGACCTCCGAGTCCACAGCGTCCACCACCGTGGCCGGCCCCTCCGACTCTGAGGCACAGAACCCTACGCTTCAATCGCAGCCGTCGACGACTTCTGCCGATGCTGATGATTTGGAAGAGCTCTCAAGCGCCGCAAGCACTGTGGCTTCCGATCCGAACGTGCAAGAGTTGTCGTCGACAAGCACGGCCAGCTCCTCTGAAGAGAACGCCGAGAACTCCCAGGGCGGGAGCTCCAGCTCTTTCGATACGAACGGAATCGATGCGGAAACCGTTGCGCTTGGCATTGAAGCGGTGGGAACGGTGGCCTCGATGGTGGCCGCATCTCAGCCGGACCACAATAACAGCTTGAGCCAAGAGGAAATCGATGCTCTGGCGGAAGGCTCTTCCAAGCTCTTTGCCCTCCAGGGTGGGCAAGACAGCACTGGGGAAGTGACGGATTCCACGGAGACGTCCGATAGCGATGCAGCGAACGCAACTGATAACGAGGATTCCCTTGAGTCCGATGTCTCCGGTGTCCTGGAGGAACTTGACACCACCGATAGCGTGACGAAGAAGGCATCCGCTTCACTGGGCGATGCCTCCCGCGAAGCAAAGATCGAGACCGTCATCGAGCGCGCAACGTCTCAGGTGGGAGTTCCCTATGCCTGGGGTGGTGGCGATGCCAACGGTCCTACGCAGGGCATTCGCGACGGCGGCGTCGCTGACTCTTATGGCGACTACAACAAGGTCGGCTTCGACTGTTCTGGGCTGGTGCTCTATGCCTTTGCTGGCGTCGGCATTTCCCTGCCGCATTACACCGGCTACCAGTATCAGAAGGGAACCAAGATTTCCCCGAGCGAGATGCAGCGAGGCGACCTTGTCTTCTACGGCCCGAGCGGAAATCAGCACGTGGCAATCTATCTTGGTGACGGCACCATGGTCGAAGCTCCGCAGTCCGGTCAAAACGTCAGCATCTCCCCAGTACGACAAGCCGGCATGGCACCCTATGCCGTGCGACTGATCTAGTTCAGCCCGTTGCTAAACTGGGCTGCATGACTGACACACTGCGTACTGCCCAGGGCAACACCCGCGGCACCGATTCGGTGCCCTCCTCATTTGACGCCCTCCTCGTTCTTTCCTTCGGTGGCCCGGAAGGAAACGAGGAGGTCGTCCCGTTTTTGGAGAACGTTACCCGTGGGCGCGGCATCCCGCGCGAGCGGCTCGAAGTCGTCGGGGAACACTATTTCCGCCTAGGCGGCATTAGTCCGCTTAATGCGCTAAATCGAGAGATTATTTCTAATGTTTCCGCGGAGCTGACGGAACGCGGACATAATCTACCGGTTTATTTTGGTAACCGTAACTGGTACCCGTTTGGAGCAGAAGCCGTCGAGCAGATGGCCGCCGATGGTGTGCGCAACGTCGCAGTATTCGCTACCTCCGCCTGGGGTGGCTACAGTGCTTGCCGCCAGTACAACGAGGACATCGTTGCATTGCGCAAGCACCTCGAGGACGAGCAACTGCCCGACATGAACTTCACCAAACTGCGCCAATTCTTCGATCACCCCAAGTTCATTGAGGAGATGGCCGCAGCCGTCCGCGAGGCTTATGCGGAGGTGCCGGAAGACAAGCTGGCTAGCACCCGCATGCTTTTTACTGCGCATTCAGTGCCATCGGCACACGATGCTGTTGGGGGAGCAGAAGGCGATAAGCATATCTATTCCCGCCAGGTAGCGGAGGCTGCACGGCTCGTAGCCAAGGCTGCCGGGGTCCAGAATTATGACCTAGTGTGGCAATCCCGTTCAGGAAACCCAGCCACCCCGTGGTTGGAACCGGACATTGTCGACCACACCACGCGAATCCACGAGGAAGATGGTGTCGACAGCGTCGTCGTGTGCCCAATTGGATTTATCTCCGATCACATGGAGGTCATCTGGGATCTCGATACTGAACTGAAGCAAGCCGCTGAGGAAATGGGCGTTAGCGTCTATCGCACCCGCACCGCCGGCCCATCTGCACGTTTTGCCTCGCTCATCGTGGACCTCATCGAGGAGCTAGAGCATGACGCTGAACCTGCTTCACTCGGTGAGGTTACCGTTCAGGGCTGTACGGTCAATGGCGCACCCTGCGCTGAAGGTTGTTGTGACATCTGGTCTCTGCGCAAGCCGCATTAACGCGCGAACTCGGTGAGCGCATAAGCCACGCCGGCCATGCGTGCTTGGCGGATATGGCGCCACAGGCGCAGAAGCTGCGGATCGAGACTGTGATCTTGAATGCGGTCAGTCACCGTCTCGATGATGGCCGCCACGCGGTCAGCGCGGGCGAAGAGCTTCGCTGCTCGCCCCGGCACTGCAGCGGGTAATCCGGGGGTGTCGTAGAAATCGCTCAACGTGCCTACTGTTAGCCGGGGGTTAGGGAGGGCATCGCTGCGATAGCCCAATGCCTCGATGAGGTTTGCTGACTCATTCGTCGCAGTACTCAAAAGCTCATCGGCCTCGCCCGGGCTAAGCCAAGCGGGCGAGGGTAACGGGGCAGTCTCTTCAATGACCGTCCACCGCGTCGCGCCCGCGGTATAGGTGGGCACCAACACCAGGTTTCGATCTCGATCATTGGTACGCACCACTATTGCGCCTGCCGGGTTTTCTGCCGCCGCTCGCGCCGATTCCGTACCGGCTGGAAGTGCTGGCGCGTCGCCAGGGCCGGAGAGAACTAGCCGAAGCAGTGGTTCGCGCTCTCCACGCTCGATGACGGAGGCCGTTTCACGCCGGAGAAGTGACATAACATCAACAAACGGCTCTCCTTCGACCCCTTGTTGCTCACCACCCAGCTCGCTGAGGGCATCAAGAAAGCCATCAGTGGATTCGTGCCCCCATAGCCATGCACCAAGCCAAACAGAAACGTTTTGTACAGGGGACCAGACTTCGGCGCGCATATCCATGGCTGGACAGTGTAGACGATAGGGTAGACCCCTATGAGCTTGAATTCCCGAGATCCCTATGGCGGCGATATTTTTGCAGGACATGCGCGGAACAAGAAGCCGGAGTACCCCGAGGTACCCGCTGAGCCAGGCATGGTCGTCGAGGTTCGAGGTGATGACTTCGTAGGGGCAGTGTTGGGCGTCGACAAAACCGTATGGGGCCCAGTCGTGCGCCTCGAGGACCGACATGGAAATGAGCGAGTATTCAAACTCGTGAAAGGGGGGTTCTTGTTGGAGGGGCAGCCAGTGACGTTAACGCGATACGTCGAAAAGCAGGCGCCGCGGAAGTCAAACTCCGGGTCGCGCCGTGTGGAGAATCTTGAGGCGAAAGTTGCCGCACCTTCGCGCATTTGGGTTGAAGGCATTCACGACGCGGCCATCGTTGAAAAGGTCTGGGGTCACGATCTGCGGGTGGAAGGTGTGGTCGTCGAATACCTCGAAGGACTCGATAACCTTGAGGAACGCCTGGCTGAGTTTCAGCCCGGTCCGGGACGCCGTGTGGGCGTCCTCGCGGATCACCTAGTCGAAGGATCAAAGGAAACGCGGTTGACGCAAACGGTGGGCGAGCACGTGCTTGTCACCGGTCACCCCTTCATTGATATCTGGGCGGCTGTAAAGCCTGAGCGCCTAGGGCTGCGCGCCTGGCCCGAGGTTCCCTATGGGGAAGACTGGAAGACGGGCATCTGCAAGCGCGCGGGGTGGTCTGATCCCAAGGAAGGGTGGAGCCGCGTGTACAACGCCGTGAATTCTTTCCGGGATCTCGATTCCACGCTCATCGGCGCCGTCGAGCGGCTCGTCGACTTTGTCACAACACCGGAATTGAGCAAAGAAGATTTGCTCTAATTCGAATTCGCTCGGTCAATGAGGTTAATGGCGAGCTGGCAACCGGCCGTCTCTGCTGCCCACCCCGCCGCTTGGAGGCGCTGGGACATCGCTTGTTTGGAAATGCCCAGCTCTTCCGCGGCTTCGTTCTGATTCAACCCGCCGCGTACAAGAGATGTCGCCTCACGGCCTTCCATTGTGCGCTTGTGCAGCACAAAGCCGAGTAGGGCGAATGCCGCTGCAATATCCTGCGCCTCCGCAGCGCGCCCGCGCCGATCAATCTTGGCGTAGACGTGTCCGGCCCGCGCCGAGCCCTTTACCGCGGCGGTTGCCACTGCGCGTGTTTCAGCATCACTCGCACCGTCGCCAGGGATAATTCCGATGCCAATGGCCCAGTCACCGTCCGCAAGAAGCGCCATAACGACATCACAGACCGCCGGAGAAGAATAGGCCACAGCGCAAATATCCTCGACACCGAGGACCTCAAACTCGCCGATTCCCTCCAGGGTGGAAAGCGCAGCGGCGGATCGTTGAACCAAATCGGCGCGGCGTACCGAGCGTCCGCGGTAGCGGGCATGGACAGCTAGCACAGTGAGAGACTCCTTCCAGCAAGAAACAACGCTCAGTCTACTCTTTGCGCTTGACTGGGCCACGCATTCCGGGGCCGAGCGGCAACCGCGTGTCTAGGATGAGACCAGCGATTCCCACTGCCGCAGCGATAAGGAAGCCGGCGATCGTGTAGGGGCTCATCGTTCCGGTGAGCGCATCCCCGAAGAAGACCCCGATGGCGGTGGTGGGAATCGAACCGATGAGTGTGGCGATGGCGAAGTGAGTCACCGAAATCGGCGTGAGCGCTGCAACATAGTTTAGTAAGGAAAACGGAACTCCAGCCACCATTCTCAATGACGCCACAGCTAGCCAACCCCGGCGCTCAAGCCGGGCATTGATTGCATATACCGCTTTGTGCGTGAGATGCGGGCGAATCCACTCACCAAGTAAGCCGCGGACGATAAGGAGAGAAATGGTGGCGGAGATAGTCAGCGCGACAAGGGAAACAGAAAGCCCAAGCCACGGGCCGAAAAGAAGGCCTGCCGCCAAAGTCCACACGGTCCGGGGAATAGGGAACTGGGTGAAGAAGATGTAGGCGCCCGTAAAAGCAACGACAAACCATGGCCCGAGTTGGTCTGACCACGTGCGGAGGGCGGCGAGTGAGGGGACGTCGACAAGCACGGCGAGTAGCATCAATGCCGCACCGGCAGCGACTACTGCCGTCCAACGTTTCCACGTCCAACGCTTGCAGCTTTGCCACGCAGCGCGGCCCAGAGACGCGAAGAAGTCCCCGACGCTGTGCACCCAACCTGTGTTCATAGAGATAGAAGTCTAGTGCCGAAGACGCCAAACCCCGCATTGAGTCCAAAGCATGGGAGAACGGCTAAAGACGGAGGCAGGAGACGGCTTGGCTGGCTGGAGAGCAGCTGAGAGCTGCACCTCAACTTACTGTTAAGCCGCGATTCGATGCATGAGTATTTCCGTGCGCGGGGGATACTGAACAGCAGTGCGCATCCGCATGTATCTCTAGGGCCACTTTTACTGTGTCAGTCTTAGCTAGTTTCACCTTTTATTGTCTCTACGCCCTAGCTGCGGAGCGAATTCTTGATTCACCACCTACTTTTGGCGCCCGCCCTGGCGCCTGCATTTTTCTTTGGAGAGCATTATGGACTTTATCCACAACCTCACGTCTTATATGGACGCAGCCACCTTGCTCGAAGCCTTTGGGCCCTGGGTCATCGGTGGTATAGCCCTTGTCGTCTTCATCGAGTCCGGTGTGCTCTTCCCATTTCTTCCAGGTGATTCACTACTCGTAACTGCCGCGATTCTGCGCCATGAGCTCCAGGTCTCCCTGTGGGTACTCATTGCTGTAGGCATGATCGCCGCGATAGCTGGTGACCAGGTGGGGTACTGGATTGGGCACCGTTTTGGCCGTGGCCTGTTTAAGAAGGACGCTCGGCTTCTCAAACTGGAGTATCTCAACACCGCCGAGGACTTCTTCCGCAAGCACGGCCCGCTTGCACTAGTGCTCGGAAGATTCGTCCCAATCGTGCGCACCTTCATTCCGGTAGCCGCCGGCACGGCGGGAATGCGGTACAAGAAGTTCATTGGATGGAATGTCAGCGGCGCAGTCGCTTGGGTGCTCTCCATGAATCTCGTTGGTGTCTTTCTCGGAAACATTCCGGGTATTGCTGACTCGATTGAGAAGATTATGCTGCTTATCATCGCGTTGTCGGTGGCGCCTATCGTCATCAAGGGCCTACATAGCTACATCACGTCGAAGAAGAAGGCTACGGTAGTAGAGGAGACGGCACCTACTGCGGAATCGCACGCATAGACCTTCGACGCATGAAGAAGGCCCCGCGCCTCACATTATCATCTCTGACGGTGTGAAGCACGGGGCTTCGGTCTGTGCCCGAGGGGGGACTTGAACCCCCACGTCCGTTAATAGGACACTAGCACCTCAAGCTAGCGCGTCTGCCATTCCGCCACCCGGGCTAGGGTGTTTGTTCAGCCTCTCGGCTGGGCACTCGCATACTGTATCCCGAACCGGCATAACTTCACAAATCGCCACTTCAGAATGGGTTTTCACTGGGTTCTTAAACGAGGAAAACACAACGATGAAAGTTGCGTATCCACTGCCACCTCCTGAGACAGCCGGGTAGTAAGCGACAACGCGGCAGATAGCTTTCCGGTAGAAATGGATTTATGACTAGTAACACTTCACATTCCACTGCGAACTACGCCACCGACTCCCGTTTCCCCGGTCCAGACCCCTATGCACCGTTGGGGGATGTCCCAGCTTTTACCGTGGCCTCGTCCGATATCGAGGAGGGAGCGGAGATCGCAGAGCGTTTCCGCGCACCTGAAAATGTCTCGCCCCAGCTGTCGTGGTCGGATGTGCCCGAAGGGACCAAGTCCTTTGCCGTCACGTGCTTTGACCCTGACGCGCCGACGGGGTCCGGCTTCTGGCACTGGGCGGCCTTCAACATCCCGGCCGACGTACGCGAGCTCCCCACAGGTGCAGGGTCCGCTGAGGATCTCGGACTCGAAGGCGTTATCAGCCTGCGCGGTGACTCCGGCCAGCGCGTCTATTATGGCCCCCAGCCGCCGGCAGGTCACGCCCCGCACCGCTACCTCTTCGCCGTTCACGCCGTCGACGTCGAACGCCTCGAGATCGACCCGGAGGCAACACCTACGGTCCTCGGCTTCAACCTTTATTTCCACGCCCTCGGGCGCGCGATTACCTGGGGCTGGTACGAGGCCCACTAAGCGGCCCAATTACACTCATCACAATGAGTAAGAACCCGGACATCCCTCCCACATCCGACGGAGTAGAAATCCCCGCCGCCCTGCGCGTGGGCGGCGCTTTCATGTTGTTGGCTGCCGTGTTAGCACTATTCGGGCTCGTGTCCATTTTCACCGACGGATGGGGCGCCACCTTCGAATGGACGTGGCGCCGCCTCGCCATCGTTGGTGCGGCCCTCCTCGTCGGCGCATTCAGTACCCAACGCCGCGATCAGCGTGGTAGCCGCGAACAAATCATTGCGCTGATTCTCGCGCTAGTGCTTATCATCGCCAGCCGCGCGCTGCCTAGTACGGTCCTCACGACGATGGGCCAATACGTCGTCTTCCTCTACGCAGTGGCGGCAGGGCTGTGCGCGGTTATCATCCGCCGCACACTGCGCTAAACGCTGAAGCGCTCCGTGCGGCTGGCCTGAAAGCTCTTCGCCGGGCTAGTCAATCCATTCAAGACCAGAACCAATGGCCTCCGAGATATTGCTGAGGCGGTGAGCGTGGATCTGCTGGGCAATGCCGCGGTGGATGTCACGGATCCAATCCGGGCCGCCGTAAATCAAGCCGGTGTAGCCCTGCAACAGCGAAGCGCCTGCCGTGATGCGCTCCCATGCTTGCTCCGGGGTGGAGATTCCGCCCGCGGAAATAAGCACCAGGTCGTCTCCTACGCGGGCATGGAGGCGCTTGAGCACCTCTAAGGAACGCGCAGCCACTGGGGGACCCGACACGCCGCCTGCGCCCATGGCGGCAACCTCAGCAGAGGGGGTTTTCAAACCCTCGCGAGAAATGGTGGTGTTGGTAGCCACGATTCCCGCCAGCCCCACTTCAACGGCCATATCCGCCACGGCATCAATGTCCTCATCGCTGAGGTCTGGGGCAATCTTGACCAAGACCGGCGAGGACGTCGATTCCACCACGGCTTCCATGATGGGGCGCAGCGATTCCACTGCCTGCAAGTCACGCAGTCCCGGGGTATTAGGGGAGGACACGTTGACCACAACGTAGTCGGCCAAATCCCCGAGAACTGATGCGCACTGACGGTAGTCATCGACCGCGTGCTCAGCCTCGGTGACCTTATTCTTTCCGATATTGATGCCGATGACATCGTTGTAGCGGCGCTTCCGCAGATTTCGTGCGGCCGCCAGCGCCCCTTCGTTATTGAAGCCCATGCGGTTGAGGATGGCCTTGTCTGCTTTGAGCCGGAACAACCGGGGAGCCGGGTTTCCCGGCTGCGCCTTCGGGGTGATGGTGCCCAGCTCCGCGTACCCAAAGCCGATGGGAGACCAGACGTCGGCTGCCGCCGCGTTCTTGTCAAAGCCTGCTGCTAGACCCAGCGGGCGCGGAAAGTGCACCCCAAACACGTCTTGTTCAAGGACGGGATCGGTAACCGGCAAAGCTTTGCCCAGAGCACGGTTGAAGGGACCGGCCGATTGGAACACAGCCAACCCACCGTTGATGATCCCGTGAATTCTTTCCGGGCTGAGCTTAAACATCCCCTTCAAAGCGGCTTGGTAAGCCACGTGGCGGGCGCGGTCAAGAGCGGAGTACTGCATGCATTGTCCTTTGGAAAGTTGAGGCTGAAGGGGGGGACTGAAATACTAACGCGGGGATTTCTCGAGCTGTGGATCAGAAATGAATTGGAGCCCGTCGCCAGAAGCGGAGGCGGCGACGAGGGTGCCGTCGCCAAGCACGGCAATATTGCGCGCATCCGCCACCGTATCCATGGTGCCGACGTTCTCAGGGACACCCGCAGCGATGGTGTAGGCGTGGAGGAGGTTGTTGTCTGTAGTTGTCGCCCACGCTAGCTTGCGCCCGGCGTCCCAAGCCACACCCCACGGCGTGCCATCGGTATTGCCGTACTGGTGCAAGCGGATGACGTCGCTGGCGGTGTAAATGGCGATGCGCTTGCCGACGGTATCCGAAGCCACAACCACGGCACCCTCGCCGCCTGCGATCTGACCTACACCCTGGCCCACGCGAAGGCGTCCGCCTGCACGCTCCTTCTCCCAGTCCAGCGATTGAATCGTGGAGTCTTCCCTCAAGACACGGACGATGCCGTCGGCGCCATCCGGATTAGGCACGGAGATGAGCTGATCCGAGCCTGCTTCCACAGTGATGCCGGTAGTGCGTTCGCTGTCTAGGTACACGCCGATGGTGGTGGAGTCCTTCGAGCCAACGAAGACTTCGCCACTGGAGGCTTCCGCAGCCACCGTCACCGGTTGCTCCTCTTCCACAGCCAATTCCTGCGGGGAATCCGGCTTGAGCGGATCAATGAGCATAACGCTATCCCCGCACGCTAGAAGGAAGTGCATCTCAGAAGCGGTGAGGTCGCCACATTTCTCGTCCACGGTAACCTGCGTGGACTTTTTCCCTTCAAAGTCCGCAGCTGAACCTACCGCGAGCGAGTCCTCGGTGCGCACAGCGAGGATGTCGCCGACGGCTGCGAGGTCTGACGCTGCATCAAATGGCACGACGGTACCCACCGGCTTCTCTGATGCCGGGGAGGACGCGGGCTCGGCCTTGCCATAGACCGCCGAGTCGGGGTCCCCGCCAACCCCGACCGTAGGATTGCAGGCGGCAAGCGCGCATGCGCTGGAAAGGAGGGCAAAAGAAAGCAGGACTCGACGCGTTTTCACGATCCCTCATCCTAGCAGCCAGCGTGGTGGAAACAGGAAGCGATGGGACTCCCGAGTAGGCTATCGCGGGTGACTACAACAGCTACAACTGAAGCCATGACATGGCTGCAGGTCATCGTCCTGTCTCTTGTCCAAGGCCTCACCGAATTCCTGCCCGTGAGCTCGTCCGGGCACTTGCGCATTGTCTCCACTCTTTTCTGGGGACAGGATGCCGGTGCTTCCTTCACCGCTGTCATCCAGCTGGGCACCGAGCTGGCGGTGATCGTCTACTTCGCAGGGATGATTTGGCAGATCCTGAAAGGCTGGTGCGTGGGTCTCGTACATAAGGACCAGCGCGGTCAGGATTATCGAATGGGTTGGATGGTCATCGTTGGCTCAATCCCGATTGGCATCCTGGGAGTGCTGGGGAAAGACCTGATTAGGGATAATCTGCGCAACCTATGGATTACTGCTTCCATGCTCGTCCTGTTTTCCTTTGTGTTCATCCTGGCAGAGCGCGTGGGTAAGAAAACCCGCGGCTTCGACGAGCTCACGATGCGCGATGCCATCGTTATGGGACTATGCCAATGCCTAGCACTCATCCCTGGCGTCTCACGCTCCGGCGGCACCATCTCCGGTGGCCTCTTCCTCGGCCTCGACCGTGAGGTGGCCACGCGCTTTAGCTTTCTTTTGGCTATTCCGGCGGTGATGGCCTCGGGGCTGTTTTCGCTTGGCGACGCCTTCGGTCCCACCGTGGGACAATCCGCCACCGGCGCCCAATTACTCGTTGGCACGCTCATCGCCTTCGTTGTGGGCTATGCATCTATCGCCTGGCTGCTGAAGTTCGTGGGCAGCCACTCCTTCGAGTGGTTCGCCGCTTACCGCATCCCCGTCGGCCTGATCGTCATGCTCTTGCTGGGACTTGGCGTGCTGGCCGCGTAGGAGGTGAAGAGGCCCAGCCCCGCAGCACCCTGCGATACACAGCCATGTGCCCGGCCATGCGCCCGCGTCGGAGGCAGCACACGTTAGGATTGTGGGCATGCAATCTTGGCCTGTCCCGCACATCGATTCCGTCCCTGGCGCCCCGTCGCCGCTTCACCTCTATGACTCCGCTGATGAAGCGGTCAAGAAGCTCGACATCAGTGGGGAGACTGCCACCATGTACGTCTGTGGCATCACCCCATATGATTCGACCCACCTGGGCCACGCCGCGACCTATCTGACCTTTGATCTGATTTACCGCCAGCTGCTGGATAACGGCTACAAGGTGAATTACGCCCAGAACATCACCGATGTGGATGATCCGCTCTTCGAGCGCGCGGAGCGCGATGGCGTGGATTGGCGCGAGTTGGGGACCTCCCAAATCAACCTTTTCCGCTCAGACATGGAGCTGCTCTCCGTGTTTCCTCCGCAGCACTTCGTTGGGGCGATGGAAGCCATCGACGAGATTACGGAGATGGTGCAGGCGCTTCTCGACGCAGGTGCGGCCTACGTCGTCGATGACCCCGACTATCCGGACGTCTACGCATCCATCGAGGCCACGAAGAACTTCGGCTACGAGTCGAATTACTCCCGCGAGCAAATGGAGACCTTCTTTGCCGAGCGCGGTGGCGACCCTGATCGCCCCGGCAAGCGCGATCCTCTTGACGCTCTGATTTGGCGCGCGCACCGTGAAGGCGAACCGGCCTGGGATTCGCCTTTTGGGCCGGGCCGCCCTGGATGGCACATTGAGTGCTCCGCCATCGCAACCAACCGGCTTGGCTCCAGCTTCGATATTCAAGGCGGCGGTTCGGACCTGAAGTTCCCGCACCACGAATTCTCCGCAGCGCACGCAGAAGCAGCGCTCGGCGTGGAGCGCATGGCGCAGTCCTATGTACACACCGGCATGATCGGCTTGGACGGAACCAAGATGTCCAAGTCTTTGGGCAACCTCGTGTTCGTCCACAAGCTCGTGGAGGCGGGCGTCGATCCCTCAGCGATTCGCTTGGGTGTCTTCGCCGGCCACTACCGTGCCGACCGCGACTGGTCAGATGACGTTTTGCGCACTGCGCAGGAGCGACTCCAGCGATGGCGCGAAGCTTTAAGCCATCCGGGCACGGTGGAGGAGGTCAAGGAAGTCATTCAGCACCTGCGGTTGGCGTTGGCTGATGATCTCGATACTCCGCGCGCCATTGCGGTTCTCGATGAATGGGCGAAGAAGGCTCCAGAATCCGGGGAAGCAACAGAAGAGGCATCCGATTTGCTGCGCACCGCAGTTAATTCCTTGCTGGGCGTGCGCCTCTAGGTAACTTCAGGCATGATTTAGCTCATGACGATTCGTGCAGAATTCCAGCCCACCGTTGATGAGTTCATGTCCAACCTACAGTCCTTCGCTACCGGGGATTACCTCAAGGAAGAAGAAAAGGAATTCTGGGAGGCCCCGTTTGATGCCGCGGTACTCCCACGCCTTCGCACTATCTTGGAGTCGTTCCTCGACGATATGGATAAGCTTCCGGATGACCCTGAAGGGTCACTCCTGAGCGCCGCGGTACGCCCCACCGTGGACAAGCTCGCGGCCTTCAACCAAGAAAACGCAGATGCAGTGCTGGAACCGGAGGAGAAGGAAGAGCTCACAGAGCTTATTCACTCCGCCTCTGCGGCAACCGGTGCGGACGATGAGGCGCTCGCGCAGCTTCCGGAGCTGGACTTCTAATTGACTGACCACGCAAATTCCGCTTTCACTACCCGTCCAGCAGCAATCTTTTGGGATATGGACGGCACACTGACCAACTCCGAGCCCCTGTGGGAAGAGGCCACTTTTTATCTCTCTGAAACACTAGGGCGCCGGTTAACACCCACGGAGCGCTTAGCCACGGTTGGCGCTACCTTCGAAGACACACTCAGCATCTGTGCGCACAAAGCAGGCGTTACGCTTCAGCCAGGAGATAACGAACGCTATCGTGCGCTCATGTTCGATTACGTCAGGTCCCTTTTTGCCCAACACCTGGAGATTTTCCCGGGGATTCCCGAGCTGCTCGACGAACTCAAGGGCCTGGGAATGCCGATGATCGTGACCACAAACACGGAACGATATGTGGCTGATTCCGCGATTGCGGCCTTAGGCCGCGAGTACTTCGTCGACACGATTTGCGGTGACGAAGTACCCCAAGGCAAACCTGCCCCCGATATGTATATCGAGGCGGCGCGTCGAGTGGGTGCCGATCCACGGGACTGCCTTGTATTTGAAGACTCTGCGGCAGGTATGCGCGCGGCTGTCGACGCCGGGTGCACCGTCATCGGACTGCCGGAGGGAGACCACGTCGCGGTGCCCGAGCAAGCCACCGAAATTACTGACCTCCGGGGCTCTGCTCACCGTCATCTGAAGGGGGCGACGGCGGCCAATGTTCACGAGTGGTTTAGCCGGTTGCGCGCCGACTAGACGTACCGATTTCAGTTGCGCATCATGTCAGCCGGCTTTGCGTAACTGAGAATTTCGGCCGACTAGCAGAATTTTATGCAGCGGTGTGGAAGAATAAACCACCGTGAAGAATTTTGAGAGCCTATTTGAGGAACTGTCCCAGAAGATCGCCGAACGCCCTGAGGGCTCCGGCACCGTGGAGTCTTTTGACAAAGGCATCCACCATCTGGGCAAGAAGATCATCGAAGAGGCTGGCGAAGTGTGGATCGCCGCGGAATACCAGTCTGATGAAGAGCTCGCTGAGGAGATGTCACAGCTGCTGTATTGGCTCCAGGTTATGGCCCATAAGCGTGGCCTGAAGCTCGAAGACATTTACACCTACCTTTAATCGGCCATAAAGCCGTCCCACCATTCACCGTATTCAGCGTAGAAAGCACCACACACTGATGATCAAAATCGCCGTCCCCAACAAGGGATCGCTGTCCGAGGCAGCCCTTGAAATCCTCAAGGAAGCCGGCTACAAGGGCCGCGGACACAGTAAATCGCTCAACGTCGTGGACGAGGAGAACGGAGTCGAGTTCTTCTTTCTGCGCCCAAAGGATATCGCTATCTACGTGGCACAAGGCGTCTTGGATCTGGGAATTACTGGTCGAGACTTGGCGCTCGATTCCCGAGCGAAATTCAATGAAGTTCTAGCACTCAATTTTGGCGGCTCGACCTTCCGTTACGCCGCACCAGCAGGGGAGCAGTGGGACGTCGCCAAGCTGCAAGGCAAGCGCATCGCCACGTCCTATCCCAACGTGGTACGCGATCACCTCGCTGCCAATGGAATCGATGCCGAGGTTATCCGCCTTGACGGTGCAGTAGAGATTTCGATTCACCTTGGAGTCGCGGACGTCATTGCCGACGTTGTCTCCACAGGAGCCACCCTCCGCCAGCAGGGGCTTGAACCCTTCGGCGACCCCATCGTCTCCTCGGAGGCCGTGGTGATAAAGCGTGAGGGAGAAGACGTCACCGCTGATGAAAACGTTGTGCTTAGCCGCATTCGAGGAATCCTCAATGCGCGCCACTACGTCATGCTGGACTACAACGTGGCAGAAGAAAAGTTGCCAGACGTCGAGGCGGTGACCCCTGGGCTTACAGGACCGACCATCTCTCCTTTGGCCCGTGAAGGGTGGGTTGCCGTGCGCGTCATGGTTCCCCGCAAACTGGCCAACCAAGTTATGGACAGCCTCGAAGAGCTCGGGGCAGAGGCAATTCTTGCCTCGGATCTTCGGATTGCCCGCTTTTAGGGGGAGATTCCAAACATTTTATTCGGGCTCCTAGCTACGATGGGGACTGACCATCATCGTTCTTCGATTTTTATGCAAGGAGTCAGCCCCGATGGCAAAGACAACTAAGAAGGATGCACAAGCAGAGGCCAAAGAGACCAAGGATGTAAAGTCCCAGGTCGAAGAAAAGGCCACCAACAAGTCTTCGAAGTCCGCCTCTAGCAAGAAGACGCGTACTGAGACTGACCTTCTCGGCTCCCTGGAAGTTCCGAACGATGCGTACTACGGCGTTCACACGCTCCGCGCTATCGAAAACTTCCAGATTTCCTACGTGACCATCAACACCATCCCGGACTTCATCCGCGGCATGGTCCAGGTCAAGAAGGCCACCGCTATGGCCAACCGCCGCCTGCACGTTCTTCCGAAGAAGAAGGCAGAAGCAATTATCTGGGCTTGTGACCAGATTCTGGAAGAAGGCCGCTGCATGGACCAGTTCCCGCTGGATGTCTTCCAGGGTGGCGCTGGCACCTCGCTCAACATGAACACCAACGAGGTTGTGGCCAACCTGGCGCTCGAGCACCTCGGTGAGGAAAAGGGTGCCTACGACATCATCAACCCGAACGATGATGTCAACATGTCCCAGTCCACCAACGACGCGTACCCGACCGGCTTCCGTCTCGGCATCTACTACGCGATGGAGGACCTCATTGAGCGTATCGACGCGCTGCAGGCTGCATTCCACGCCAAGGGCAATGAGTTCGTTGACATCCTGAAGATGGGCCGCACCCAGCTGCAGGACGCAGTGCCGATGACCCTGGGTGATGAATTCAAGGCCTTCGCTCACAACTTGGCCGAAGAGCAGGCCATCCTGCGTGACGCCCAGAAGCGCCTGCTGGAGATCAACCTCGGCGCAACCGCCATCGGTACCGGCGTGAACACCCCGGCTGGCTACCGCCACCAGGTCACCGCAGCACTGTCTGAGGTGACGGGCCTTGAGATCAAGACCGCCCGCGACCTCATTGAAGCAACCTCCGACTGTGGCGCCTACGTGCTTCTGCACTCCACCATTAAGCGCGCAGCGATGAAGCTGGCCAAGATCTGTAACGACCTGCGCCTGCTGGCCTCTGGCCCGCGCGCCGGCCTGGCAGAGATCAACCTGCCACCGCGTCAGGCCGGTTCCTCCATCATGCCGGGTAAGGTCAACCCGGTTATCCCGGAGGTTGTCAACCAGGTCTGCTTCAAGATCTTCGGTAATGACCACGTAGTCACCATGGCTGCCGAGGCTGGTCAGCTGCAGCTCAACGTCATGGAACCGGTTATCGGTGAGGCACTGTTCCAGTCCATCCGCATCATGGGCAACGCCGTCGACACCCTGCGTGAGAAGTGCGTCGTGGACATCACGGCTAACGCTGATGTTTGCCGCGCGTACGTTGAGAACTCCATCGGTATCGTCACCTACCTGAACCCGTTCATTGGTCACCACAACGGTGACATGATTGCTAAGGAGTCCCTCAAGACCGGCAAGGGCGTCAAGGAGCTCGTTCTGGAGAAGGGCCTGCTCGATGAGGAGACCCTCAACAAGGTTCTGTCCGTTGAGAACCTCATGCACCCGGAGTTCCGCGGTCAGCTCTACATCGATGAATAAACCTTCGTCAGCACCAGTGTTGTAAATACGCTCTGCTGTTTCGTCCACGCCCGTACTGCCTCGCTGAAGGTGGTACGGGCGTTTGGCTGTTTTCAATCCGACTGATGCTGCCGACACCCTGGATACCCCGATGGGGGTGCAGTGGTTGGCATCGGTGTGTAAACGGACACAATCGGGCCTGGATTCTCGCCAAAGCCACATAAATAGGGCAGAATTAGAACTGTCAGTTGTCGCGCCCAGGTCGTGTACTGACCACAGCGCGAATTACCACCCATACTGCAGTTCACCTGCACATATTGGAGTTACATAATGGTTGTTGTGCACATCATTATCGTCCTTGCGGCGATTTATCTCGGTGCCCGAATTGGTTCGATCGGTATTGGTATGGCCGGCGGCTTGGGCGTTCTACTACTCGGCCTCACCGGTGTCCCCGTAACGCGTGAAGACATCCCCTTTGATGTCATTGGCATCATCATGACCGTGATCGCCGCCATTGCTGCCATGCAGCGTGCTGGCGGTATGGACTATCTGGTCTACCTTGCCGAAAAGTTTCTTCGCAAGAACCCAAAGAGGATCACGTTCTACGCACCTATCGTTACGTGGTTGATGACCGTTCTGGCAGGCACCGGCCACACGGCGTTCTCCACGCTCCCGGTTATCGTTGAGGTAGCGAAGGAAGGCAAGGTCCGTCCTTCCCGCCCGCTTTCGATTTCCGTCGTAGCCTCGCAGATGGCAATCTGTGCCTCACCTATTTCCGCAGCCGTTGTTCTGTTGGCTTCGCTGCTGGAGCCGATGGGCGTGGGCTATTTGCAGATCCTCGCGGTCCTTATTCCGGCTACGTTCCTCTCCATTTTCCCTGCCGCTTGGGTAGCAAACCGCTCGGGCGCAGAACTCGAAGATGACCCCGTTTACCAAGAGCGCAAGGCCCAGGGCTTGGTGAAGCTGCCGCAGGGTTCCCAGAACTACGCTCCGGCACAAGGTGCAAAGACCTCGGTCATCATCTTCCTAGTCGCCATCGTCATCGTGATGCTGTGGGCCACCCTTACCTCATCCCAGGTGGGTCTTATCGAGGAACCGACGCTGCCGCGTAACGAGGCCATCATGACAGTGATGCTCACCGCCGCAACACTCATCGTCATGGTCACCAAGGTCCCCGCCGGCGACGTTCTCAACACGCCTGTCTTCAAGTCGGGTATGTCCGCCTGTATCTGCGTGCTCGGTGTCGCATGGTTGGGTACCACGCTGATCAACCACTACATGGAGGACATCCAGGCCATCTCCGGGTCCATCATTGAGTCCGCCCCGTGGCTGCTGGCCATCGTGCTCTTCTTCGCTGCGGCGCTCCTGTACTCGCAGGCCGCAACCACTAAGGCTCTCATGCCGGCAGCCCTGGCCCTCGGCGTCAACCCGCTTACCGCAGTGGCTGCCTTCCCAGCAGTGTCCGCGCTGTTCATCCTGCCGACGTACCCGACCTTGTTGGCGGCCGTCGAAATGGATGACACTGGCTCGACTCGCATTGGCAAGGCTGTCTTCAACCACCCGTTCATCATTCCAGGCACTGTGAGCATCGTCTTGTCGGTCCTCCTGTGCTACGCCTTTGGCGCAGTCCTTATCTAGCATCACCTAGCATCATTTAGAAATAATTTGATGTTGCTTAGCGCGCTTCTTTAGCGCGCTAAGCTGGAGAGCATGACTACGCAACCTTCTGATGTTGATATTGCTCAAGCTCACCAGCTCGAACCGATTACGGATATTGCTGCACGCGCAGGCATTCCGGAGACGGCTCTTATTCCTTATGGGCAAAGCAAAGCCAAAGTGGATATCACTCGAGTTGGGGATACTCCCGCAGATGGCAAGTTGGTCCTCGTCACCGGCGTCTCACCGACGCCAGCTGGCGAGGGTAAATCTACTGTTCTTATCGGCTTGACCGACGCCCTCACGCAGCTGGGCAAGAAGGCTATCGTCGCCCTTCGCGAGCCTTCCCAGGGCCCTGTCATGGGCATCAAGGGAGGCGCCGCGGGTGGCGGCTACTCTCAGGTTGTCCCAATGGAGGACATCAATCTCCACTTCACCGGTGACTTCCACGCTATCGCCGCGGCCACCAACACCTTGGCCGCCATCATCGATAACCACATCCACCAGGGCAATGCGCTCAACATCGATCCGCGCCGCATTACCTGGCAGCGCTGCGTTGACGTCAATGACCGTGCCCTGCGCCACGTTGTTACCGGGCTCGGTGGCCCCGCCCACGGCGTGCCGGGGGAGACTGGGTTCACCATTACGGCGGCGTCGGAAATCATGGCCATCCTCGGCCTCGCAACCGACTTGGCAGACCTAAAGAAGCGTCTCGGTGACATCACTGTGGGCTACACCTACGACCAAAAGCCAGTAACCGCCCGCGAATTGGGCGCAGAAGGCGCACTAACAGCGCTCATGCGTGATGCCCTGAACCCTAACCTGGTCCAGACCCTGGGCGGCACCCCTGCCTTCGTCCATGGCGGCCCCTTCGCCAATATCGCTCACGGCTGCAACACGCTGCTGGCAACCCAGACTGCGATGCGCTTCGGTGACATTGTCCTCACGGAGGCAGGCTTCGGCGCGGATCTCGGCGGCGAGAAATTCATGGACGTCAAGTCCCGCTTCGGTGATCTTGACGTCGCCGGTGCCGTCGTTGTTGCGACTATCCGCTCCCAGAAGTACAACGGCGGACAGCCCCGCGAGGAACTCACTACCGAAAACCTGGAGGCGCTAAAGAAGGGCGTGGTGAACCTCGAGCGCCACGTTGAGAACGTGCGCAAATTTGGCCTCAAGCCAGTGGTCGCTCTCAACCTCTTCTGGAGCGATACCGAGGCCGAGCGCGAGTTCATGCGCCAGTGGGCCGCCGATTTCGACGTCGCGCTCGAAGAAGCAGAAGTGTGGGCCAAGGGCGGAGCGGGAGCAACAGCGCTGGCTGAGCGCCTTCTGGAGAGTCTTTCCGAGGGTAACTCCCACCAGCTCTATGATCCCGCTGAGGGCATCGAGGCCTCCATCGACACCATTGCTAGGGAAATCTACCGCGCCGAGCGGGTGGAGTACTCGTCTAAGGCGCTGAAGGATTTGAAGTACATCAAGGACAACGGTTGGGAGGAGTTCCCAGTCGTGATCTCGAAGACTCAATATTCCTTCTCGGATGATCCGAGCCAGCTCGGCGCCCCGGAAGGCCACGTCCTTCATGTCCGCGAGCTGCAGCCCCGCACAGGCGCTGGCTTCATCGTGGCGCTGACCGGCGACGTCATGACCATGCCGGGTCTACCGAAGAAGCCCGCGGCCAACAACATCGATGTTGCTGCGGATGGTTCCATCTCTGGCCTGTTCTAAGCCGCGGCGCGCTCTTCGGGGCGCCGTCTACGAGGCCCGGTCCGGCCACCCGGGGTACTCGGGTGGCGTGCCGCCGAAGGCGGGGCATAGGTGTTGGAAAGAACACCAGCCACAGAGCTTCGAGGTCTTGGGCCTGAAGTCACCGGACTTGCCATCGCCTTCGATCTTGGCCCAGAGCTCACCCAGGTCGCGCTCGAAGTACTCGAGCTCCTCCGGCCCCGGCGTGAGGAACATCGAATCCAGGACCTTGAGGTACATCAGCCGCAACTGCGTGGGGATGGTGCCGAGCAGCCGCCAGTACACCAGCGCGTAGAAGTTCATCTGGAACTGCGCGTCCTGGGAATAGCGGGGGAGCGGCTTCTTTCCCGTCTTATAGTCCACCACGCGTACCTCGCCGGTGGGGGCAACGTCGACGCGGTCGATGAACCCACGGACAGGAACACCGTTCGGCAAGACGGTATCGACGTACATCTCGCACTTGTGGGCGTCGAAGCCTTGGGGGTTTTCCATCTGGAAGTAGCCCTTGACCAGTTCGCGCGCCTCGACGAAGAAGTCCAGCTCTTCGGGCTCCGGCACCAATTCACGCAGCTCGGGGTCTTTGTCCAGCATCACCGCCCATTCGGGCTTAATCATCTTCACCGCGGCTGGGTACTCACGTTGCTCGCGGGGCAGCTGGTGCATCTTTTCTAGGACTGCGTGGACCAGCGTTCCCTTCACCTGGGCCTTCGTCTTGGGCTCGGGCAACTTGTCAATAGCCCGGAAGCGATAGAGCAGCGGGCATTGTTTGTAGTCGGAGGCACGGGAAGGAGAGAGGGCTAGTCGTTTCGGCATAGTGTTTCTCAGCCTAGCGCATAGCCCACCGCGAACCTTCCCGCATCTCCCGACCGTCCGTGGCAAGCTAGATGGCATGAGCACTACGCAAGAGTTTCTTGATTTCATCGCCGCGAGCCCCTCGTCCTATCACGCGGCTGAAGAGGTGGCGCGCACGCTCGTCGCCGCCGGCTTTAGCCGCCAAGATGAGTCTGCCGAATGGTCAGCTGCACCAGGCGGCCACGTCATGGTCCGGGGTGGTGCGGTCATGGCATGGTATGTCCCCGAAGGCGCCGGCCCGGATTCCGGCTTCCGCATTATCGGCTCCCACACCGATTCGCCCGGCCTGGCGCTCAAGCCCACCCCGGACTTCGATTCCGCAGGGTGGCAGCAGGTAGCCGTCGAGGTCTATGGCGGGGTGCTTCTCCACAGCTGGTTCGACCGCGAGCTCCCCGTCGGCGGCCAGGTCATCACGAAGGATGGCAGCCGCCACTTGATCAATACCGGCCCCTTGCTGCGCTTGCCTTCCTTGGCGATCCACCTCTACCGCAAAGATGAGTTCAAGCCGGATCGCCAGCGCCACATGCAGCCGGTGCTCTCCGTGGGTACTCCGGAGACGTCGGTGATGGGGGTCGTCGGCAAGCAGCTTGGCGTAGACCCAGAGGATATCGCTTCCTTCAACCTGATTACCGCGGATGCCCAGCGCGGTGAGGTCTTTGGCGCCGGCGAAAAGCTCATCGCTGCCGGGCGCATGGACAACCTTTCTTCCGTTCATGCTTCGCTGCGTGCCCTGCTCGCTGCTGCAAAGAACGCCGACTCCATCGAGCACAAGGACGTCCTCGTCATGGCGGCCTTTGATCACGAAGAGGTGGGCTCCTCTTCGCGCTACGGCGCAGGTGGCCCGATCCTGGGGGATATCCTGACCCGCACCGCCCGTGCCCTCGGCGCGAACGAGGAGCAGCGTTTCCAGATGTTTGCGCGCTCCAGCTGTGTCTCGGCCGACGCCGCGCACTCCGTGCACCCCAACTACGCCGAAAAGCACGATCCCACGCATCACCCGATCATCGGCCAAGGCCCGGTGACCAAGATTAACGGCAACCAGCGCTATGCTTCCGACGCTAATACCGTGGCCCTGTGGGAATCTGCCTGCCGCCGTGCGGGTGTTCCGGTCCAGCGCTTCGTGGGAAATAACGATGTCCCGTGTGGCTCCACCATCGGGCCGATTTCTGCCACCCGTCTGGGCATCCCCACCGTTGATGTGGGAGTGCCGATGCTCTCGATGCACTCGATCCGTGAGCTGGTAGGCGAGCGCGACCAACTATGGCTTGGTGACGCCCTTGAGGCATACTTGGTTGGTTAATCCTTCTTGCCCCTAACTTTGTGAAAGGTTTTTCACGCTATGGCTTATTCTGGCCCCTTCCGCTACGGCGACCGCGTGCAGCTCACGGATGCCAAGCGGCGTCATTACACCATCGTCCTCGAGGAGGGAGGCCAGTTCCATTCGCACAAGGGCATCATCAACCACGATGACATCGTCGGCATGGATGAGGGCTCCGTCATCGATTCGACGCTGGGCAGCTCCTTCCTCTTGTTCCGCCACCTCATGGTGGATCACGTCTTGTCGATGCCGCGCGGTGCTGCGGTGATTTACCCCAAGGACTCCGCGCAGATCCTGGTCGAGGGCGATATCTTCATGGGTGCGCGCGTGCTGGAAGCCGGCGCCGGTTCCGGAGCACTCTCAATGACCCTCTTGCGCGCCGTGGGGCCAGAAGGCCACGTTTTCTCCTATGAGGTGCGCGATGATCACTTGGAATACGCCGTGAACAACGTCGCCGAATACTTCGGTGAGCAGCCCGAGTGGTGGAGCCCGCGGCTTGGCGATTTGGCCGATGTGACCGTCGAGGAGCTCGGCGGCCCCGTGGATCGCGTCATCTTGGACATGCTCGAACCCTGGGAGCACCTCGAGAAGGTGCGCGATATCCTCATCCCGGGCGGCGTCTTCATGACTTATGTGGCCACCGTGCCGCAGCTGATGAAGGTGATGGAGGGAATCCGCGAGCTGAAGTGCTTTACGGAGCCGCGCGCCTGGGAGTCCCTCGTGCGTGAATGGAAGGTGGAGGGCTTGGCCACCCGCCCGGAGCACCGCATGAACGCGCACACCGCGTTCCTGATCTGGACGCGTCGGCTTGCCGACGGCGTCACCCCGCCCCGCCCGCAGCGCCGCGCCCGAAAATAAGCCCCGAGGCTTAACGTGGCGCACCGCGCGCTAGGGTGGATTCTATGAACGATGCCACTCATTCCCAGGAACTTGGCCAGCACCGCCGCCAGATAGAGCAACTGGCTGAGCGCAATGCCAAGCTTGCTGCCCTGTTGAAGGATGCGCGCACGAAGCTTCAGCAGATGCTCGCGGAGGTGGACGCTCTTGCAGAGCCTGCCTCCACGTACGGCGTCTTTCTTGGCTATTCCGGGCGCGCACACGATTCGCGCCGCGATGCTGAGGTATACACCAATGGCCGCGCCATGCGGGTGAAGATTTCTCCGAACCTGGAGCCAGGCTCGTTAGAAGTCGGGCAGCAGGTCCGCTTGGGCGAAGGATTCGTGGTGGTGGAGGGCTGTGCCCCGGTGAATACCGGCGCGCTGGCGACGCTCCAGGAGCGCCTAGGCACCGACCGCGCGGTGGTTATCAATTCCGCGGGCGAAGAGCAGGTGGTGCTGCTCGGCACGATGCTGCGCGATACCGTCCGTGCCGGCGATACCCTCCTGGTCGAGCCGAAATCAGGCGTGGCCACCGAGCGCGTGCACAAGACTGAAGTAGCGCAGCTCACGCTGGAGGAAGTCCCGGACGTATCCTACGAGGACATCGGTGGTTTGGACGAGCAGATTTCGCTCATCCGCGATTCGGTCGAGTTGCCTTTCCTCCACCCAGAGCTCTACCGCCAATACGATCTCCAGCCGCCGAAGGGCGTGCTGCTCTATGGCCCACCTGGCTGTGGCAAGACGCTCATCGCCAAGGCGGTCGCGCATTCTCTGTCGGCGTCCCTGGGCGCTACTGCCCCCAGCTACTTCCTCAACGTGAAGGGCCCAGAACTGCTCAACAAGTTCGTGGGTGAGACTGAGCGCCGTATCCGCCTCATCTTTGAACGCGCCCGCGAGCTTGCCTCCGAGCCCACTGCTGATGGTAGCCAGCGGCCGGTCATCATCTTCTTCGATGAGATGGAATCCATCTTCCGCACGCGCGGCTCCGGTGTGTCCTCCGATATGGAAACCACCGTCGTCCCGCAGCTGCTGACGGAATTGGATGGCGTCGAGAAGCTCAGCAATGTCATCGTCATCGGTGCCACCAACCGCGAGGAGCTCATCGACCCCGCCATCATGCGCCCGGGGCGCCTCGACATCAAGATCCGCGTCAACCGGCCCACCAAGCAGGGCGCGCGGGAAATCTTTGCGCGCCACTTCCCGGAATCAGTCCCGCACGAGGGCGAGCTTTCCCAGCTCATCGATACCGCAGTGGAGGATCTCTACGCGGAGCGCCCCTTCGTCACGCTGCACTTCTCCAACGCGGATCCTCGCGTGCTGCACTACCGGGACTTCGTCTCCGGCGCGATGATCGCCAACATCGTCTCCCGCGCAAAGAAGTTGGCTATCAAGGAGGCTTTGGACGAAACCAACGCTGCGGAGGGTAAACAACCCGTAGGCATCACCGCCGCGCACCTGCACCAGGCCATTGCTGCCGAGCAGGCTGAATCGGAATACGTACCGACATCCGCCAACCCGGAGGAGTGGGCCAAGATCGTCGCCGGGACCTCCGCCGGCGCGCATGTCACCGGGGTCGAATTGATGGGAGTAAAACCTTGAGCCGTGTCCTAGGAACCGAAACCGAGTACGGAATCTCCACGCCGTCGAACCCGGCGTTGTCACCAATCGTGACGTCCACGCACGCGGTAGTGGCCTATGCCGCCCTGCATACCGGTGCGCGCTCCCGCTGGGACTTTCGGGAGGAGCACCCGCTGCGCGATAGCCGCGGCTTCGATCTCAAGCGCTACCACACCGTGCCCGTGGTGGACCCAAACGCGCTGGGCGTGGCCAACGTGGTCACGGCCAACGGAGCCCGCTTCTACGTCGATCACGCCCACCCTGAGTATTCCTCTCCGGAGTGCACCAATGCCTGGGATGCGATGCTTTATGACGCCGCCGGCGACCTCATCCTGCGCCGCGCTGCAGATGCCGTAGCATCTCTGACTGCCCAGGGCACGTCAGTACTGGCCACGCACGATCCCTGCCCGCCGCTGAAGTTTTACAAGAACAACGTGGACGGCAAGGGAGCTTCCTATGGCAGCCACGAAAACTACCAGTACTCCCGGGAGACTGATTTCGACGACATCGCCCAAGGTCTGATCCCGTTCTTCGTCACCCGTCAAGTGGTCACCGGTGCTGGCCGCATGGGCCTGGGCGCTGATGGTGAGGAACCAGGCTTCCAGATCTCGCAGCGCGCGGACTATATCGAGCAGGAGATTTCCCTGGAGACCACGCTCAACCGCGGCATCATTAACACCCGTGATGAACCGCATGCGGTGGCAGAGGACTTTGGCCGCCTGCACGTCATCATCGGTGATGCCACGATGGCCCATACCTCGACGCTGCTCAAGCTGGGTATGACGTCACTGGTGTTGGACGCCATTGAGGAGGGCGTTGACTTTAGTGACCTGCGCCTGAAGGACCCCGTGGCAGAGGTCCAGCGAGTTAGCCGCGACCTCACCCTGACTCATCAGCTGGAGCTTCACGACGGCCGCCGCCTCACCGCCCTCGAGATCCTCGCCGTCTACCGGGAGCGGGTCACTGCGACCTCAGAGTCAGATGAGAAGGTTCTTGCCGCCTGGGACGAGGTCGTGTCGCTCTTGGCGGACAACCCGTTGAAGGCGGCCCATCTGCTGGATTGGGTAGCCAAGTACCGCTTGATTAAGGGATACCTCGACCGTGGCGTGGCTGCAGATGACCCGAAGCTGGCGCTCATCGATCTGCAGTACACCGATATTGACCCGGCCAAGTCCCTCTACCACGCGCTCGTGCGCAAGGGCCAGATGCGCACCTTGGTCAGTGAGGAGGAGATTGCTGCGGCCGGCGACACCCCGCCCACGGATACCCGCGCTTATCTGCGCGGACACGCCACCCGCATGTTCGGCGAAGACGTCCTGGCCGCATCGTGGCAGTCACTAACCTTCCGAATTGGTGAAGCCGAGGGCGCCAACTCGGGAGCCGCCTGCGTGGCGCTCGATGACACCACGCGGCTCGGACAGGACGAAGTGGGAACCTTGCTGGAATCTGCAGACAGCGCCGCCGATTTCGTCGACGGTTTGCGCCAGCTCGGGGTGCGAATCGAGTACCCTACACTGTATTAGCGCAGCAAACCTCCACTCGCGAAAGGAGCTCTGACAATGAGCGGACAGCAGTCTCAGATCAATGCCGGCGGCGGCAACGGTGAGGGAGGAGACTCACAAGAGTTCGACGCTGGACAAGTCAGCATCAACAGCGCCGGAACCGATGATCTCCTCGATGAGATCGATGGGCTCCTGGAATCCAATGCCGAGGAGTTCGTGCGCTCCTACGTCCAAAAGGGCGGCGAATAAAGGTGGAACAGCGCTCCGGTAGCGCCCCTGTCTACGCACGGCGGATCATGGGCATCGAAACCGAGTACGGAATCACGGCGAGTGCTTCCCATGGCCAGCGAGTCATGTCCCCGGATGAGATAGCTCGCGTGCTTTTCCGGCCCATCGTGTCGAAGTACTCCTCCTCGAACATCTTTAGCCCCAACGCCTCGCGCCTCTACCTCGATGTCGGCTCCCACCCGGAGGTCGCCACCGCTGAATGCGATAGCCTGAGCCAGCTCATCGCGTACGAGCGCGCTGGCGATGCCATGGTCAACCGCATGGCCGTACAGGCGGAGGAAGCCTTGGCTGCGGAGGGGGAGAAGCGCGCCGTCTACTTGTTCAAGAATAACGTCGATTCTGCGGGCAATTCCTACGGCTGCCACGAGAACTACCTCATTGGCCGCCACGTGGTGCTCAAAGACCTCGGCAAGGCCCTCCTGCCGTTCATGATCACCCGCCAGCTCATTTGCGGCGCCGGGATGATTAAACCTGCCAAGGGCGACGAGCCTGCGCGTTTCGTGCTTTCACAGCGCGCCGACCAAGTGTGGGAGGGCGTGTCCTCTGCGACGACTCGCTCACGCCCCATCATCAACACCCGCGATGAACCGCATGGTGATTCGAAGCGTTTCCGCCGCATGCACGTTATCGTCGGCGACTCCAACATGGCGGAGCCCACGATGGCGCTCAAAGTAGGCTCCACGCTGCTCATGCTGGAGATGCTAGAGGCTGGCTTTGAGGTACCGGAGCTTTCGGTGCTTGATCCAATTCAGCACATCCGCACCATCGCGCTCGATTCCACCGGCCGCACCGAGCTTCCGCTCGAGGGAGGCGGCAACACCACCGCGCTCGCAATCCAGCAAGAACTGTGTGCCGCCGCAGAGCGTTGGCTGGAGCACCGCGAGGACACCGGGACACCAACGGCTGAGCTCGCACGCGTCGTCGATCTCTGGAAGCGCACCCTCCAGGCCATTGACACACAAGACTTTTCCGCGGTCGACCGCGAGATCGATTGGGTGATTAAGCGCGGCCTGCTGAACCGCTACCGCGAGCGCCTGGGCGGAGATTGGGCGCACCCCAAGCTGGCCCAGATTGACCTGACCTACCACGACATTCGCCCTGGGCGCGGTCTCTACAGCGTGCTGGAGCAGCGCGGCATGGTGGAACAGTGGATCGATGATGCAGCAATCAATGCCGCCGTCGATACCGCACCGCAGACCACCCGTGCCAAGCTGCGCGGCGAGTTCCTCGCCGTTGCCCGCGAGCTCAATGCCGCTGTGACGGTGGATTGGACGCGGATGAAAGTCAACCGCCCAGAACCCATGACCGAAGAGTTCTCCGACCCCTTCGTATCCGAGGACCCGCGCTTAGACGGGTTGTTAGACTACATGCGTTCGCACCAAGGTGCTTAAGGCCCCGAACCTCAACAAGGAACCTGCCATCATGCCGTCAGCAGATCGCACTGCGGCTCGGACACCAGTCCGAGATCGAGCCATCGAAAGGCTCACCAACCTCGCCTTTGCCCTCCACGGCGCAGCGCACCAAGGCGGCGTTCCCGACCGCAGCGCTGCCTGGATTCGCACCAACGTCGAGGGTTATCAATCCCGCAGCGACGAGGCCTTTCAGAAGCAGCTTTCCCGCGACATTGTGACGCTGCAACGCGCCGGAGTGCCGGTGGTGCACAGCAGTGGTGTGGAAGGCTCGCTGTATCGCCTTGATCCTGAGAGCTACCAGCTGCCTCCCGTGGACTTCACACCCGAGGAAGCCATGGTGTTGGGCGTTGCCGGAGGGATTGGCACCCCGGGGGGCTTGAGTGATTTCAGCTTGTCCGCGTGGACCAAACTCGCAGCCTCGGGAGCCTCCCGCGACTTGCGCGGTGCGCCCGTCTACACCGCCGTCAACGACATGACCAGGCTGAGCCCAGAGCTCGTCACCGGGGTGATTACCGCCGTGCGCGCGGGGCTGCGCATTTCCTTTGATTACTACGCCACGCCCTCAGCCAAGCCGGTTCGCCGCCACATGGATCCCTGGGGCCTAGTCAACCACCGTGATCGCGTTTACCTCGTCGGGTGGGATGTGGACCGCGAGGCACCTCGTACTTTCCGCGCTACCCGCGTGGACAACGTCAGGCGCTCGCGCGCTGCGGCCACCCACCTCGAGCCCACCGCGCCGCTGCAAGATCTCGTCGTGGAAGCGCTTGACCGGGGAGACACCGTCGATGCCCTCCTTGAGGTACCAGATGGCCAGGCCGCGGAGCTTGTCGATGCCGGACGCAGACGCGCGGATGGCCTCCTTGCGCTGACGGGCGTGCGCCGCGATTGGCTAGTGCGCACCGCCGCGGGATATGCACCAGATGTCGTGGTGATTGAACCGACAGAAGTTCGTTCAGACATCGTCGCGCTCTTGAGTGGGGAGGAATCACACCATGGCTGATCAGCCACGCAAACTGCAGTCTCTTGTTCGCTCCCTCAACCTCATCCCATACCTGCGCAACCACCCAGGGTTGACCCCGATGGAGGCGGCCGAGGATTTGGGAATGACCCCCGCTGAGCTTAAGGATGCCGTCGATAGGCTCTTCTGCTCCGGGGTGGGCCGCAATACTGAGGACCTCATCGACTTAAGCTTCAGCTACCGCGATGGCATCGAGATCTACAACGACCAGGGCCTGACCCAGGCCCTGCGCTTGACCCCAACGGAGGCCGGCGCGTTGTTGCTGACGCTCGAGTCCCTTGAGGCAATGCCGGGGCTTGTCGACGTCTCCGCAGTCCATTCCGCCGCCGCGAAGCTGCGCGAGATCATGGATGAAAAGACCGCCGCCATCTACGATTCCCTGGCCACAACGGATCCGGAGGAATCTCAGGTGCAAGCGGCGCTGGCGGGGGCCGTCGACAAGCGCCGGCAGGTCCGTTTCACCTATTGGAGCATGTCCTCCAACCGCACCAGCGAGCGCACCGTGCACCCAGCACGAATCTTCATCGTGGATGGAGAACCCTATTTGGTGGCCTGGGACGAATCGGTAGGGGAGCACCGCACGTTCCGCTTGGACCGCATGAGCGATGTTGAGGTGCTTGACGCAACCGCAACCCCGCACCTGCGCAAGCTGGACTTCAACCCCGATTCCCCCTTTGGCCTAGATCACACTCTCGTTGCGCAGCTGGAGATTAACCAAGAATTCACCTGGCTAGCAGAACACTACGACATCACTCTCGGCAAAACACTAGAAAATGGGCGGATAGCTGCGACGATGCCCGTCGGATCTGAAGCATGGTTTAGCCGTTTCGCTCTCGGTCAAGCCGACCGATTGCGGGTCGTGGGGCCGCAGAAGCTCGTCGACGCCATTTCGGAACATAGAAAACGGGCGTTGGAGCGTTATACTCAACTGCCAGACTAAGAGCTCTCCTGTGTGCGCCCCGTGCAGCGCTGCGCTGCATGGAAGCGTACGCTTCATCAACCTAGAAAGAAGGGGCACCCTCAATGACCGTGGGACCTTTGGAAATCGGCCTTGTCGTTCTCGTTATCGTGCTGTTGTTCGGCGCCAAGAAGCTGCCGGAGCTAGCTCGTTCGATGGGCCGCTCCATGCGCATTTTTAAGTCCGAAGTCAAGGAGATGAAGGAGGAGAACAACACTCCCGAGCAGCAGGCCCAAATTGCTGCATCGAAGAAGAACGATGAGGACTTCTGGAACAGCCCGGAAATGCAGCCGCGCGCATCCAAGCCGGTTGATGGAAATCAGAACTAATCATCTTTCTCGGTAGGCACACCACGCTCAAGGGACTTGGAACTCCAAGGGAGTGTGTGCCGCTGTGGGCTTTCTAGGGAGGCATTGCATTGAGTACCGCGAGTACACCGCCGAATCCCGCGTCTAGCGCACGCAAGCAAAAGTGGACCTCAAAGCTGCGCCGCAAGCCCAAGAATCCTACGGGGGAGATGACCCTAGTCCAACATCTCCAAGAACTGCGTCGGCGCATCGTGATTTCCTTGCTTGCTCTCGTGGTAGGCACCATCATCGGATTCATTTGGTATCAAAACGCTCCGTTTAATATGGCGCCGCTAGGCGAGATCTTGCGTGGGCCCTATTGCTCGCTGCCTGAGGAAAAGCGCATCTCTTTCACCGCGGATGGCGAATGCCGCTTGCTCGCCACCAGCCCCTTCGAAATGCTGCTGCTGCGCCTCAAAGTGGGCGCGTTGGCTGGCGCAGTAATGTCCTCACCGGTGTGGCTCCATCAAATATGGGCATTCATTGTGCCCGGTCTGCATAAGAACGAGCGCCGTTTCACCTTCTTTTTTGTCTCCACGGCGGTAGTTCTCTTCGTGCTTGGCGCGCTTCTTGCCTACTTCATCCTTTCCGTGGGTTTGGAGTTCCTCATGGGCATGGGCTCGGAGTACCAGACCGCGGCACTAACCGGTGAGCGCTATTTCTACTTCCTGCTGACGTTGCTCCTCATCTTCGGCGTGAGCTTTGAGATCCCACTACTCGTGGTATGCCTCAATGTGATAGGTGTCCTGGAATACGATGACGTCAAGGACAAGCGCCGCATCATCATTGTCGCCATCATGATCTTCGCTGCGGTGGTGACACCCGGCCAAGAACCTTTTTCGATGTTGGTCTTGGCCGGTGCCCTCGTACTCCTCGTGGAATTGGCCTTCCAGTTCTGCCGCATCAACGACAAACGCCAGAAGCGCCAGCGCCCAGACTGGATGGATCTGGATGATGAAACAGCCTCGTCCTTGGACGAAGGTCCGGGTGCCATAGGTGCACCAACTCCGGTGTCTGCATCAACGAGCGTTTCTGCGTCTTCGCGGCCGGTATCTTCCAGGCCTGTTCCCCCGACCTCGACGGGTGAAGCTCCGACACCGCAGCCTCAACAGAGGAACACTCAGCCCCCGCAGAGCGGCTTCTTCGACGACGTTCTGTAGGATTGTCAGCCTTCTTAGGTACCTTGTTCAAACGTTCCCGCTTGGCGCCGGGGACCGTCGCGCTAGTTCGCGGTACCTGACAGGTACCCTGGGGACTTATGACACTGACGCATCTGGACGAGTTCACTCAAGCCCTGCCGTACTCACTGGATGACTTCCAGATCGAAGGATGCCAAGCAGTTGAAGCGGGCCACGGAGTCTTGGTCTGTGCTCCCACCGGCGCGGGCAAAACGGTCGTTGGTGAGTTCGCCGTGTCCCTGGCGCTGCGCCAGGGGACCCGCTGTTTCTACACCACCCCTATCAAGGCGCTGAGTAACCAGAAGTACCACGACCTGGTTGAGGCACACGGCGAGGATGCCGTGGGGCTGCTGACGGGTGATGTCTCCATCAATTCTTCCGCGGACATCCTCGTGATGACCACTGAGGTTTTGCGCAACATGATTTATGCGGGCTCAGGCGCATTGGATCGCTTGACCCACGTGGTGATGGATGAGATCCACTTCTTGGCGGATGCCTCGCGCGGCGCGGTATGGGAAGAGGTCATCCTCAACCTCGAGGAACATGTTTCCATCATCGGTTTGTCGGCAACGGTGTCCAACTCCGAGGAGTTCGGCCGGTGGCTAACCACCGTGCGCGGAGATACCAAGGTCATCGTTACCGATAAGCGCCCCGTCCCGCTGGACCAGTGGATGATGGTGGGACGCAAGATCTACCCACTCTTCGAGCCTGATTCAGGCGGCCAGGTCAATGCTGAGTTGGCGCGCCGTATCCAGCGCCTAGAAGCAGGAGACAGCGATAACGGCCGCGCAGACTATGCACAAAACCGCGCGAGCTTCCGTGCACGTGCCCGACACAAAGGCGGAGGACGCAACGACCGAAACAAAGATCGGCGCAGCGGCGCACCCCGCGCGCAGGACCGCTACCGGCCGCTGGGTCGTCCAGAGGTACTCAAAGAACTGCAGTCAATGGAGATGCTGCCGGCGATTACCTTCATCTTCTCCCGTGCGGGCTGCGATGGTGCGTTATATCAGTGTCTGCGCTCCCGCATGGTGCTGACCTCCCAAGAGGAGGCAGCTGAGATTAAGGCCATCGTCGATAAGGGCGTGGAAGGCATTCCGGAAGAAGACCTCAAGGTTCTTGATTTCAAGCGATGGCGCGAGGCGCTTTCGCGTGGCTTCGCCGCCCACCATGCGGGTATGCTGCCAGCTTTTAGGCACATCGTGGAGGAGCTCTTCGTCAAAGGCCTGGTTCGTGCGGTCTTTGCCACCGAAACCCTTGCCCTGGGCATCAATATGCCCGCGCGCACGGTGGTCCTTGAGAAGCTCGTGAAGTTTAACGGCGAGGCACACGTGGACCTGACACCGGGTCAGTACACGCAGCTCACCGGCCGCGCGGGCAGGCGTGGCATCGATACCTTGGGCAATGCCGTCGTGCAGTGGGCACCCGCCATGGATCCCACCGCGGTGGCGGGCCTCGCATCGACCCGCACCTATCCGCTCATCTCTACCTTCGAACCCGGCTACAACATGGCCATCAACCTGCTGGGCATGCTCGGCTTCGATGACTCTTTGCGCCTGCTGGAGAAGTCCTTTGCGCAGTTCCAGGCGGATGGCTCTGTCGTGGAAGAAACGCGCGAAATTGAGCGCGCTGAGCATCGGGTCCGCGAGCTTCGGGCACAGTTAGATCAGGCCGTAGATAACTTGGCTCCACCGACAATTGATGGTGAAGACCCAGCGGAGATACTCATGGACTATATGAGGCTGCGCCGCGAACTGACTGAGGAAGAAAAGTCAGCGCGTGCCTCCAAGAAAGAAGAGAGGAGCAAGGAGGTCGCGGCGGTCCTTGCCCGCTTGCAGGTGGGTGAGGTCGTCGCTATCGCAACAAAGAAGCGACCAACCCTGGCAGTTGTCATCACCCCGGCAAACCAGACCGCCGATCCACGCCCCTGGGTCACCACGGAGACCGGATGGTCAGGCCGCATCGATGCAGCCGGTATTGATAATCCGCCGATAGTGGTCGGCCACATGAAGCTGCCGCGTGCGGCGCAGAAGCATCCGCGTCGGCATACCAAGTACGTTCAGGATGCCTTCAAACGCGACTACTACAAGCGGCCTAAGAAGATGCGCACTGAGCCGCGTAATCGTCCCAACAAGAAGATCGCGCAGCTGCGCGATGCCCTCCGCGAGCACCCGGTGCACAATTGGCCGGCGACCGACCGCGAGCAGCTGGCCGGTGTGGCCCAAAAGCTCGCCCGACGCGAGCGCGAGCTCCACAAGTTGGAAGCCAAGGTGGAGCGCGCCACGGATACCCTCGGCCGCACTTTCGAGCGCATCGTGGACCTGCTGGCAGAGATGGATTACGTGGAGTTTGAAGGCTATGGCGAGGACCGCGAGCCGGTCATCACGGACGAAGGCGAGCGCTTGGCCAAGATCCATTCCGAATCCGACCTACTGGTGGCACAATGCCTCAAGCGGGGTATCTGGAATGACCTTGACCCGGCAGAGCTGGCCGGCGTTGCCTCCCTGTGCGTCTTCGAAAACCGCAAGGCCACCCGCGGCGAACCAGGTGCGGCTAGCGACGAAATGGCGGACGCCATGAACGCAACGTGGCGCATCTACGCGGAGCTTGTCAGCGATGAGAAGCGCCATAATCTGCCACAGACCCGTGAACCGGAGCCTGCCTTCGCGCTGGCCATCCACCAGTGGACGGCGGGCGCACCCTTGGCCTATTGCATGGCCGCGGCTAACGAGTCCGGCGCAGAGCTGACTCCGGGTGACTTCGTCCGTTGGTGCCGCCAGGTCATCGACCTGCTCCAGCAGGTAGCCAAGACAGGCTACGAAGAAGAGATTCGCCGCAATGCCTGGCGCGCCATTGACGCGATTCAACGAGGCGTTGTCGCCATCGGCGCTTAATTTCCTTCGACCAAGTCCAGTATCACGGTGGCTGCCGCCGCGATGGCCTTGCGGTGGGGCGCGACCAGCGCCACCGTGGCTAGCTTCAGGTTTCTCCCCAATGGGTTGAGGATGAGGGCTTGGGTTCCGATGACGGAGTCGTCGACAAGCGCTGGCCCTCCCGAGTCACCCTTGACTGCCGGAATCGTGTTGAAGACAAATCCGGCGGGGGAGACAGTGGTGCGGAAGTCGATGGACCACGTGCGAAAGAAGGGCAGTAGAAACAACCCCGTTCGCTTCTGTGCGCGACGGGACTTTCCGCCATATCCCCAGGTGTTGACTGGCGCGCGAAAATGCGGTGTGCTTTTAGCGAGCCCCGGAAGGTCCCGGGGCGGTGCTGGTATATCAAGCAGGCACACAGCTATATCGGTCCCGTCAATCGTGCGCACGGCGGTGATCCGCCGGTTGAACCCGCCACTGACTTTGTAGTGTTCACCACCGCCCACGCCATCGCGAAAGAAGTGCGCACAGGTCAGAACTAGCCGGGTTCGCTGCTGGGAGCGGGGGTTTAAGGATGCATCGATGAGCACACCCGAGCAATAGCTACCGCGGGTACGGATCTTGACGGCTGCGGGATAGGAATTCACGGCGCCCAGCTTAACTGGACGAAGGCGAGCGGTAGGCTAACTGCCATGACTGATTATGCTTCCCGCTTGGACCGCGCCCGCGCGATTGCCGCTGCCAAGGGTATCGATGTATTGCTCGTGGGTACCGGCGCAGAGTTCGCTTATCTTACGGGTTCCTGGGTCTCTTCCCATGAGCGGTTGACGTGCCTGGTCATCCGTCCCGAGGCCAAACCGATCATCGTCGCACCCAGCACCGACATTGAATCGCTTCAAGGCGTTGCTGCCCAGCTAGTGGGATGGAGTGACGGGCAGGACCCTTATGCACTGGCCTTAGACGGTACGCATCCCACCACCGTGGCTGTGGGCTCTTCGCTAACTGCGGACCACGTATTGCGTTTCCAGTCCACGATTCGACGCCAAGTCGAGCCGTCTTCGCTCACTTCGACGGATGCTCCACATGTGGAGTATGTGCTTGCTACCGAGGCGCTGGCTGGGCTCTTTAGCCGCAAGGACCCAGATGAAGTCGCGGAGCTACGCGCTGCGGCAGTGGCTATCGATGCCGTCCATGCAGAGGTGCCACGTCTCCTGCAGCCTGGCCGCACTGAGGCCGACGTAGCGGCAGATTTGCGCGAGCTTATCTTGCGCGAGCACAAAGAGGTGGACTTCATAATCGTTGGTTCCGGCCCGAATGGTGCGAACCCGCACTATGACTACGGGGAGCGCGAACTCAGCGCTGGTGATCCCGTGGTGGTGGATATCGGGGGGACGTTGCCCTCCGGCTATCACTCTGATTGCACACGCACCTACGTGGTAGGCGCAGATCCTTCTGCGGCGCCTGCTGATTTCCAGGAAGCCTATGCGGTGTTGGAAGAGGCCCAAGCTGCCGGGCGAGCTGCTGCACGGCCCGGGGCGACTGCCCAGCAGATCGACCGTGCGACACGCAGTGTGATCGAAAGCGCCGGCTGGGGTGAGTACTTCACGCACCGCACCGGACATGGCATCGGCTTGTCGACGCACGAGGAGCCCTTCATCATGGAAGGAAACGAGCTGGAGCTTGCAGAGTCCATGGCCTTCTCGATCGAACCTGGTATCTATGTACCCGGAAAATGGGGCATGCGTCTCGAGGACATCGTGGTGACCACCGAGTCCGGCTACGAGTCTTTGAACCAAGCTCCGAGGGGGTTGCGTTAATGGGCGCGCTATTGATTCTTGGTGGGCGCAGCGATATTGGCGGCGAGCTTGCACGCCGGTTGTGCGCAGGCCGCCCGGTAGTACTTGCCGCGCGGGGTGAGCACGGCATGGATGAGCTCACCTCAGAGCTTCTGCGCAACGGAGCAACGTCCGTTCACACGCTTTCCTTCGATGCCGCGGATGTGTCCTCCCACCGCGCAGTTATCGAGCAAGCTGCAGCGCTCGCGGGTGAGGACATCACGACGGCGGTTGTCGCCTTCGGAATCTTGGGTGACCAGGAGCAAGCTGAGCACGACGAAGCCCATGCCTTCGACATCGCTCTGGTTGATTATGCCGCGCAGGTATCTATGCTCACCGTGCTGGCCGACGTCATGAAAAGAGGCCATATCGTGGCCTTTTCCTCCATTGCGGGCTGGCGTGCACGGCGGGCCAACTATGTCTATGGCTCAACCAAGGCTGGCCTCGATGCCTTCTGCCAAGGTCTGGCGGATCGCCTGCAGGGCAGCGACCTAGCGCTGATCACCGCGCGCCCCGGTTTCGTTATCGGGTCCATGACACAAGGGATGAAACCCGCGCCCCTGTCGGTGACACCTGACGTAGTCGCACAAGCTGTGGTCAAGGCCGTCGAATCCTCGTCGGGTTCGCGGCCGGTGTCCCGCACGCTGTGGATCCCACGGACGCTTCAGCTGTTGGCCTGGGTCATGAAGCTTGTCCCGCGCCCCATCTGGCGGCACATGCCGCGCTAGCGATGTCCGAGCGCGGGGGAATTGGCATCGAAGATGAAGCCGCGCGGAGCAAGGACGCGGAGCACGACGTCCGCATCGCCCTCCGCCAAATCGTGGATGACCAAGCCCTGCCACGGAGTAACGGTGATCGCTGCTCCCAGCTGAGCAATGAGCCCTGCGTACTCTGCGGGCAACACGCCATCTTGGAGGCCCGCGCCGAGATCGACGCGGCCGGGCGCAGTGTGTTCGGTTAACCAACCAATGGGCACATCCGATTGCGCGAGTCCGGCAGGTGTAGCCGAGGACAACCGGTCAATGGCCTCTGGATTCTCAGCGGAGACCTCGTCCACGTAGTCCACGAGCTGCGAAATCGCGTCGCATAATCCCAGCGCCGGTCCAGTTGCTGCCCCCTCACGGATGAGGCGTGCGGAGTCGGCTTCCTCGACCTGCCCTGCACTGCCGCCGGATAGTTGGAGTCCCGCCGCCACGCCGTGTGCGAGGAGATCGCCAGCTCCACCATCGACGCCGAAGACCGCAGCGCGGGTGATAGCCGGGGAGGTTCCTTCCTCTTCAGATAAGGCATCAGCAACGCGCTGCGCTACCCGGCGCGCCTGAAGAGAGAGGGGAGAGGCCAAGACGTGGGCAGCGGCGGTGGGGAGGGGGACGTCGCCAAGCGCCTGCTCGTTACTCACGCCGCGCACACTGATAACACTGTGCTGCTCTAGGTACACATAGCCATCGCCATGTTCACGGGCGGCCTGGCCCAGTGCTAACCACTGCTCGGGCGTGACGACGCCGCCGGCGGGGTGGAAGCGCATGGTCTCGGATTCAGGATGCTTCGACTCAGTGAGGGACATGGTGCGCAAGTTTAATCGTTACGGGAGGGTCGCCAGCGAACCGGCAGGTCCAGCAAGTATGGTGGGCTGCATGCCGTTTCTTCTGTTCATCGCGTACATCCTCCTCGAAACCCTGGCGTTTTGGGCAGTCGCCGAGTGGATCGGTGTGCTGTGGGCGCTGCTTGCTTTGGCGTTAACCATGCTGTTCGGGATGACGATTGCCAGCTGGGAAGTGCGCCGCATGATGGCCAGCCGCATCCGGCAGACCGAAGACGGCGTCTATGTGATGGAGGATCCCACCCCAGGCAAAACGGCCGGCAATGTTGGTCTGACCATGGTGGGCGGCATCCTGCTTTCGCTGCCTGGGTTCGTCTCCACTGTTTTTGGCGCTCTGCTCATCTTTGCGCCCACGCGCTCCATAATCCGCACGCTCCTTGCCGCATCGATGTTCAAAAAGATTGAGGACATGGGCGTGCGCGTGTACGAGGCCTCGCCCATGTCGCAGCACCGCGATTCCTATGGTTCCTTCGGCACTGTTGGTGGCAATACAGCCGGCAGCGGGATGGATCAGTCAGGCCAATCGCACGAAGTCTTGGATGAAGAAGAAATCCGCTCGTGGACTCAACACGTTAAGCCCGAGGACTTCGAGGACGGAAGCAAGTAGTGCTCCCCATATTCGCGCGGCTTGTTCTTGCCGCTCTGTCGGGCGCGGTCACGTATCTTTCGGTGGAACCACGCGGCTGGTGGGCCGCGGGGATCATTGGGATGGCCATGCTGGTGGCAGCGCTGGCGCCGTGGAGAAAGCCCCTGCATCTAGGATGGGCAGTACTCATCGCCATAGTCCATAGCGCTGTCTTGTACCTCTTCACGCTGCCGTGGATTGGTGAGCTCGTGGGCAACATGCCTTATATTGCGCTCGCTATCTTCCTCTCGCTGTACAGCATCCTCCTCGGCGTCGGTGGGGCAGCACTGCTGCGCTTGCGCTATGGGTTCGCGCTCTTTCCCTTTTTCTACGTGGCGGTGGAAATGCTGCGCTCCTCCGTACCTTTTGGAGGCTTTGCCTGGGTGCGCCTGGCATGGGGTCAGATCGAAGGACCGTTGGCCAACCTCGCCCCGTGGGGTGGTCCCGCGCTCATTACTTGTGCGGTCGTCTGCATGGGCGCGGGTCTGGTGGGGCTTGCGCGCGCGCCACGGTTGGCCTGTGCCCTCTTAGCGGTGCCGTTGCTTGCCGGACTTGTAGCTGCGCAGGGCGTGAATCGCCCTAGCCATACCACGGGTACTGTGACGGTAGCCGCTGTCCAGGGAAACGTTCCGCGGCTTGGCCTCGACTTCGCCGCGCAGCGCCGCGCGGTGCTGGATAACCACGTCCGCGTCACCGAACAGGCAGCCAAGGATGGTGCACGGCCTGACATCGTCATCTGGCCGGAGAACTCCTCCGATATCAATCCTTTTGCCAACGACGACGCACGGGCGCTTATCGACGCCGCCGCCCACGACATCGACGCCCCCATCCTCGTCGGCACGTTAACGCGCGATGAGGTCGGTGCGCGCAACACCATGCAGGTATTCAACCCGGATGGATCGGTGGGGGAGCATCACTACAAGAAGTACCTGCAGCCTTTTGGCGAAACGATGCCGATGCGTGACTTCTTTGCGCGGATTACCGATTTGGTGGATCTCGCAGGCGACATGAAACCCGGTGACGGGCCAGGAATGGTGACCATGGCCGGAACTGCGGTCGGCGTTGCCACCTGCTACGAGGTGAGCTTTGACCAGGCCTTTCGAACCGCGATTAACAACGGGGCGCAGATTCTCACGACGCCAACAAATAACGCCACGTTCAGTGATTCCGATATGACCTACCAGCAGTTGGCCATGAGCCGTCTGCGCGCCATGGAAGCAGATCGCGCCGTCGTTGTGGCGGCCACGTCAGGGGTCTCGGCCATCGTGCACCCAGATGGTTCCGTGAGCCAGGACAGCGGCATCTTTGAACCGGCTTATCTCGAAGAAGAGCTTCCGCTCCGAGAGGGGCGTACATTTGCGGTGCGTTATGGTTCGCTCCTGCAGTGGCTCATGACTATTATTGGAACGGTCTGCGCGCTGTACGCGATCTATTCCACCCGCTTGTCCGGACGGCGCAGCGCGCCTTAAAGCAGAAACCAAAAGGAGCAAGGAACTAGTGAGCTCGACCCGCGAATCTACTCTGGTCATCATCCCCACCTACAACGAGATTGAGAACCTGCCGCTGATTACCGGCCGCGTGCGCAAGGCCACCCCGGAGGTTCACATCCTGATCGTGGACGATAACTCCCCGGACGGCACCGGAGAGGCCGCGGACAAGCTGGCCGCCGAGGATTCTCACCTGCACGTCCTTCACCGCGAGGGCAAGGGCGGCCTCCTCGGCGCCTACATCGCCGGCTTCGAGTGGGGCCTGGAGAAGGACTACCAGGTGCTCTGCGAGATGGACGCGGACGGCTCCCACGCCCCGGAGCAGCTGCATCTCTTGCTCGAGGAGATCGACAAGGGTGCTGACTTGGTGATCGGTTCTCGCTATGTGCCGGGTGGAGAGACTGTGAACTGGCCGGCCAACCGCGAGCTACTGTCCCGATTGGGCAACAAGTACATTTCGGTGGCGCTGGGCGCTGGCATCAACGACATGACCGCTGGATACCGCGCCTTCCGTCGCGAACTGCTAGAGCACCTCGACTTTGAGGAACTATCCAACGCCGGCTACATCTTCCAGGTAGATGTTGCCTTCCGCGCCATCAAGGATGGCTTCGATGTCCGCGAGGTTCCGATTACCTTCACCGAGCGCGAGCTGGGCGAATCCAAGCTGGACGGCTCCTTCGTCAAGGATTCCCTGCTCGAGGTGACCAAGTGGGGAGTCGCTCACCGCTCCGAGCAGGTCAGCGACTTCACCTCGGAAGTATCCAAGATCACTTCCCGCACAGTGAAGGATATGGAGCTTGGTTCCAAGGCCGCCACGGCTAAGAATGCCGTGTCTGACTTTGTGTCCGAGGTATCCAGCCTGGTTAAAGGAATGCTCAGCCGTTAAAATCCAGTCTCTCCAAGGAAAGGCACGCTGACCTTTCGAGCCTCGCATAAGGCAAACAAGCCCGAAAACCTGTCATGGTTTTCGGGCTTTTGCGGTAATAACCACCACCAGTGCTAATGTCGTAGGTGGCACTTTATCTGGTGCACAGTGACTTGCTTCACTTCATTCTCACACTACGGATCGTTCGGCACGTACCTGCCGATGGAGGAGAGTATGCTATGGCAACCGTAACGTTCAAAGATGCGTCCCTGACCTACCCAGGCGCTAAGGAACCCACCGTCAAGAAGATCAACCTGGAAATCGCCGATGGCGAATTCCTCGTCCTCGTCGGCCCCTCCGGCTGCGGTAAGTCCACGACGCTGCGCATGCTGGCCGGCTTGGAAAACGTCACCGACGGTGCCATCTACATCGGCGACAAAGACGTCACCCACGTTGCCCCGCGTGACCGAGATATCGCCATGGTCTTCCAGAACTATGCTCTCTACCCGCACATGACCGTGCGCGAGAACATGGGCTTCGCCCTGAAAATCGCCGGCAAGTCCCAGGACGAAATTAACAAGCGTGTCGACGAAGCCGCCGCCACCCTGGGTCTTACCGAATTCCTTGAGCGCAAGCCGAAGGCCCTGTCCGGCGGTCAGCGTCAGCGTGTTGCCATGGGCCGCGCAATCGTGCGTAACCCGCAGGTCTTCCTCATGGATGAGCCGCTGTCCAACCTCGATGCCAAGCTGCGCGTGCAGACCCGTACCCAGATCGCAGCCCTGCAGCGCAAGCTTGGGGTTACCACCGTCTACGTCACCCACGACCAGACTGAGGCCTTGACCATGGGTGACCGCATCGCTGTACTGAAGGACGGTTACCTTCAGCAGGTTGGCGCACCCCGCGAGCTCTACGACCGCCCCGCCAACGTCTTCGTCGCCGGCTTTATCGGCTCCCCGGCAATGAACCTGGGCACCTTCTCTGTCAAGGACGGTAACGCAACCTCCGGCCATGCTCGTATCAAGCTTTCCCCGGAAACTGTCGCTGCGATGACGCCGGAGGATAACGGTCGCATCACCATCGGCTTCCGCCCAGAGGCCCTCGAAATCATCCCCGAGGGCGAGTCCACCGATCTCTCCATCCCGATCAAGCTTGACTTCGTGGAAGAGCTTGGTTCCGACTCCTTCCTCTACGGAAAATTGGTGGGCGAAGGTGATCTCGGCTCCTCGAGCGAAGACGTTCCCGAGTCGGGCCAGATCGTCGTTCGTGCAGCTCCGAACACTGCGCCTGCCCCGGGCAGCATTTTCCACGCACGCATCGTGGAAGGCGGCCAGCACAACTTCTCGGCGTCGACTGGCAAGCGCCTCCCTTAAGCCCATATGCCGGCTGACCCGCGGAACATGTCGCGAACGTCAGCACGGCTGTGGCAAAGCTCTAGGCCAAAATCAGCAAAGAAGGTGGAGTGACTCGACATGAAAGAGTCCATGAGCATCACCTCTTCGACGTACGCGTCGGCATTGCTGGCGTTGCCTTGGGATACGCCCCTGGAACAGTGGCCCGATGATCTCATCGCCGCACTGCCCAGGGGCATTTCCCGGCATATCGTGCGTTTCGTGGGGATCAATCGCGGCATCGTCGCAGTCAAGGAGATTGGTGCGCGTACCGCTCACCACGAGTACAAGATGCTGCGTGAGCTGCAGCGCCTCGGCGCTCCCAGCGTGCGTCCCGTTGCAGTCATCACGGGACGCCAGCCGGCTGTAGAAAGCTACGGAGAGCTCACCGCAGCTCTGGTGACTGAACACCTAGAGTTTTCTCTTCCGTACCGCGAGATCTTCTCGCGGCACCTGACAGTCGTCGAAGCGGAGAAGCTCATCCGTGCCTTGTCGGTGCTTTTGGTGCGGATGCACTTGCTGAATTTCTACTGGGGTGATGTATCGCTGTCGAATACCCTTTTCCGGCGTGATGCCGAGACTTATTCGGCCTATCTTGTCGACGCCGAAACAGGGGAGTTCCAGCCCAATCTCTCCGAGTCACGCAGGCTTTACGACGTCGACATCGCCCGCGTCAACATCATCGGTGAGCTCATGGACTTGCAGGCAGGTGAATGCCTAGATCAAGATATCGATGTTATCGCCCTCGGAAGCTTGGTCGAGAGTTCCTACCTTGAATTGTGGACAGAGCTGACCGCCGAAGAATCCGTAGATGCCAGCGAGTACTGGCGCGTTTCCGAGAGGATCGACCGCCTTAACCAGCTGGGTTTCGACGTGGGGGAGCTCAAGGTCACCAAGGACGAGTCGAAACAGGTCGTGCGCATTCGCCCTGTGGTAGTCGATCCCGGCCACTATCGTTCGGAGTTGTTGAGCTTGACAGGGCTGAGCGTCGAGGAGCACCAAGCGCAACGCCTATTGGGCTCTATCCAGGCCTATCAGGCCATCGAGTGCGGCCCTCATGTTGGGCTGACCCAGGCGGCGCACTTGTGGATGACACACGAGTATGAACCGACCATTGCTGCGGTTCCCGTCGAGATGCTCCACAAGCTGGAACCGGCACAGATCTTCCACGAGATCGTTGACCACCGCTGGTTCCTCGCCCAAGAGAGGGGAGAAGCCGTAACCCTCCCGGAAGCCACGGCGTCCTATCTCTCTTCCGTATTGCCCGCCCGCCGCGACGAGGCTCGGCTGCTTCAGACGCCGGCACCGAATGACGACTTGTCATAACCGCCCGTGTGCCCCAACACCGCTCAATAGCTCAAGTCTATCGAGCCGCTCTCAGCCGTTTCTTATATCGTTTTGTATGTTTTAGGCCCGATTGCCCCTTAAATGGGGAGCGATCTCATGCCCGAATATGGATATAGTCACAATCGGGCGTTTTAGGCCCGATTTCTTTTGATCGTGTGGAATACCTCACTAAGGTAGGAGACAGGCTAACCAGTTCATAGTCGGATAGTGACCAGCTATGGACCAACTGGTAGCACTGGGCAAGAGCCTTTGTCATGGAGGATCGCCCAGACATAACCGCATACGAGCCGGTTGTCTATCTACGGCTCAACATCCCGCTTTTCATCAAGAAAGATGAGGACCACATGAAGCGTCTTACTCGCATCGCATCCATCAGCATGGCTTCCATGCTGGCCGCCGCAAGTCTCGTCGCCTGCTCAGGCTCTACTGACGACGAAGGCGATGTCTACTTCCTGAACTTCAAGCCAGAACAGGATGCCGCTTACCAGGAGATCGCAAAGGCTTACACCGAAGAGACCGGCGTCAAGGTCAAGGTCGTCACCGCAGCCTCCGGCTCCTATGAGCAGACCCTCAAGGCTGAGATCGGCAAAGATGAAGCACCGACCCTCTTCCAGGTCAACGGCCCGGCTGGTTTCATCACCTGGCAAGACTACATGGCAGACATGTCGGATACCGAGGTAGCTAAGCAGCTCACCGATGACATCCCGCCACTGACCACTGAAGATGGAGAGGTACGCGGCGTCCCGTTCGCTGTCGAGGGCTTCGGCATCATCTACAACGACGAGATCTTCGACAAGTACATCGCCACCTCCGGGGCAAAGATCAAGTCCACCGATGAGATCAAGAGCTACCAGAAGCTCAAGGAAGTCGCCGAGGACATGCAGGCGAAGAAGGACGAGCTCGGCATTGAGGGCGCCTTTGCCTCCACCTCACTGACCTCCGGCGAGGACTGGCGCTGGCAGACACACCTGGCCAACGCTCCGATTTGGCAGGAGTACCAAGACAAGGGCGTCGAGGACACCAACGAAATCGACTTCTCCTATAACAAGGAGTACAAGAACCTCTTCGATCTCTACCTGGACAACTCCACCGTCGAGAAGTCTCTTGCCCCGTCTAAGACGGTCTCTGACTCCATGGCTGAGTTCGCTCAGGGCAAGGCCGCCATGGTCCAAAACGGTAACTGGGCATGGTCCCAGATTTCCGAGACCTCCGGCAACGTAGTCAAGGAAGACAAGATCAAGTTCCTGCCGATGTACATGGGCCTGCCGGATGAGGAGAAGCACGGCATCAACGTCGGTACCGAAAACTACTTGGGTGTGAACTCGGAGGCTTCCGAGGCAGACCAGAAGGCTACCAAGGACTTCGTGGACTGGCTCTTCACCTCCGATGCCGGCAAGGAGCACGTGGTTAAGGACCTTGGCTTCATTGCCCCGTTCAAGAACTACTCCGCAGAAGACACTCCGAATGACCCGCTGGCAAAGCAGGTCGCGGAAGCTATCGACAACGAAGACCTCACCACCTACCCGTGGAACTTCCAGTACTTCCCGTCACAGCAGTTCAAGGATGACTTCGGCCAAGCCCTGTCTCAGTATGCCTCCGGCACCCTGAAGTGGGATGACGTCGTCAAGCAGTTCAAGGACAACTGGGCTGCTGAAAAGGAATCCAACTGGGGCTAAACCTTTAGTCCCATCCCCTCGCCATCCGCCTTCCCAAACGGAGGGCGGGGAGGGGAGTAGGTGAGAGGCATGGCACGTACTCGTCAGTTTGTTCCACGCCCTCAGCCCCCCTCTCCTCGCCGCCATCCTTTGGGAAACGCGTGGCACCACCTGAATTTAAGGTTTCACCACCATGCAAGCAACGCTGAAGAAATACTTCCCAGTCTTTGTCTTGCCCACCCTTCTGGCATTCATGATTGCCTTCTTGGTGCCGTTTATCGTGGGTTTCTTCCTCTCCTTTACGAAATTCACCACCATCACTAACGCCAAGTGGGTTGGCATCGACAACTACGTCAAAGCTTTCTCCCAACGCGAAGGATTCATCTCAGCCTTCGGTTTCACCGTCCTCGTGGTCATCGTCTCCGTGATCACCGTCAACGTCTTCGCCTTCCTCTTGGCGTGGATGCTGACCCGCAAGCTTCGCGGAACAAATTTCTTCCGCACGGTCTTTTTCATGCCGAACCTCATCGGCGGCATCGTCCTGGGCTATACCTGGCAGACCATGATCAACGCCGTGCTTTCGCACTATTCCACGACTATTAGCGCGGACTGGAAATTCGGTTACGCCGGCCTCATCATGCTGCTGAACTGGCAGCTGATCGGCTACATGATGATTATCTACATCGCCGGTCTACAAAACGTCCCGCCGGAGCTTCTCGAGGCCGCTGAGCTCGATGGTGTCAACAAGTGGGAAATGCTGCGCCACGTCACCATTCCGATGGTCATGCCGTCAATCACCATTTGTCTCTTCCTGACCTTGTCGAATTCCTTCAAACTCTTCGACCAAAACCTTGCACTGACCAACGGTGCACCTGGCGGACAAACTGAGATGGTCGCCCTTAACATCGTCAATACGCTGTTCAACCGTATGAACGTCGAGGGCGTGGGGCAGGCCAAGGCCGTCATCTTCGTCGTCGTCGTGGTCGTCATCGCGTACTTCCAGTTGCGCGCGACCCGCTCCAAGGAAATCGAGGCTTAAGTCATGACTACCAGTACTTCAGCGCAGGCCGCACCGGCCCCGAAGAAGAAGGAACACCAGCTTCCCACGGACAACCAGACCAGGATGTCCGGCGGCGCCAAGTTCATTGTCTACGCCATCCTGGTGTTCTTTACCATCGTGTTCCTTGGCCCGATTCTCTTCATCTTCATCAACTCCTTTAAGTCCAAGTTCGCTATCTCATCCGATCCTTTCTCCCTACCCATCGGTGAAACCTGGGTCGGTTTCGAGAACTTCATGGTGGGCTTGACCAAGCAGGGCTTCCTTGAAGCGACCTTGTGGTCCTTCGTCATTACGATTCTCTCCGTGATTGTCATCGTGTTTTTCTCCGCGATGACCGCCTACTACATCACGCGCGTTAAGACCTGGTGGACGAACCTTCTGTACTACCTCTTCGTGGTGTCCATGATTATCCCCTTCCAGATGGTCATGTTCCCGACGGTCAAGATTGCAGACATGCTTCACCTCAACAACCCGATCGGCATCGTGGTGCTCTACCTCGGTTTCGGTTCCGGTCTATCGGTGTTCATGTTTGCCGGATTCGTGAAGTCCATCCCCTTGGACGTCGAGGAAGCCGCGATGATCGACGGCTGCGGCCCGCTCCAGAACTACTTCCGCGTGGTGTGGCCTATGCTTAAGCCGACTGCCATTACCGTGGCCATTCTCAATGCCATGTGGGTATGGAACGACTACCTGCTGCCGTACCTGGTCATCGGCCTTTCCACCCGCTACAAGACCATCCCGGTAGTCATCCAGTCCTTCGTTGGCTCCAACGGTAACCGCGATATGGGCGCCATGATGGCGATGCTGGTTCTGGCCATTATTCCTATCGTCATCTTCTACTTCTCCACGCAGAAGCACATCATCGAAGGTGTTGCTGCCGGCGCTGTCAAGGGCTAATCCGCAGTGCGGTAGGTTAGAAAACCATGAACCGCATGCTGGGCCCCGAATCGAAGTTCTATGCTGCTCTGAGCCTCTTCGCTGACCTCGTCATCGTTAACGTTCTCCTGGTTATCACGTGCTTTCCCGTATTCACTGGGGGAATGTCCCTACGCACCGCTCACGCGGTGACTGGTCAGATGGTTCGCGAAGAAGGTTCCCGCCGCGGCTCGGCCTTCGTTCGGGGCCTTTTGACGCGTCCCGGGGTAAACACTACATGGTGGCTCATTTACCTCGCCGTAGGCGCCTTGGCCGCCTATGAATTCGCCATTATCGCAAAGGCTGAGCTCGGGACGATGGGCGTAGTGCTTCGCGCTGCGCTGGTCTCAGGCCTCATTGTCATAAGCTGCATTAGTGTGTGGTTCTTCCACCTCGATGCGCCAGGGTTGAGGTTTAGTCAACGGTGCACAACGGCCATGATGAAGGCGGTAGCGCACCTTCCGCGTACGCTTTTAGCAGTGTGCCCTTGGGCACTGCTGGTACTGTACCCACTCTTTTTCCCTGCGCAGTGGGGAGGCTACCTGTTCTTTCTCGTTGTGCTCGGTCCGGCCCTCGCAGTCTATCTCGCTGAGTTGGCGCTACAATGGCCCGAACTCAATTCCGATTCACCCGATGGCAGCGCCGCATAAGGCGCTGCGGGCAAGCCGGCCCCAAAACGAAAAATAGGGTAGTGGTATCCACTTCTTCGTGGATTCACTACCCTTGAGAATTCTATGCGGCGCGCAAAGGCTGCTAGGCCTCTCCTTCTTCCTGCGCCTTCTGCTCCTTGAGGAGGCGTGCCGCCGCGCGACGTCGCGAACGCAGATTCTCAATGCGCTCCGTCAAGAGTTCATCCAGCTCCTCAATGGAGCGACGCTCACGCAGCATGTCCCAGTGGGTCCGCGGCGGCTTCACGGGCTTGGACTCTACGCCTTCGCCCTCAACCAGAGTGCCGAGCTTACCGTTCTTGCACATCCACTCCTCGGGAATCTCCGCATCGTCAGCGAAGGGCACCTCGTAGATGTCGCCGTCTTCGGTGCGGTACTTCACCATCTGGCGCGGGGCCAAGTCGTGGTCGCGGTCGGTTTCGTAGCTCACTGCGCCCATGCGGCTGCCACGGAGTACGCGATCTGCCATGCAACATCATCCTTTTCAAGTGTTGAGGTAGGAAAGGGATCAGGGTCGACCTATATCACCCAAAGATCTATCATTATAACGAATGGCCCCTTGCCTTTGTTCCCACCCTCGGGTTAATGGGCTAAGGTGATTGAGGTGATTGGTACACAGGATCCGCAGCCCGACACGCCGCCAAGGCGCAGCCCGGCAACCTGCCAGTGGTGTGGCAAGGAAATCGCGCAGGGCGGCCGGGGTAGGCCACGCAAGTTCTGCTCGCCATCCTGCAAGCAGCGAGCCTACGAGCAGCGCCACAACGTGGTTGGAACGCCCATTCCTGCGGATGCCGTCATCCTAACTCCAGAGAAGGCTGATCGTCTCCGCGACGGCCTCTTTGAGCTGCGGTGTTGCGCTGAGGATGTTGCTACGGCAGCGTCGGAAAGCGCCAGCGCTGAAGAGATGGAACAGCTGTGTGCTGAACTGGTCGCACTGGCTCGAAAGCTTGAGGAATTGAGATAGTACATGAAATCCCTATTAGGCAACCGCAAACTGATCGTTAGTATCTTCGTGATCCTGATTGTGGCCTCGACAGCGCTGGCCCTAGGACCACTCGTGTTTTCTTTGATCATGGGCCGCGGTGTCAAAACCGAGCCCATCAATGCGGATAAGGTCCAGGCCGCTACTACCAACGTCGATGGCGAATGGCACGTGGCGCAAGGTACGGCATATAACCACACCTCGGCAGGTTTTACTATCGATGAGATCCTCCCAGCCGATAAGCGCACGACATCCGGCTCAACCAAGCATGTCACCGGCCAGGCCACCATCAAGGACGGCACCGTTGAGAAGGCGCACATCGCCGTGGACATGGCGAGCCTGACCACGGACAAGAAGGTGCGCGACCAGAACATGAAGACAAAGCTCTTTGAGGTCACAAAGTATCCAGAGTCTACCTTCACATTGACCGAGCCCGCAGACGTCTCCGCCGTGCCTGACGACGGCTCAGTAGTCACCATCCCACTCACAGGCGATCTCACCATCCACGGCCAGACCAAGAGCGTTAGCCAGGATTTTCAGGTGGTCCGCGATGGCGACACCATCATCTTGGGTGGCGACATCCCGATTAACCGCCTCGATTTCGGCATTGAGACTCCTGAAATGATCGCCGCGCGGATCTCCGAAACTGGCGAGATCAACGTCCGCGTCACCTTTGAGAAGTAAGATTCACTGTTCTTCATGAATTCCCAACGCCTCATTCCAATCCTGTGGGTACGGCTCGTCGTGCTCGTAGGGTTTGGCATCTTTATTTGGTTGCAGGAGATGAAGCTCCTCGCTGCCTTCTCGGCGGTACTCGTAGCTCTTACCATCGTGCAGCTGGTGATCGCCTACCGTCAGCGCTAAAACTGACGCTTGACGCATGCACAGAAGTATACCCCAATTACGTAACTGTGACTATTTAATGGCAATTTGGGGGCCGCCCACTAAGCAGCCAACAGGGAGGCGCAGATGAAGGTAAGCGGCCGCCAACTATAGCAACCCCGCGCACGAGACCTTATCCACAAAACAAGGAGTGGCGCGCAAAAAGGGGCATCCGGAAGGTAGCAAGCAAAGGAACCTTGCAGCCACGAAGGATTTCCCAACACAGAATCGGCAACGCCGATACGACACGCAGCCCAGAAACCAATCGCCAGCCAGCCGCCAACAGCACGCGCTGCGACCAGGGTGAAACCATGAGCGTCCATGAGTGAGTCGAGACAGCACAGTCAAGGAACAAACTCGGAACCGGGCAGCCCTGAAGGAAAGACCCCACCCAGTTCATAAGTGTTTGTCCGATAATGTACATTATGTCATTCTAACCACGCTTCCGCTCCCCAGCTTTCAACCGCTAGTCACTCGCTTTAACTTTTTCACTCAATGAGACTTTCATTTCACCCGGTGAGACGGTAGTGTTTCCTCCATAACCAATCAAGCTATTGAAATTTTCAAGGAGGGCGCCTCTCACATGACCGCCGTCAACACCACGCTGCCAAAGCCAGCGGGCACAACACAGCAACTCACCAAACGTGATCGTGTTCGTATTGCCGTGGCTTCGACCATTGGCACGACCATCGAGTTCTACGACTTCTATATTTATGCCACGGCAGCCGTAGCCGTCTTTCCTTTTCTCTTTTTCCCGAAGACCGAGGATCCCACCGTCGCCCTGCTCCAGTCCTTCGCCACCTTCGGCTTGGCCTTCATCGCGAGGCCGCTGGGGTCATTGCTCTTCGGACACTTCGGCGATCGCGTCGGCCGCAAAGCCACGCTCGTCGGTGCGCTCCTGACAATGGGCATCGCCACCTTCATCATCGGTATCCTGCCCACGTACCAGACCGCAGGTATCATCGCCCCGGCCTTGCTGGCTCTGATGCGTTTCTGCCAAGGCTTAGGCTTGGGTGGCGAATGGTCCGGCGCAGCACTGTTGGCCTCCGAAACCGCTGAGGAAGGTAAGCGCGCTTCTGCTGCCATGTGGCCACAATTTGGCGCACCTTTCGGCTTCTTCTTAGCTAACGGCTTTTTCCTAACCTTGGTTGCCACCATGGATTACTCACGCGGTGACACCACCGGCACCTTCATGGAATGGGGCTGGCGCCTCCCCTTCCTCGCGTCTGCGGTCATGGTTCTCATCGGCCTCTATGTCCGCCTGCGCTTGGAAGAAACTCCTGTCTTCCGGCAGGCCGTTGACGAAGGCAAGAAGGTCAAAACACCTATGGCTGAAGCATTCCGCATCGCCTGGAAGCCAATGATCATCGGCACCTTCGTCATGGTCTCCTGCTACACGTTGTTCTACCTGGTCACCACCTGGATTCTCTCCTACGGCATTGGTGATAAGACCAAGGAGCTGGGCCTGGGAATCCCTTACCTGGAATTCCTCGAGATTCAGCTAATCTCCATCTTCATGTTCATGATCGGCATCCCCGTATCTTCGATGCTTTCGGATAAGTACGGGCGCAAGCCAATCTTGACCGTAACCTCACTCATCATGATTGCCTTCGGCTTTAGCTTCCCCTTCTTCCTCGGCATCGACAACGCTGACCGAAACTCGGTCCTCGGATTCCTCGTCGTCGGCATGTTCATCATGGGACTCATCTTCGGCCCTATGTCCGCTGTCCTTCCAGAGCTCTTCCCCACCAACGTGCGCTACACCGGTTCCGGCATCGCGTACAACGTCTCATCCATCCTCGGTGCTGCAGTAGCACCTTTCATCGCAACGTGGCTGGTCAGCTCCTATAACGTGAATTTTGTTGGATACTATCTCATCATCGTCTGCTTCATCTCTCTCATCGCAATCATCATGATGCAGGAGCTGAAGGACCATGACCTCTCGCAGGTTTAGCCGGTCTTAAGACACATGCTTCTCCCCGACTTCTTCTGGTGTTTCACACCAAAGGTCGGGGAGATTTTGGTTTCGGTTCCGTCGGCGGCTTGGCCCCGGCAGCGCCGTCCCGAAAGACACCGATTGGGGGATCCAATCGTGGGAGCACTCTGCCGCTGCTTCCAAAAGCGCAGACTAGAAAGTGCATACCTGCAGGTGGCCGTCGCTAAGCATCCGGGCAGTGCTTGGCGACGACCAGCGTTCCTGCACTTTCAGGTCTGGACAAATGGAAAGGGCGGCTAGCACAGTAGTTGCTAGCCGCCCATGAGATGCTGCTTTGTGACAGAGGCGCCTGCTAACTACGCAGCAACAGTTGCTCGCTCGGTCTGGAGTTCGTTGACAATGGGCTTGCGGCGCACGATGGCGGCGAAAATCGCTCCGGTGACATTGGCCCACACCGCGGCCACGACACCCGGCAGCGCCGCCTCCGGGGTAAAGAACTGCAGCGCCAAGGCCGAAGCCAATCCGGAGTTCTGCGTTGCCACTTCGATTGCCGTAGTACGCGCCGCCGCCTCGCGTTGACGGGCAAGCTTCGCCGAGTAATAGCCAAAAAGGAAGCCGATGAGGTTCTGAATGGCCACACCTGCGAAGACGACCAGGCCAACGGTGACGAGCTTGTCCTGTGATTTTGAAACCACAGCCATGACCACGCCTCCGATGCCGGCAATAGCTACCCACGGAAACGCCGGCAGGACCTTGTCCACTGCCTTGCTGGCGATAACGCGCAAGAGAAGCCCGAGTCCTACAGGAATGAGCACTGTCTGAACCAGCGACCACATCATGCCGGCGCCGTCGACCTCAGCGGTCTCCCCCGCCAGCCACAGCATGAGCAAAGGCGTCATAATCGGTGAGACGAGGGTCGATACCGAGGTCATCGCCACTGACAGTGCCACATCACCCTTGGCTAGGTAAGCCATGACGTTGGATGCGGTACCGCCGGGGACAGAGCCGAGGAGGATGAGGCCGACGGTGGCGGCGTCGGAAAGCCCCAGCAGTTTTGCCACGAGTACGGCGCTGGTCGGCATGATGGCAAATTGGCAGATAACACCCAAGAAGATGGGCAACGGACGCTTCGCCACGAGCGCCAGGTCCGGAATGGTCAAGGTCAGACCCATCGAGAACATGATGACCATCAGCAATTGCGAGGTGTACTGCCCTATCGGTTCAAAGGTGTTGGGGCTCATGAAAGCGACAAAAGCGCAGGCAATGATGACGATGGGGAAGATATACACGGCGAATTTCTCGCCGGTCTCCCCCTCTGTGCGTGGGTTCGTCACGGTGTTTCCTTTCCAGAAGGTGTCTCACTAGATGAATTGAGTATCTCATATGATGAACCTCACGTACCCGGTTTGACCCATATTTACTATCAAGCGATAGATTAGAAACATGTCCAAGCTACTAAGCCCCGATTCCTCTCGTTTCTCACGTCCAGCCGGCACCACAAGCCAGGCCGACGCCGTCCCCGCACGCTTCAAGAACGGCTCCCCCGCCGAACTCCTCGCGGACATGGAAGCCATCGTCGGCGCAGAAAACGTGCATGGACGTCTCAGCGACCTCGTGCGCTTCTCCTCCGATGCCGGCCCCTACCGCTCCATCCCCAACATCGTGGTCTCTCCACGCAACGCGGCGGACCTGTCTGCCTTGATGAAGTATTGCGATAGCCACGATCGCCACATGACCTTCCGCGCTGCAGGAACCTCGCTCAACGGCCAAGCTATGGGCGACGACATCCTCGTCGATGTCAAAACCCACTTCGGCGGCATGGAAGTACGCGAGGAAGGCCGCAAGCTGTGGTCCCGCCCCGGCGTCATCTTGGGCGATGCCCAGGCCGTACTTTCCCGCCATGGCTTCATGCTGGGGCCGGACCCGGGTTCCACGTCCGTGTGCACCATCGGTGGCGTGCTGGCCGATAACTCCGGCGGCATGCGCTGTTCCTTGGAACGCGATAGCTACCACAGCATCGAAGAGCTCATCTTCGTCTTACCATCCGGCACCATCGTAGATACGTCTCGTGGGGACGAGGCCTTCCGCAAGCAGGAGCCAAAGCTCCACGCCGATCTGCTGGCCTTCCGCGACAAACTACGCGCCAACACCGAGATGGTGGAGTTCCTGCGCACCAAGTTCTCCATTCGCAACACCAACGGCCTGCGTATCGATGCTTTCCTCGACGAGGACGAGCCCGTGCACATCCTCAAGCGCCTCCTCATCGGCTCCGAGGGCATCTTCGGTGCTATTACCGAATCCGTCATCCGCACGGTGAAGCTACCGCGCGTGAAGGCCACGACATGGGTCGAGCTACCCAACCTTCGCGATGCCGCCAACTACGTGCACCCCATCATGGAGACCGGCGCGGAGGCCTGCGAGCTCCTAGTTGCCCCGGTGATGCGCCGCTCGGCCGAGCACTACTCCCACGCCCCGGAATCCTGGCGCAACCTCGATGACGATGCCGCAGCACTCCTCGTGGAGGTCGGCGGCAGCGACGAGGCAGACCTAGACAAAGCCATGGATCGCCTGCGCGCCGTGCTTGCCGACGCCCCACTACTGCGCCCCCTCGAATTCCTCACCACCGCAGAAGGTATGCGCGGCGCGTGGGAGCTACGCAACGGCCTCTACGGGCTGCTGGGTGCGGATCGCCCGAATGGCACGGCTTATATCACCGAGGATGTCTGCTTCCCACCCTCCCAGGTCGGCGAGGCTGCAGCGGACCTGTTGGACTTGCAGGCCAAGTACGGCTACCCGGAATCCGTCATGGGGCACGCTGCCTTTGGCAACCTGCACTTCTTCTTCACCCCGCGCTTCGACGTTGAGGAGGAGCGCGAGTCTTATGCCGCGTTCTTGGATGATTTGGCTGAGCTGGTCATTGATAAGTACCAAGGCTCGATGAAGGCCGAGCACGGCACTGGCGTCAACATGGCGCCCTTCCTGGAGCACGAGTGGGGCACGGAGGCCTTCGAGCTCTTCTGGGAAGTCAAGAACATGATCGATCCCAAGGGCATCCTCGCACCGAACGTAAAGCTCACGCGCGACCAGACCATTCACCTGCGCAACTTCAAGTCCTTCCCCAAGGTCGAAAGTGAGATCAACCCCTGCGTGGAGTGCGGCTTCTGCGAGCCTGTCTGCCCCTCCCGCCACGCCACGGTGACCCCACGCCAGCGCATCGTCTTGCGCCGCGAGATGGCTCGGCAGGAAGAAGGCTCGGAGGTCTTGGCGCAGCTGCAGAAGGAGTATCAGTACGACGCCGTCGACATGTGCGCGGCCGACGGCACGTGTTCTATCCCCTGCCCGATCAGCATCGATACCGGTGCCGTCATGAAGAAGCTACGCTCTCAGCAGGCAACCCCCGCCCGCGAAAAGGTGGCGCTCACGACGGCACAGCGCTGGGAGCTGGTGGAAAAGCTCGCCCGCGCTGGCATCGTCTCCGCCAACAAGGTTCCTCACAAGCCTCTGGAACTGGGGGCCAACATGGCGCGTAACGTGGTGGCCCCCGACTTGCTGCCGACCGTCCCAGGCCCGCTTCCGAAGGCCGCATCGCGTCTGCCGGAAACTCCGCGCGAGGGTGCTGGTGCACTTTACTTCCCGGCCTGCATCAATCGCATCTTCGGCCGTCCTGCTGGGGCAGCTAAGGATTCGGTAGACCTCCCGCGCGCCATTGTGGAGCTTGGTCGCCGGGCTGGCCAGCCAGTGTGGATCCCCGAAGATGTCGCGGGCGATTGCTGCGGCACCCCGTGGTCATCCAAGGGCTACAAAGAGGGATTTGAATATCAAGCTCAAAAGATAGTTCGCGATCTCTGGCACTGGTCGGAGCACGGCCGCCTGCCCATCGTGGTTGACGCGGCAAGCTGCACCCACGGGCTGCTCGACTCGGTTCCGGAGGTGCTCTCCCCCGCCGACCGCGAGCTCTGGGAGGACTTAAAAATCCTCGATGTCGTGGAGTGGTTGCGTGATGAAATTGCACCACACCTGCCAATCGTGAAGAGCATGGGCAGCATCGCCGTCCACCCGACGTGCTCGACAGATCACATGGGGATTAGCCAGGACCTCCTTGACTTGGCCAACCTCTGCGGAGACGCCCAGATCCCTGAGGGGGCACAGTGCTGTGGCTCCGCTGGCGACCGCGTCATGCTTCACCCGGAGCTTGTTGAGTCCGCTACCCGCGAGGAGCGCGCTTCTCTCGACGCCGAACACTTCGACACGTACGTCTCTGATAACCGCACCTGCGAGATGGGTCTAGAAATGATTGCGGGCAAGACCTATGACTCAATCGCGGTGCTCCTTGAGCGCGCGTCTCGACCGGTCGTCACTCCATAGCACCATGCCGGTGGCGGCACCCCTCATGGGAGTCCTGCCACCGGCACGTTAGTTGTGGTGGAAGCAGCTTAGAGATAGTCGTAATTGATTTCGGTGTCTGGGGCGAAGAACACGCAACCTCCCTTAATCGGGCGCAGGTAAATCGTGTCGCCTTGTCGCACGTCAACGCCTCGGGGCACCTTCACTGAAATACGGTCACCACGGACTGCGATGACGTCATCCGCCGACTCCTCTGGGCCGCCGTAGACGTACAACTCGGAGCCAAGGTGCTCCACAATGTCGACCCGAACTGGTAGCCCATATTGCTCACCGGGTTGGTTCACGCCAACGATTTCCCAATTCTCTGGCCGCACGCCCACGATGACGCGATCTGCGGCCACCTTCGCGGCCTGCTCTGCTGGCATGAAATAGTCCAGCGCATGGTCCTTGCCGCCGACAACGCGACCGTCGACGAACGGGACATTGTCGATAAGAGTCATAGCCGGCGAACCGATAAACGTCGCCACGAACGTGTTTCCAGGGTTTTCATACAACGTGTTGGGCGCGTCAACCTGTTGAATAATGCCTTGTTTGAGGACGCACACGCGGTCCCCCATGGTCATTGCCTCAGTCTGGTCGTGGGTAACGTAGACCGTGGTGGTGTTGAGCTCGCGCTGCAGCTGCAGGATTTGCGCACGCGTCGATACGCGCAGCTTCGCATCCAAGTTGGACAGCGGCTCATCCATGAGAAAGACCTTGGGCTGGCGGACTATAGCGCGTCCCATAGCCACGCGCTGGCGCTGGCCGCCCGACATAGCGGAAGGCTTGCGATCAATGAGGTCTTCCAGTTCCAACATCTTCGCGGCATTATTCACGCGCTTTTCGATGGTTGCCTTATCCACCTTGGCGTTCTGCAAGGCAAAGGCCATGTTCTGGCGCGCTGTCATGTTGGGGTACAGCGCATAGGATTGGAACACCATGGCTACATCGCGATCCCGCGAGCGGGCTTCAGTAACGTCAGCCCCGTCGATGAAGATCTGCCCTTCGTCGATTGGCTCAAGGCCCGCGAGCATGCGCAATGTCGTAGATTTGCCGCAGCCCGAAGGCCCGACGAGTACTAGGAACTCGCCGTCCTTGATATCTAGGTTTATGCGGCTAACCGCCGGAGGCTTCTTCGGATCATAAATCCTGGAAGCTTGACGGAATTCAACTGTAGCCATGGTGTCCTTTCAAACTATCCAAAGTGTTACTTGAGCTTCGGGGTGATGTCGCGGTCGATAACGCTCTGGGTCTCCTTCTGCAGGTCACCGAATGCGGTCTCTACGTCCTCATTGCCCACGGTGATGCGATCGAGAACGCCACCGATGCGCTGGCCGCCGCCTGGTACGAAGACGCGAGCATAGTCCTGCGGCTTGGTGTTCTCGTTGAGCTGCTCGATAGCGGTCTGCGCGTTCGGGTTCTCCTCCAAGAACTTCTTCTCTTCCGGATCGTCCAAGGCGTCCTTGCGCACCGGCATGTAACCCGTCTTCTGGGAGAACTTGATGGTGTTCTCGGTATTAGTCAGGAAGTCAATGAACTTAACCGCGTTAGCCTTGCGCTCGTCAGAAATGCCAGCCGGCACGGCAAGTCCGGCACCGCCAGTCGCTGCCGAAGGACCAGGGCCCGGCAGGTAGGTGGTGATGAACGGAATCGTTGCCGTCTCCTTCAGGCCACCCAAAGAACCGGTGGACTCCAACAGACCGGAGGCCTTGCCGGAGCCGAATGCGACGGTCGGGTCAGTGGAGATTTCGATATGCCCAGCCTTGACTTGCTCCTGCAGGAACTTACCTGCCTCGATGGACTCCTTCGAGGTAAAGTTCGGTTCCCACTCATCAGAGTAAGAACCACCGAAGGCCCAAATCATGCCCTGGAAGTACCAGTCGAGATAGCTGGAGCCATCCGGAACAGTAACAGCCGGCTTGTTGAGCTTGTCCTTGATCTTGGTAGCCCACTCGTCGAACTCTTCCCAGTCCTTCGGGCCACGATCGGTAGGAAGCCCCGCTGCCTTGAGGTCATCGGTGTTCCAGTACATCAGGTTCGTGGATCGGGAGTACGGCACGCCGTAGTGCTTGTCCTTGTACTTGTAGTCTTCACGCAGGGTATCGACGTAGCTCTCCGAGTCAATGTCGTTCATCTCCCAGAGGTCATCGAGCGGTGTGGTGGCCTCATTCAGTGCGAAGTTGAACCAGGTGACGTCGGATGCAACGAGGACGTCAGGCAAGTCGCCACCAGCGAGCGCCGCGTTGAAGCGCTGTGCAACTTCCTCATAGTTGGAACCAGCGGTGACCAGTTCAACCTTGAGGTCCGGGTTTTCCTTCTCAAACTCATCAATGAGCTCTTGCTCCAGGTCGCGGGAGGAACCCGGGTGGTTGGACCAGAAGGTGATGGTGTTGGCGTCGCCGCCATCCTTGGAGCCGCTTCCTGCAGTGGTCGAGCCACCTGCGCAGGCGGTCAGAGACACGGTGGTCAGCAGTGCTGCACAAACGGCAGCGATGCGAGTAGAGGTCTTACGAGACATGGTGGAGGTTCTCCTTGAAAAGTGAAGAATATGGGGGACTTGAGTGAGTTGGGCGTTGAGATAGCAGGCGGTCAGACTAACCCTTGACTGCGCCCGCAGTCAGGCCCTTGATCATCGGCTTTTGAAGAATGAGGAAGATAATGATCATGGGCAGGGTTGTCAGCACGGTGCCGGCCATCACTGGTGCCCAGTTTGTAACGCCTTCCGCGTCCTGCAAGCGGGTCAGGCCCACCGGCAGTGTGGCTGCAGCCGGTGTATCCGTAATCAGGAAGGGCCACAAGTATTGGTTCCATTCATTGACCACGGTAATGAGGACAAACGCAGACAGCGTTGGCCACGACATTGGCAGGACTACTCGGAACAAGGTAGTAAAGAATCCTGCTCCATCCATGCGAGCGGCCTCGAGTATTTCCGGAGGCAATGATTGGAAATGATTGCGCATGAGGAAGGCACCGAACGCCACGCCGGCCAATGGGACAATGACGCCAGCGTAGGTATCTCTCCAACCCCACGACGCAACCAACGAGTAGTTCGAAATAATCGTAATCTGGTTGGGCACCATCAATGACGCGATGATGAGCAGGAAGAGTAAATTTCGGCCAGGAAAGCGAATAAAAGCAAAGGCATAGGCCGACAAAACGCCGAGGACTACCTCCACCACCGTTAGGACCAAGGTGATGATGATGGAGTTTTTCAGGTAGCTCGAGAATCCAGAGGTCTGCCAGACGTAGGAGTAGTTTTCCGCCTCGAGCGGATTAGGCCAGAAAGAAATCGGATCCGAGTACACGTCCTGGAAAGACTTGAAGCTGGTGATGAAGATGAAGTACAAGGGCACCATAATCATGAGTACCGTCAGCACCAAGGCGATATAGCCTATAACCTTCGTGGCTGGATGACTGTGATCAACTGGCTCGCCTTTGCGCTTGCGCTGGGCTTCGGTGATGACTGGAGCTGCGAGGGACTGTGAGCCAGGAACCGGTGGCAGCTCGCCCTTTGCTTGCGGTAGCCCCACTTGGACGGAAGCCGGAATTGCGTGGCTTTCGGACATTTACTTATCCATCCTTTCCTGCAACTTAATCTGCAGCACCGTAATGACAAGCACTACGAGGAACATGATGGTAGCTACTGCTGCGCCATAGCCGGCACGGTTGTTGATGAAGGTCTCCTGGTACACCTGGAAGACCATCGTGGAAGTTCCGTAGCCGAACGGTCCACCACCGGTCATCGCATTGATGATGTCGAAGACCTGGAAGGAATTGAGCAGCACGGTAATCAACAAGAAGAAGGTGGTGCCGCGAAGCTGCGGCAGGACCACACGGAAGAGGTGTCGCGCGGCCGGGGTGCCGTCAATCTCCGATGCTTCGTCAAGATCACGGCGCCGTCCTTGCAAGGCAGCCAGATAGATAACGAAAACGTAGCCTACGTTTTTCCAAATATAGGTCACCGTAATCATGAACAGAGCCCAATTCTGTTGTTGGTAAAAGTTCGGCACATCGACCCCGATGATCCCCAAGAAGTATTGGATGAGGCCGTAGTTGGGATCAAAGACAAACTGGAAGGCCACGCCAATCGCCGCACCTGCGATGACGTAGGGAGCGAAGACCATCGAACGCACCGCAGCGCGACCAAAAAGCTTTTGGTCCAGCAGCAATGCCAGAGCCAGTCCCAAAACCATCGAACCGGCCACCGCGAAGAAAGTAAAAACGACAGTGTTGAACACCACGCGTCCGGTATCCGGTGCTTGGAACCAGTCGATGTAGTTCTGAAGACCGACAAAGGTCATCGTCGGCGATGAAATATTCCAGTTAAAGAAAGAGATGCGAATGCTATCGACCAACGGCCGATAAGTGAAAAGAACGAGAAGGAGAAGGTTCGGGCCAACGAGCAATGCCGCAAGACCGATCTGTTTCCAATCGAGCTTCCGTTTGCGTGGATGACGCGCGAAGTCCTCGGAGACGACCGGCTTCTCAGTGACTGCAGGGATCGCAGCCGTTAGCCCGCTTGCCGGGGTGGAAATTGCCATGCAGAAGAAACTAGACCAAGGCAGTAAACAAAAAGTTTATTGAAAGTATTGACTTGATAAACAGCAGGAAAATTTCCGGAGCCGAGCACTCGAAAACCCATGCTACGCGTGGGGAACATCACAAGCAACACAATGGAAGACCTCACATCACGTCGCGTTAATGAGAGAACTCCGCCGTCTCTTTAGATAGACCATTTCGGTCCATGACGGATCAGATGAGGATGTAGCCTAACGCTGGCTAACTGCGCGAAAGCACGTCGATTGCCAGCTCTGGCAGGTCGGTTGCCATGAGCGATACTCCGTTTTCGCGGCACCACTCCATGTCCTTCGGCAGGTTCACCGTCCACACGTAGGACGGGGCATCAACACCGACAAAGAAGCCGGCGTCCCTCCGCGCTTGGTGAATCGAAGGCCCAAATCCCGTTGCACCCTCGAGCGTTTCCGGGACTCCCTCATCAGGTTCAAGGAGAAGGAATGACCGCAAGGACGGCAAGAAGTGTCGAAACCGAGCAATTGCTTCGGGGTTGAAGGAGATCAGGCTAAACCGTGGGTCGGCATCGAGCTGTCGGCCGCGTAGGACTTCCGCTACCGATTCCTCAAGGCGTGCACCAAAAGGAGACGGATGCTTCGTCTCTATGAGCAGCTGCTTTCCGGGGTAAGACATGACGAGGTCCACGAGTTCGTCGAGAAGCATGATGCGTTGCGGATCCCCGTGGGTACCGAAATTGAGTGTGCGCAGCTCCTCTAGGGTCATGTCGCCAACAGCGCCGGCGCCATCCGACGTCCTGTCCACCGTCTGATCGTGGATAACTACGACTTCTCCGTCTTTGGTTAGGTTGACGTCGCACTCCACACCAGCCACGTCGAGCTTGAGGGCTTCTTCGAAGGACCGGACTGTGTTTTCGGGGTACCAGCCGTTATAACCTCGGTGCGCGATAATTCCTGGGCACTCCGACATACTCTTATCCTCCGGGCGGCAAAGTGAATTGTGACGTTTGGCGCCGCCCCAGTGTAGACCGCTAACGCCGGCCGCCGCGGTGGCGGTGGGTCGCCACCACGTGCACGGCATCCAGCATGCCCAGGCTGAGCAACGCCTCGCGCAGGGCAAATTGGAAGGTCCACAGGCGTCGGAAGACCTGATCGAACCCAGCCGCCCCGGCTTCGCGGTGGCGGCCATCGAAAAAGCTGCGCTGGTAGCGAAGCGTTTCGAGGTAGTGACTTCCGGTGTGGGTTTGCCCGATGATTCGCAGGTTGGAGCGCTTATCGAAGAGCCTGTGGGTTTCCTCCAACGTCGGGTATTCCAGACCAGGCCAGATATAGGCACGCAGAACCTGAATCGCCGAACGCGCAGCCGGGGTCATCGCATCCGTGGCGAAAAGCGAAGCTAAAGCTAGGCGCCCGCCGCTGACCAGCGAGCGGTCCAGCATCTCGACGTATCGTCGGCGTTCCGGCGGCGAAAGCGTTTCCAGCTTTTCGACGCTCACTATCGCGTCATACCGCCCACGCCACTTCTTTGGGTTGGGCAAGGCCGTCTCTATCCCCTGCACGTGAACCGAATCAGCGGCGCCTTCGAGAAGCAGTTGCTCGTCGAAAAGCGCCCTCTGCTCCGTGTCGCCCGTAAGCACGTCCACTGTGGCGCGCCGGGCCACCGCCTGAACCGCTACTTGCAGTCCAGTGGCTGGATAGACCAGGAGGTGTGTTCCGGCGCCGGTGCGGGTGGCGTCGAGAAGCCACTGCGCAGCGCGACGCTGTGCGTCGCCTAAGTCCTCACGGTCCGTTGCTGCCGGCTCGGTCACCGTGGTTACATCGACGAAGTGCTCTTTGGGTTCCTTTCTGCCCGCACGCGCGCTATAGCTACGCACCGCCTCGCGCACCGTAGTGGGTACGCCACTTGCAAAAATGCCGCCCGAATGGCTCAGCGAGTCACCTGCGTACAGTTTCACAACGTCAAGGGGTAGTTCACCAGGGCTCGATGTCTCCACGGCAAGCTCCTTGGCCTTCGGCCGATAACCCACCTCCACCAGCCGCGTGAGGACTTTGACAAGGCGCTCAGAATCGGGAGTTGTCCACTCGCCTGCCATATAAGACTCGGCCAGGCCCAGCCAACCCGAATCGGCGGTGCGGGAGAAGAGGGCGTCGTGAAGCACGGTGACATCTGGATCTTCGCCTTCCAGCTCTACCCCAGCCTTGGAACAGGCCTGCGCGAACTCCGCCTCAGCCCGGCCAGCTTTCATACGCAGTAGGCGCGGTGAAGGGACAGTAGCCACGCCGGGCCACACCGCAGCATCGATCGAAGCCAAGTGGGGATACACGCTCAAGTCAGCCTTCCTCATCGCACGCATGTGTCCTCCCAGACTAAAGCCAACGGGGCCCGCGCGGGTGGAGGCGCGGCCCAAAAAGCCAGTTAATAACCCATAAAGTATGCATGTACCGGTAGAAAGGTTTAGACTGACTCGGGTAAAATAATCTGGCTTTCTTAAGGAAGGTAATCAAACACCATGGCGCAAACTCCCCACCGTCCTAGTAACGGCCGCCACCACGTCGTTGTTATCGGTGCCGGCTTCGGCGGTATCAACGCCGTCAAGAAGCTCAAGGACGCGGATGTTGAGATCACCCTCATCGACAAGAAGAACCCCCACCTCTTCCAGCCGATGCTCTACCAGGTAGCCACCGGCGTCATTTCCGCCGGCGAAATCGCCCCGTCTACGCGTCAGATCTTGCGTCACCAGGACAACGTTAACTTTGTCAACGGTGAGGTCACCGACGTCAATATCAAGGATCAGACCGTCACCGCGGAACTCGATGGCGCTGTTCGTACCTACGGCTACGACTCCCTCATTGTGGCAGCCGGCGCTGGCCAGTCTTACTTCGGCAACGACCACTTCGCCGAGTATGCCCCAGGTATGAAAACGCTGGATGATGCCCTAGAGATCCGCTCCCGCATTATCTCCGCTTTTGAGAAGGCGGAGCTGGAAGAGGATCCTGCAAAGCGCGAGAAGCTGCTGACCTTCGTCATCGTGGGCGCTGGCCCGACCGGCGTTGAGCTGACCGGCCAGATTGCCGAGCTGGCACAGCGCACCTTTGCTGGCGAATACTCCAATTTCGGTTCCTCCTCCGCCAAGATTTACCTCTTGGACGGCGCTCCGCAGGTCCTTCCGCCGTTTGGCAAGCGCCTCGGCCGCAAGGCTCAACGCACGCTGGAGAAGCTGGGTGTTGACGTGCGCCTCAACGCCATGGTTACCGACGTCACCGCTGACGCCGTCACCTACAAGAACATGAAGACCGAGGAAGAGGTCACCATCGAGGCCGCGACCAAGATCTGGTCCGCAGGTGTCGCTGCTTCCCCGTTGGGCAAGGTCATCGCTGACCAGGCTGGCGTGGAATCCGACCGTGCCGGCCGCGTCTCCGTCAACGAGGACCTCACGGTTGGCGAGTACAAGAACGTCTACATCGTCGGCGACATGATTTCCCTCAACCGCCTTCCGGGCGTGGCCCAGGTGGCCATCCAGGGCGGCAACCACGTGGGCAAGCTCATCGAAGCCAAGATCGATGAAGAGTCCACCGCGAACGAAGCCGAGCCGTTCGAGTACTTTGACAAGGGCTCCATGGCCGTTATTTCCCGCTTCAACGCCGTCGTCAAGCTGGGCAAGACCGAGTTTGCTGGCTTCCCGGCGTGGATCTCCTGGCTCGGCCTGCACATCTTCTACATCGTTGGCTTCCGCAGCCGTACCCTCGTGGCGCTGCACTGGATCCTCAACGCCTTCTCGCGCGACCGCGGCAACCTGGAAATCACCCAGCAGCAGCGCGTCGCTCGCAACGTCATTGACCGCGACCTTCACTAAGTTCTACGCGCTTTAAGGGAGAGAGGAATCATCCTCTCTCCCTTTTCTTTGGCCACATACGGTAGAACGGAAGAAGTCCCTAGCGTAAAGGAGAAAACCGTGAACCGTCCTGCCCTGCCTCGCGTCCTCAGCATTGCTGGCACCGATCCCACGGGAGGGGCGGGAATTCACGCTGACCTCAAATCCTTTGAGGCGGCCGGCGCCTATGGCATGGCAGTGGTGACGGCCCTCGTCGCGCAAAACACGCAAGGGGTGCGCGCCATCCACACCCCTCCGGTGGAATTCCTGCGCGAACAACTGACAAGTGTGAAGGAGGACGTGACTATCGACGCCCTCAAGATCGGCATGCTCGGCTCGGTGTCCATCACCGAAACGGTGAGCAAGTTCGTCTCTACCCTGCCCGAGGGGGTTCCCATAGTCTGCGATCCGGTCATGGTCGCCTCCAGCGGCGACCGCCTACTCGAACGGGAGGCGGAGCGCGCTGTGCGCGAACTCGCCCGCCGCTCCACCGTGGTCACGCCGAACTTGCCGGAGCTCGCTGTCCTCGCGGACGTCGCACAGCCGCGCATCCTCGAGGAAGCAATCGATATCGCCATTCAGTGGGCTCACGACAATGGGACCTGGGTCGTGGTCAAGGGCGGACACCTCGACGGCGCCCAAGCCGATAATGCAACGGTAAGCCCGTCCGGCGCGGTAACCCGCGTGCCCTGCCCGCGGATTAACACGAAGAACACGCACGGCACCGGCTGCTCGCTCTCCTCCGCGCTCGCAGCACGTTTAGGAGCGGGGGAAACACTCGACGAGGCATTGGTATGGGCCACCGAATGGCTCCACGAAGCGATAGAGAATGCTGATGCGCTTCACGTCGGTCGCGGGCGCGGCCCCGTTGACCATGGTCACCGGCTGCGGCGCCTCGCCGCAGGCGCGCAGCGCTAACCCAATAGGTCTGCGCCGGGGCGGGTAAGCACGGCCACCATGAAGGTGGAGTTCTCCTTAAAGACCTTCATGTCCCAGGATGCGAAGATGAAGTCGACTCGGTAGCCCACCGCGCGGGCGAGGTCGAGGAATTCATCGAAGCCCCAACCACGACCTTCGCCAAAACCAACGACGAACCGACCACCCGGGCGCAAAGCGTTGAAGACGTTGCGCAGAGCGGCCTCACGTCCTTCGATGGCAATGAAGGTCATCACGTTGCCCGCAGCCACAGCGATATCAAAGTTACCCTCCGGGATTTCCTCTTCCGAAAGGTCCCCCACTTCCCAACGGGCCTCCGGATAATCATTGACCGCATGCTCGATCAGGATGGGATCGACGTCCACGCCCAACACCGTGTGGCCGCGCTTTGCCAACTCACCGCCGAGGCGCCCGGAACCGCAGCCGGCGTCGAGGACGCGGGAGTGGCGTTCACTCATGGCGTCGATAAGCCGGGCTTCCCCATCGATGTCCTTGCCCTGGGCCCGAAGTGTCTTCCACTTCCGCGCAAAGTTATGGGAATGGGCGGGATTCGCTGCAGTAACTTCTTTCCAGGTAGGCATGACAACGATTATATGCCCTTACAGGTGTAAGCTTTAGCCGCCATTACAAAACGCCGATACGAAACGAAGGAGGCTGAGACACGATGCCATCTGTACCGTCACCATTCAAGCCACGCAAGAAAAATACTTCTGACGACAGTGCTCCGAGTTTTTCCGTTCCCGTCGAACGTGCCATTGAACACTGCCGCGTGTTCGTCGATGGCGAGGCTCTTCCCGGCGAGTTTTCGCCGCACAGCGCGCTGCAAACCGTAGAAGAGTACGGCCGCGGCTTCGTGTGGGTAGGCCTCTACGAGCCGCTCGAATCACAGATGACGAAGGTGGCGGCTGAGTTTCGTATCCACGAGCTCATCGTCGAGGACGTCGTCCAAGCACACCAGCGCCCGAAGCTGGAACGCTACGATGACCAGCTGTTCGTGGTGGCGCGGTCAGTGAACTACCGGGATCACGACGAGGTAGCCGATAAGCGCCAGATTATTTCCACTGGTGAGATGCAAATGATCATCGGTGACACATTCATCATCACGGTGCGTCACTCGGCGAAGCTACCCAACTTGGCCTACGTGATCGAGGATGAGCAGGACCTCGTCGAACAGGGCCCCGTGTCCCTAGCGTGGAAGATCCTAGACATGATGGTGGACCGCTATTCGGAGATCTGCCGGCTCATCGCCATCGAAGTCGACGAGCTCGAGGAAGAAATCTTCACTCCGAATTCGCTGCCGAACATCGATCGCATCTATATGTTCAAGCGCGAGATTCTGGAGATGAAGCACGCCATCGTGCCGCTTTCGCCTGCTTTGCGCTCGATGGTCTCTGACCACAAGGACCTCATTCCGAAGGCGATTCGCTCCTACATCAGGGACGTCAACGATCACCAGCTGGTGGTCCAGGACCACGTGTCGGGGTTCGATGAGCGCTTGACCTCGCTTATAGACGCCTCCGTGGCCAAGATCAGCATGCAGCAAAACTCCGACATGCGCACGATTTCCGCGGTGGTTGGTATGTGGGCCGCACCAACGCTTGTCGCGGGTATCTACGGAATGAACTTCGATGTCATGCCGGAGCTACATTTTCCTTGGGGCTATTACGGCGCAATCGGCCTCATGGTGTTAGTTGTGGCCGGAATGTGGTGGTGGTTCCGCCGCAACAACTGGTTGTAAGAGGCTACTGCACCACCATCGTGCGCAGCGTGGACGCGGCGAGGAGCACATCCCCCTGGCTGATCTTAACCTCCCACAGCTGCGTGCGGCGCCCCTTGTACAGCGGTGTAGCAACGGCGGTCACCGTGCCCGAAGCCACCGGCTTGAGGAAATCCGTGTTGTTGTTGACACCGACAACGGGCTTGCCTGCGAGGATTAGGCTGCCGACGGATGCAGTCGATTCCGTAATTGTGCAGTACAGACCCCCATTTGCAACGCCCCAAGGCTGGTGGTGATCTGGGACGACTTCCACCTCAGATCGAACCTCGTCCGCAGAAATGTGCGTGTAGCGCAGGCCAATAAGCCCTGCGAGCCCCTGCGGGTTGGAGTTGATCAACTCGAGTTCTTCCGCGTTGAGCGGACGCGACTGGGAAACGGCCAAGAGCTTTTCAAAGATTTCAGAGTGGTTCATGCCACAACAGGTTAGTGGAATTCGGTGACGTAGGATGGTGAACATGACTCAAAGTGCTGAAAAGACAGATCTCGCTCAGATTGGCGTTGTGGGGCTTGCTGTGATGGGCTCCAACCTTGCGCGAAACTTTGCTCGCAACGGCAACACGGTCGCGGTGTACAACCGCAGCCCGGAAAAGACTCGCGCGCTCATCAGCGAGCACGGCGATGAAGGAGCGTTCATTGCCTCCGAGACCGTCGAGGACTTCGTTGCCTCCCTCGAGCGCCCGCGTAAGGCGATCATCATGGTTAAGGCTGGCGCGGCTACTGACGCCGTCATCGAGCAACTCACCGAGGCCATGGATGAGGGTGACATCATCATCGATGGCGGCAATGCACTGTTCACGGACACCATTCGCCGCGAGAAGGAGGTGGCCGCTAAGGGGCGTCACTTCGTCGGCGCAGGCATTTCCGGTGGTGAGGTAGGCGCGCTCAATGGCCCGTCCATCATGCCTGGTGGCCCAGCTGAGTCTTGGGAGACCTTGGGACCAATCCTCGAGTCCATCGCCGCTAATGTCGACGGTACTCCGTGCGTGACCCACATCGGACCCGATGGCGCTGGCCACTTCGTCAAGATGGTGCATAACGGCATCGAATACGCCGACATGCAGGTTATCGGTGAGGCTTACCAGTTGCTTCGTTATGGTGCGGGTATGGAACCGGCTGAAATCGCCGAAGTCTTCCGCGAATGGAACGCCGGAGACCTGGACTCCTACCTCATTGAGATCACCGCCGAAGTACTAGCACAGAAAGATCCGGAGACAGGTGCCCCGCTTGTCGACGTCATCGTGGACGCCGCCGGCCAGAAGGGCACCGGCCGCTGGACCGCCATTAATGGTCTCGAGCTGGGCGTGCCGATCACTGGCATTGCGGAATCCGTTTTCGCGCGTGCGCTCTCTTCTGCCACGGCTCAACGTGCAGCTGCCCAGGAAGGCCAGCTGCCTTCCGGAACCATTGCCGAGCTCAACGTGGACAAGGCTGAGTTCGTCGAAGACGTTCGCCGTGCACTGTATGCCGCGAAGCTCATTGCCTACTCCCAGGGCTTCGATGAGATCAAGGCTGGCTCCGAGGAGTTCGGCTGGAACGTGGACCCACGCGATTTGGCCACCATCTGGCGCGGTGGATGCATCATTCGCGCGAAGTTCCTCGACCGCATCCGTGAGGCCTACGACAACAATGCCGACCTGCCTGCCTTGATTCTGGACCCGTACTTCAAGGGCGAGCTGGAGAACCTCATCGACCCCTGGCGTCGCGTCGTGGTTGCTGCAACGCAGCTGGGCCTGCCGGTTCCGGTGTTTGCCTCTTCCCTGTCCTACTACGACAGCTTGCGCGCCGAGCGCCTCCCAGCTGCTCTGATTCAGGGCCAACGCGATTTCTTCGGCGCCCACACCTTCAAGCGTGTGGACCGCGAGGGCACGTTCCATATCGAATGGTCAGGTGACCGCTCGCTTACCGAAATGTAGCTGCTAAGCCCCTCACCTGAGAGGCTTTTCTTATCCCTCCGCTACCCGCGACCAGAATTTTTCTTCTTCCGGTTGCGGGGTGTAGAGACCTGTTTTAGTCTCTGTGCCCATGGGGGATATCGAAACCTACATCCGCCTACGCAACTCGGGGATTGCGCTGGTGGAAAACATTCCTGGCTCACCTGATGAGCTCCGCGCGCTCGGCGCTTCTGCTTCCGATGCCGCCGAACTAGCACGCCTTAACCAGGTGTACTTCGGGCCCACCCGCTTTAGCGGCAAACAACGCAAAGCCCGTACCGCAGCCCTTCAACAACGCCACAGCCTCGGCACCCTCACACTCATCGAGTCCTACACCGCAAAAGTCAAGAAAACCCTCGACGCCTGGAACCTCAGAATCAAACTCGCAGGAACACCCGCACACCGCATCCCCACCGTCGCCGCCACACGACTGAAAGAACTACGCTCCAAACGCATAGCCAAACCAGGCGTACGCATCACCTACCGGGAACAAGGCCCCAACACACTCTCCATAACCGACGACGCCACCACGATCGCCAACATGCGCGGCGTCCTCGAATCAACCAACACCACCGACCTGCTTCAAGCCGCCAACGACATCTTCTTCAAAGAGGGCACCGGTTCCAAACCTGCGGTGCGCACCCAAGTCATCGTCACCCTCAACGAGTTGGACCAGATCATCAACGGTGACGGGGACATCGAGCTCAACCTCACCAACGGCGGGCGCATGACCGGGGCAGAATTCCTCACCCACAAGTTTGCCGAAATAGGGTATGCCACCATCGTGCACCCTATTGAAGGACCCATCGACACCTTCCGGCTAGAGCGTGGAGCAAACTTCAAACAACGCCTTACCCTGCACGCTGAATTCCACACATGTTCTAGACCAGGCTGTAACAAGCCCGCTGATTACTGTCAAGTCCATCATTTGGTGCCCTGGCAGGCAGGAGGCTACACCAACATC